>NZ_JACBZI010000001.1:2401683-2743366 GCF_013408145.1 Nocardioides marinus
GGCCCAGCGGCCCCCGCACCCACACCCCCAGCGGGCGCCCCCCGTGGCGCGACACCGGGGCCGCGGAGCCCAGGTCGTCGAGCTGAGCGGGCCACTCGGTGTCCCCGGGGACCACGAAGCGCAGCCCGGCGCGGTGCGCCCGCTCGAGCGCGCGGGCGGGCTCGGTCGCCCCGACCCGGGCGGCGGCGTCGAGCTCGACCCCCTGCAGGTCCAGGCCGCGCAGCAGGCCCTCGTGCACGACCGCGGCCCCCAGGTCGTCGACCAGCCCGGCGACGCGGGGGTCGCCGGGCTCGGTCAGGTGGGCGATGCCGAGCCGGTGCAGGCGGTCCTCGTCGAGGCAGGGATCCACCGAGCGACCTCCTCCCGTGCTCATGCGCTCCTCCGGCCCAGGCTCGTCGCGAGCAACGGGGCACCCGTGCGCAGGCGCAGGGCGACGTCGAGCTCGTCGACACCTGGCCGGCCGGAGGGCTCGGGTGCGAGGTCGTGCACGGTCCAGGCCATCCGGTGCACCCGGACGGCGCCGCGACTGGTGAGCGCGCCCTTCACGACGTGGGAGTCCAGGAGTGCGGTGGCGGCGTCGGTGAGGGGCCAGTGGTCGCGCAGTGCGGCACCGGTGGCGTGTCCGTTGAGCCGCCACCCGACGTCGGCGTAGCGCTCGGCCTGTCGGGCGCGGGCGCGGGCGACCCGGGCACGCACCGTGGCGGAGTCCTCCCGCGCGGCGAACCGGTCGGCCCGTTCGTGGGCCGCCAGCGGCTCGACGTGGCGGACGATGTCGATGCGGTCGGCGACCGGTCCGGAGAGCTTGGCGCGGTACTCCCGCAGCGCCTGCGGCCGACAGCGGCAGCGGTCGTCCTTGGCGTGCGGCTTGTGGTCCCCGCAGGGGCACGGGTTGGCCGCGAGGACCACGATGCCGCGCGCGGGGAGGGTCACCAGCTCCTCGGCACGGGCGATGGTGATCTCGCCGTTCTCCAGCGGCTCGCGCATGGCCTCGACCACGTCGGCCCGGAACAGCGGGAACTCGTCCAGGAACAGCACCCCTGAGTGGGTGCGGCTGAGCTCTCCGGGCCGCACCTGGCCCGAGCCGCCACCCACGATGCTGACTTTGCTCGCGTCGTGGTGGGGGGCTGAGTACGGCGGGCGCACGAGCATCCCGGCGCCCGGGTCGAGGATGCCGGCCAGCGAGTGGATGGCGGTCAGCTCGAGCGACTCCTCGCCCGCCAGGTCCGGCAGGATGGTCGGCAGCCGCTCGGCGAGCGTCGTCTTCCCGGCGCCCTTGGGCCCCGACAGCAGGAGGTGGTGGCCACCGGCGGCCGCGACCTCCAGGGCCACGCGGGCGTCGCCCATGCCGAGCACGTCGTCGAGGTCGACGGCCTCGTGCCTGCTCGAGCCGCGCCACTGCAGCAGGCTCGCGGCACTGGACTCCACGACCGGCGGTGCCTCGGGCAGCGGCTCACCGGTGGTCACGGCGACGGCCTGAGCGAGGGACCGGACCCCGAACACGGTGGTGCCGGGCACCATCCGGGCCTCGGCGACCTGCGGCTCGGGGACCATCACCGTCGTGATGCCGCGGTCCCGGGCGGCCAGCACCATCGGCAGCACCCCGCGCACCGAGCGCAGGCTGCCGTCCAGCATCAGCTCACCGACGTACAAGCAGTGCCTGAGCAGGAGCGGGTCCACCGTCCCCTCCGCACCGAGGACGGCCAGGGCGATGCCGAGGTCGTGGTGGGTGCCGCGCTTGCGCAGGTCGGCCGGCGCGAGCAGCACCGTGATCCGCTTGGTGGCCGGCCACGGCAGGTCGGAGTTGGTGATGGCCATCCGGACCCGGTCGCGGGCCTCGTTGAGCGACTGGTCGACCCGACCGACGAGGTCGGTGCGGACCATGCCCGAGGAGACGTCGGCCTGGACGGTGACGACGTGCCCGACGGCACCGTCGAGCGAGACGGTGCAGGTGGTGGCGACCGGCATCAGACCAGCCCCCGCACGTGCTCGACACGGGCAGCCCCGCGGCGCGGGTGGTGCACGGCGACGAGGTCGATGCGGACCTCCGGCGCCCGCACCCCCTGCTCCACCTGCCAGCGCTCAGCCAGCCGGAGCAACCGGTCCAGCTTGGCGGCGGTGATCGCCTCGTGCGGGGCCGCGCCGCCCTCCCCGGTGCGGGTCTTGACCTCGCACACCACCAGCACGTCGCCCTCGCGGAGCACGAGGTCCAGCTCGCCCTCGCTGCACCGCCAGTTGCGGTCGAGCAGCTCCAGACCGGCGGCCACCAGGTGCGCCTGGGCCACCCGCTCTCCGTACGCGCCGAGCGCGTTCCTCTCCTGGGTCATCGCCCACCTCCTGCCAGGAGGGTGGTCGACACCGACCGTGCTCGGGGTCGCTGCCGGGTGTCCGGTGGAGGACCTCGCGGTGCGGGTGGGCTGTGGACGCCGGGCGGGCCGCTACTGGCAGAGCAACGGGTCGATCGGCACGTTCTCGACCCGGTTGCTGGCGGTCTGGGTGACCAGTCCACCCGACGGCAGCGGGACCAGCCCGACGTCGAGGGACTGGATCGTCACCGTCACGGTCACCAGTGCCCCCCGCTCGGCGGTGTTCCCGGCGTTGTCGTAGGCGTAGACCACGCTGGGCACCGTGCTCCCCACCGCGGGCCCCGACGCCCGAGCCTGCGCCTCGGTGACCGTGCACACCGGATCCGTGCCGACGATCAGGCGGCGAGCCGCCTCCCGTGCGGTGGCCGACGCGGTCTGCATCGCCCAGTAGTGGTAGCCGTACTGGACGACCGCCAGGACCACCAGCACCACCAGCGGCACGACCAGGGCGAACTCGACCACCACGCTCCCCCGGTCGCTGCGCCGCCGGCTCCTCGTGCTCGGGCCGGTCACTCGACCAACCTGATGATGCGAGGGCCGACCCCGAGGTACTCCGCCTCGGGCCCGGCGTAGTCGACCGGGACCGCGGGAAGGGCATCGGGGGCGATGGTCATGAACCGCACGGCCGACAGCTTGTTGCCGGAGTCGACCATGAGCCCGTTCTGGTCCGTCAGCCCAGGCTGCAGGAGGGTCCGCATCGCGGTGTCGAGCAGCGACAGCGCGGTGGACACCGTGGGGACCAGAGCGGTCAGGAGCCCGCTGTCCAGCAGCGGGGTGGTCCCGCTCAGGATGGAGGACTGGGTGATGAAGATCGGTCGGAACGTGACGATCGGGTAGTCCCCGGCCTGCACGGCGGACACCGCGCCGGCGGTGGAGACCACGGCCACCCACATGAACCGGTGGCTGTTGTAGATCTCCCGCGAGAGGTTCGACTGCGGGGTCACGACCGGCAGGCTCGTGTCGAGGTAGCTGTCGAGGTTGAAGAAGGTGTCGGCGCTCAGCAGGGACGGGTTGGTCACGAAGTCGCCGAAGACGTCGTTGTTGATGCTGACCCCGTTGAGGCTGAAGGACTTCCCGGGGCGGCAGGGGTGGTCGGAGGTGCAGGCCAGCCGGCCCTCCGCGCCGATCATCCCGGGGGTGAAGCCCGCCTCGTAGGCGTTGCTCATGTTGGTGACCACGCAGGTGGGCGTCTGCCCCGGCTGCACGCCGTTGGTGTCCTTGACGTCGGTGCCGGAGCACTCGGTCAGACCGAGCAGGGTCTGGAGCTGCGCCAGGGTGAGCGAGTCCAGGGTCGACCCCATCGACACCAGGCTGGGGTGCTGGTCGAGGAGGTGGTCGATGCCCTCCTGCAGGTTGTGGACGAAGTTGATGTTGGCCTGGGTGCCTGCCCGGGGGCTCTTGAGCAGGCGTCCGCACGAGACGGGCGTGGGCGTGACGAGCCCGTCGACGTCGAACGTGGACGTGTCCGAGGAGTAGGTCCGGCTCACCGGGACGCTCGCGACGAGGTTCTCCACGACGACCTTGACCTGCCAGGTGCCGGTCGTGGCAGCCACCAGGGCCGGCACCACCACCGGGATGTGTCCGACCCGCCGCGGGTTGTTGCCAGCGTCCAGGACCAGGCTGCCGCCGACCTCCTGGGTCAGGGCGGTGAGCCCCGAGCCCTGCCGGAAGACGACCCGGTAGCGCTGGTTGGCCGTCAACATCGGCCACCGGCTCCCGCTGACCTGCACCGTGGGCAGGGTCCCGAGCAGCTGCTGGGTGATGCGGCCCGGGGCGATGCCGTTGAGGTTCGGGTCGTTGACGTAGGTGATGCCGCTGGGCCAGGTGGTCGTGACGCTGGGGCTCCCGCCCCCCTGGTGGGTGGTGGAGATGTAGCCGAAGGGCACGCCGGCACCGCCCAGGACGTTGGTACCGACGTTGAGGAGGCAGTCCAGCGACAGCGCCATCGGCGACAGCATCCCCGGGGAGGTCACCTTGGCCGTCGCGCTCTTGCGCTGTGTGGAGCCCTCAGCGCCGATGGCCCTCCCGAAGCCGTAGTCCACGCGGGCCCAGGGCGTCACGACCTTGACCTGGTTGCGCACCGGGAAGGTGACCATGTCCTCGTCGAGCAGGTCCTGGGCGTACACGTCCAGGGTCGTCGACGAGGGGTCGGCGGGGCAGGAGGGGATGGTCGGGTCGAGCTGGCGCTGCCCGAGCACCGGGTGGCAGGCGAGGTAGAAGGCCACCCCCTTGGCCAGCTCGAGGCGGTCGGCGTCGCTGTCCGCGGGCAGGAACTGCGCGGCGTACGTCGCAGCCCGGTCGGCCTGCACCTGCAGCTGGCCCCGACGGGCCCAGGTGTTCCCGATGTCGACGGCGAGCCCCGCGACGACCATCAGCACCACGCTGGTCAGGGCGGTGAGGACGGCGATGGCGCCGCTGTCGTCGCGCCTCATGCGCACATCACGTCCGAGACGGTCACGTCCTGCAGCCGCTGGCTGAAGTCGGTCACGATGGAGCCGCCGCCCGGCAGCGGGATCAGCGAGGCGAGGCCGCCGACCAGCGGGGTCTCGATGTGGATGTCCACGGTGACACCCACGTCGGGGAGCACCTCGACCACGCTGACGGTCACGTCACCGACGGCGATGCCGGCGAGGCTGGGGTCGAGGTCCTGCACGACCCCCACCACGGTGGCGGCCACGGTGTCCTTGAGGCCCTGGCAGGTGAACTCGCCCGCCACTCCCCCGACCGGTACCGCGGGCGCGAGGGTGTCGACCCGCTGGGCCCGGAAGAAGTAGTCGCCCCAGGTGATCACGCCCAGCAGCAGCGGCAGCAGCAGGGCGGAGAGGACCAGCGCGGCCTCCACGGCAGCGGCTCCCCGCTCCCGGGCAGCGCCCCGAGGGCGCGACGTCGTGACGTCTCGCACGGTCCAGCACCTCCTGAGGATCTCCCCGAGAGCCCCATCGACCGCTCCCGGCGACTCCTGAGAGGAATCTCCCCGAGCGGGGTCCGTCCACCGAGCCGAGCGACCCCACGCCACAGGGCGCGAGCCGGGGCGGTGCCGGCGCGTCCAGCGAGCACATCGACGTACAGGTGCGAGCAGCACCATCTGTTCCTCCCGAGAACACCCGACCTCCACGCCCTCCCTGACGCGGATGGTCCAGACCACCAGTCTGGGTCAGGTGGAGCCCACGTGTCCGGCGAACGCCCGATCTCGCGGGATGTCTCCCCCGTCGGCCCGCCGTCGGCGTGGGCCGGCTCAGCCGCGCAGGACCGGCGCGTTGCAGACCGCGGTCGGTCGCACGGCCACGTCGGCCCCGGCGATGTCGAGGCCGAGCGCACCCGCCAGCTGGCCGAC
This sequence comes from Nocardioides marinus, assembly GCF_013408145.1. Lineage (NCBI taxonomy): Bacteria > Bacillati > Actinomycetota > Actinomycetes > Propionibacteriales > Nocardioidaceae > Nocardioides > Nocardioides marinus. The sequence continues at coordinate 2,407,381 of NZ_JACBZI010000001.1, forward strand.
CACTCCGTTGAGGCTGGTGATGAGGGGGTTCACGGTGGTCGAGACCAGCGCGGACACCGTGGTGCCCACGAGGCCGGTGCTACCGATCAGGGTGTTGACCAGCGTCGTCGCCGAGTTGATGACGAGGTTCTGCACGATCGAGCCGAGCAGGGGGATCGATCCGATCGGCACCCCGCCGATGCGCAGGTCGGTGATGGACAGCGAGCCGGGGGCGTAGAGGGTGGCGGCCGGGAGGGCGCTCGACGTCGAGGTCGTCTGCTTGACGGTGTCGTAGGTGTCGGTCGTGGGGATGTCCCAGACGAGGTCCTGACCCGTCACGGCGGCCTTGCCGAGGGTCGCGGAGACCATCTGGGTGTAGGAGATGTCGACGGTGAGCAGACCGGGGACACCCGCGACGTTGCTACCGATCCCGATGTCGTTGCCGGTGACGCCCAGGCTCAGTGACTGGTTGAGCGAGCTGAGGGCGGTGTCGGTGGTGATCGGGATGATGTTGGGGTCACAGCTGACGTCGCCGAGCGTGGCGGTCGCGGACCCGAGCATGGCCGACAGCGACAACGGTCCACCGATGGTCACGGTGCCGCCCAACGGGATCGCCAGGGTCCTGCCCACCGTCCCCGAGGCGTTCACCTGCACCTGGGCGGTGCTCGCCTCCGCGCCCGCACCACCGCACGCGAGGTGGGGCGCCTCGATGATGGAGACGCTCGAGGTGGCGTTCGCCAGGTTGGGCAGCGAGAGGTTCAGCGCCGGGACGCCGACGAAGTTGCTTCCGTTGGCGACCGTGAGCGCACCACCGATGAGGTCCAGCACGTTCAGGTCCGCGTCCAGGGCTCCGTCCCCGGCGGTGGTGAGGTCGATGATGTCGGCGATGTCGACCACGACGTTGCCCACCACCGTGGTGCTGACGAGCTGGTTGAGCAGGGTCGCTGCGGCCAGGCTGTCGGAGTCCCCGCGGTTCTGCAGCGCCTCGGCGCTGGCCAGCATGAGGTCGCCGACCGTGATGTCGCCGGCGGAGAGCAGCCCGTCCAGCGTCCCGACGTCCAGGCTCGGCGCCTCGATGAGCTCCAGCAACGAGACGTCGGCGTTGGCCAGGCCCCGGTAGCTGACCGCGGTGAGGCTGGTGTCGCCGAGGATCGGGTTGAGCAGCGAGGTCAGGGTCCCCGCACTGGTGTCCAGGCCCAGCAGGAAGGAGCCGACGCTGAAGCAGGTGTTGGACCGGGTCTCGGCGACCGCGGTCCGGCTGGCGCCGCCGCTGCCGGGGGCGAACGAGAAGTCGACACTGGTGCTGGCGGTCACGCGCACCGCGGTGGGCACCGTCGGGTAGGGCACGCTGGTGAAGCCGCCGGAGGCGTCGAGGTAGCCCATCTCCACCACGACCTGCAGCGGCTCGCCGGCCACCGTGGCGGTGAGCTTCTCCTGGTGCTGCTGGCTGGAGATGTCGGCGTACTGCACGCCGGTGGAGCGCAGGTTGTTGTACATGCTGCTGCGCAGACCGCTCTGCCAGCCGTCGGCGGCCTTGATGACCGCATGGCTGCGGCCGTCGAGCTGGCGCACCATGTCGAGCGCGATGACGTCGGCGAGCGCCTGCATGTCGCGGCGGGCCACTCGCTGCATGCCCAGGTCCACGGCGAAGGCGGACATCGTGATCAGCAGGGTGAGGAAGATGGCGACCATCGGGACGACGGCGCCGTCCTCACCCCGCTTGCGACGGAGTCGTGCCATCAGCACCTCAGCTCACCTCCGCGACCGCGGTGTAGGTCAGCGAGCCCGGCACGGGCACGAGCGGCACCTTCGGCATGAGCGGTCGGGCGTCGTAGTCGTAGGTCAAGGCCACCTGGGCGCAGGTCTTGCCGGTCGCCTGCGGGCACGGGATGAGGGTGACCGCGCAGGTCATCACGGCGGTGCCGCAGGTGACGCCGTAGCTGCCGAGCGCCTGCTGGACCGCGTCGGTCGCCGCTGTCTGCTTCTGGGCCGTCGTCAAGGACGCGGGCGCGACGGCCGCGGCGCGAGCCCCCTCGGCGGCGCCCTGGCTCAGTGCCTGGCGGAAGCTGAGGATGTAGCCGTACTGGATGATGCCGAAGACGAGCATGAGCAGCAGAGGAACGATGAGTGCGAACTCCACCGCCGCTGCTCCCCGCTCCCCGCGCTCCCGACGCCGGAACCCCATGCCTCCACCTCGCGATCGAACCCGAGACGGCTCTCTCTCCCGCCTCTAACCTACGAACACCAGACGCGCGCGTCAGCACTTCGTGACGCGATATGGCCCAGGTGGGCTAGACGATCGACCCGAACGACGCTCAGGCGTGGCGTCGGGACTGCCGATCGGGGCGGGCGAGGAGCGCGCGGATCAGGGCTTGGGCGGGTCGAAGTCGGAGCCCTGCAGCTCCTCGACGTTGACGTCCTTGAAGGTGAGCACCTTGACGTTCTTGGCGAAGCGGGCGGGACGGTACATGTCCCAGACCCAGGCGTCGCTCATGGAGACCTCGAAGAACACGTCGCCCTGCTCGGTGCGCGCCTTCACGTCCACCTGGTTGCACAGGTAGAAGCGGCGGTCGGTCTCCACGACGTACTTGAAGATCCCGACGACGTCGCGGTACTCCCGGTAGAGCGTCAGCTCCATCTCGGTCTCGTACTTCTCGAGGTCCTCGGCGCTCACGTCGGCGACTCTAGTGCCCCGGCCATGACCGCGTGGGCATCAGGACTCCAGTCCCGCGGCACGCCGCACGTTGACGAAGCGCATCCGGTGCACGGGCGAGGGGCCGTGCTCGGTGAGCGCCGCGGTGTGGGTCTCGGTGATGTAGCCCTTGTGGGTCCTGAAGTCGTACGCCGGCCACTGGGCGTCCAGGTCGTCCATCAACCGGTCGCGGGTGACCTTGGCGATCACCGACGCCGCCGAGATGCACGCGGCCACCCGGTCGCCCTTCCACACGGCCAGCCCGGGGACGCCGAGCCCGTCCACGGGGAACCCATCGGTCAGGACGTACTCCGGGGCCACCGGCAGCAGGGCCACCGCGCGGCGCAGCGCCTCCACGTTGGCGACGTGCATCCCGACTCGGTCGCACTCCTCGTGGGAGACCACGACCACCGACCAGGCCAGCGCACGGCGCACGACCTGGTCGTAGCAGCGCTCACGGGCCGCGGCGGTGAGCAGCTTGGAGTCGGCCAGGCCGGGGACGATGCCCGAACGCCCCGCCGGGAGGATGCAGGCCCCGGCGACCAAGGGCCCCGCGCACGCCCCTCGACCGGCCTCGTCGACACCTGCGACGTGGGTGACGCCGTGACGGCGCAGCGCGCGCTCGTAGCCGTAGGGCCCGGCATCACGCCGGACCGTGGCTCCCCGGGGCAGGACGGACACGACTGTCCGGGGCCCTAGGACGCCTCGGGGGCGTCGTCGGAGCGGTCGGGCACGTCGTCGAAGGCGTCGGTGCCCTCGAGACCGCCGAAGGCCGAGAACGGCCACACCCGCAGCCACAACCGCCCGGTGATCAGCTGGGTCGGCACGAACTCGTCACCCGGGACGCACTCGGTCTCGCCCTCGAGGCACATGTGCACGGTGGAGTCGGCGGAGTTGACCCGGTTGTCGCCCATCACGAAGACGGTGCCCTCGGGCACCGGGCCGGCGCTCCAGTCGCAGCTGCCGGTCATCGGCCCCCGGCACTGGGCGGCCTTGTCCTCCAGGACGTAGGCGTCCTCGTCGATGGCGACCCCGTTGACGGTGATGCGGCCCTCGGAGTCGCAGCACTCGATGACGTCGCCCGGCACGCCGATGACGCGCTTGACCAGGTGCCCACCGGTCGGCAGCAGCCCGACCCGGCCCAGGAGGGAGCTGACCGGGTTGCCCGGCTCGCTGACCTCACCGGCGATGAGCCAGCCGCCGGGGTCCTCGAAGACGACCACGTCGCCGCGCTCGGGCTCCCCACCGAACCAGCCCGACCACTTCTCGACCAGGATCCGGTCGTCCTCCTGCAGCCCGGGCTCCATGGAGACCGACGGGATGTAGAAGGCCTGCAGCAGCAGGGTCTTGATCACCAGGGCCAGCACGACCGCCGACCCGAGCAGCACCAGCGTCTCCGCCCACAGCGGCAGGCCCCGGGAATGCGACGAGCCCACGGACCTCGCGGTCGTGGGCTCGTCGTCTGTGGTCACGCGGGAAGTCTAAGGACCGGTCGTCGGGACGCCGGCAGCGACCCTCCCGTGACCGCGGGTCCGGGTCAGGACTCGCGGCGCTCCTTGATCTTGGCAGCCTTGCCGCGCAGGTTGCGCAGGTAGTAGAGCTTGGCGCGACGCACGTCACCACGGGTGACGACCTCGATCTTCTCGAAGATCGGGGAGTGCAGCGGGAAGGTGCGCTCCACGCCGACGCCGAAGGAGACCTTGCGGACGGTGAAGGTGCGGCCGATGCCGGCACCCTGGACGCGGATCACGACGCCCTGGAAGACCTGGACGCGCGAGCGGTTGCCCTCGACGACCTTGACGTGGACCTTGATGCTGTCGCCGGCGCGGAAGTCCGGGACGTCGTCGCGCTTGATGGCGGTGCCGAGATCGGCGATCACGTTGCTCATGGTTCTCCTCGCGAGTGCCACAGGTCAGCCGCGGTACGGAAGGTGTGTGTTCAGGTGTGGGCCAGGTCGTCGTGGCCGGCGGCGTGGGGCTCCCCCTGTGGCAGGGGCCCGACGCAGGTCCTCCGTGCGTTCCTCGGAGCGACCCTTCGGCCGACTCTGGCCAGCCACCGAGTGTGCCACAGGCGTCTCAGCGGGCAGAAATCCGCTTGACCAGCACCGCGGGGCCCGCCGGTCCGTCCTGCACCTCCACGACCCGGTAGCCGGCCCGCTTGTAGCGCCGCAGGTTGGCCTCGCTGCGGGCCCCGGTCACCAGCCGGTACGCCGTCGCCGACCCGGGCGCCGCCTGCTCGGCGTGCTCCAGCAGGACCCGTCCCAGCCCGCGGCCGCGCAGGTCGGGGGCGACCATCAGCCGGCCGATCTCCCACACCTCGCCACGCTCGGTCGCCGTGGTCCGCGCGCGCACCGACCCGACCAGGCGCCCGTCGACGCGGACCACCCAGGTGCGCCACTCCCCCAGCCCGGCCACGACGTCGTCGAGCTCCTCGTGCAGCGCCGGGATCCGCAGCTCGTCGTTGACGACGGCCTCGGTGACCCAGCAGGCCCGCTGCAGGGTCCACAGCTCCCCGGCGTCGGCCCGCACGGCGGGCTCGACCACCCACTCCGACGCGACGGCCGTGGCGGGGAGCAGGTCCGGGCGGCGCTCCGCAGTGCGCGCCAGCGCCCGGTCGTGGCGCCAGGCGGCGATGGCGCCGTGGTTGCCCGACATCAGCACCGGCGGCACCTCGTGGCCGCGCCAGGCGGCCGGCTTGGTGTAGACGGGGTGCTCCAGCAGGCCCGACTCGTGGGACTCCTCGACCAGCGAGGCCGCGTTGCCCATGAAGCCGGGCAGCAGCCGCACGACCGCCTCCGTCATCGCCAGCGCCGCGACCTCTCCCCCGTTGAGGACGTAGTCGCCCAGGGAGACCTCGACCAGCTCGGCGCGCGTGGCGACGTGGTCGAGCACGCGCTGGTCGATCCCCTCGTAGCGCCCGCACAGGAAGACCAGCCGCTCGCGGGTGGCCAGCTCGCGGGCCAGCGGCTGGGTGAAGGGCCGGCCGGCGGGCGTGGGCACCACGACCGTCGCCCCGTCGACGGCGAGCTCGTCGAGCGCCTCGCCGAACGGCTCGGGCTTGAGGACCATGCCGGCCCCACCGCCGTACGGCGTGTCGTCGACGGTGCGGTGCCGGTCGTGGGTCCAGGTGCGCAGGTCGTGGACGTGCAGCTCGAGCAGCCCCTTGTCGACCGCCTTGCCGGGCAGGGAGAGCCGCAGGGCGTCGAGGTACTCGGGGAAGATCGTGAGGTAGTCCAGGCGCACGGGGCTCAGTCGTCCTCGGGCAGCGGCGCCACCAGGCCGGGGCGGTCGGCGACCACGACCCGCCCGCCGGCCACGTCGACCTCGGGGACCAGGGCGCTCACGAACGGCACGAGGGTGTTGCGGCCGTCGGTGGCGCGGACCGCCAGCAGGTCCTGGGCCCCGCCGTGGACCAGGCCCGTGACCGTGCCGATGACGCTGCCGTCGAGGTCGTGCACGGCCAGGCCGACCAGCTGGTGGTCGTAGAACTCCTCGGGGTCCTCGGGGGTCTCGTCGGGGTCCAGCGTCACGTGCAGCACGGTGCCGCGCAGGGTCTCTGCGCTGTTGCGGTCCCCCGCCTCCTCGAAGGCGACCAGCAGCACGCCCTGGTGCCAGCGCGTGCGCGCGACGGTGAGGTACGCCGGGACCGCGGCCGCGTCCCGGGGTGCCTGGGCGCGCAGCCGCGCCCCGTCCGCGAAGCGTCGGTCGGGCTCGTCGGAGCGCACGTCGACCGTCACCTCGCCGCGGATGCCGTGCGGCTTGCCGATCCGGCCGACGACGACCTCGATGCCCTCCACGGGGACTCCTTCTCTCGGGTGCTGCGCTGGGTGCAGCTCTTGGACGTGCACCCATGAGCGTGCACCCATGAGCGTGCACCGACCAATGTGCACCGACCCGCCAGAGGATCTCTGGCGGGTCGGTGCGTGGGACTACGGGCCGGTCAACGCCGACGGTCGACGTCGACGAAGTCGACGCGCGCACCGCCCTTGCCGGCCAGCGCGCTCACCACGGTGCGGAACGCGCTCGCGGTGCGACCGCCACGACCGATCACCTTGCCGAGGTCGTCGGGGTGGACCCGGACCTCGAGGACCGACCCGCGGCGCAGCTGCTTGTCGCGCACGCTGACCTCGTCGGGGTTGTCGACGATGCCGCGCACCAGGTGCTCGAGCGCCTCGGCGAGCATGGCGCTCAGGCCTCGGCCTTGTCGTCGCCGGCGGGAGCCTCGGCGGTCTCCTCGGCCTTGGGCTCCTCGGCCTTCGGCTCCTCAGCCGGGGTCTCCTCGGCCTTGGGCTCCTCGACCTTCTCGGCCTTCTTGCTGGCCTTCTTGGTGGTGGCCGCGGCGGCGTCGCCGTCGGCCTCCTTGAGGGCCTCGTTGAAGATCTCGAGCTTGTCGCGCTTGGGGGCCTTGACCTTCAAGGTGCCCTCCTCGCCCGGGAGGCCCTTGAACTTCTGCCAGTCGCCGGTGATCTTGAGGATGGCGGCCACGGCGTCGGAGGGCTGCGCGCCCACACCGAGCCAGTACTGCGCCCGGTCGGAGACGACGTCGATGTACGACGGGTCCTCCTTGGGGTGGTACTTGCCGATCTCCTCGATCACCCTGCCGTCGCGCTTCTTGCGGGAGTCGACGACGACGATGCGGTACTGCGGCACCCGGATCTTGCCCAGGCGCTTCAAACGGATCTTGACGGCCACGGTTGTGGTGTCTCCTCGATGGTGGAAGGTGGTGAGGCGCACGGGAACCAGGTGGGGACCGGGCACGCGTGCCTCGCGGGCTCTGCCACGGGCGGGAGTGAGAGGGTTCCCACCGGGCAGGACTCAGCCGGAAATGATGCCACGGGCCCCTGCGGACCCGAAATCGGGCGGCCGTCGACCCGGAGGACTGCCTAGCGGGCTGCGACGACGCTGCCGCGCAGCACGACGCGCTCGGGCTCGGCCAGCACCGACAGGTCGGCTCGCGGGTCACGGTCGAGGACGACGAAGTCGGCCTCCGCGCCCTCCTCCAGGCCGGCGAAGCCCAGCCACTCCCGGGCCCGCCAGGACGCCGCCGCCAGCACCTCGGCCGCGGGCATGCCCATCTCGTGCATCGCCCGGACCTCCTCCCACAAGAAGCCGTGCCGCCCCGTCCCGCCCCCGTCGGAGCCGACGTAGAGCGCGACACCGGCCTCGTGGGCGGCCATCAGCGCCTCGCGACGGCGGGCGTGCAGCGACTCCATCGTGTCGGCGTACGCCGGGAACTTCTCGCGCCCCTGCTCGGCGAAGACGGGGAACTTGTCGGTCTGCAGCACCGTCGGCACCAGGGCGACCCCCTGGGCGGCCATCTGCTCGACCTGGTCGACCGACAGGCCGGTGCCGTGCTCGAGGCAGTCGATGCCGGCGTCGAGCAGCCCCTGCAGCACCTCGCGCCCGAAGCAGTGGGCGGTGACCTTGGCGCCCTCGGCGTGCGCGGCCTCGATGGCCGCGGCGAAGGCCTCGGCCGGGAAGGACGGCGCGAGGTCCCCGGCGTCGCGGGAGATCCAGTCCCCCACGAGCTTGACCCAGCCGTCACCGCGCCGCGCCTCCTGCACGACGTACGCCGGCAGGTCGGCGGGCTCGACCTCGTGGGCGTAGTGGCGGATGTAGCGCCTGGTCCGGGCGATGTGCCGCCCGGCGCGGATCAGCCGCGGGAGGTCCTCGCGCTCCTGGACCCACCGGGTGTCGGCGGGCGAGCCGCAGTCGCGCAGCAGCAGGGCGCCGGTGTCGCGGTCGGCCAACGCCTGGGCCAGCGTGTCCTTCTCGCTCACTGCTCCCCCGTCCTCGAGACCGAGGTGGTTGTGGGCGTCGACGAGGCCCGGGACGATCCAGCCCCGTCCCGCGGTCTCGGCACCCGGTTGCGGCTCGAAGGTGATGCGTCCGTCGACGACGTAGAGGTCGCGCACCTCCTCCCCCTGCTCGCCCAGCACCGGCCCGGAGAACTTCAGCGCACTCATGGGCCGCACCGTACGCGGGTCAGCATGGATCCACCGATGGTCGCCGTCGCGAGCGGCACCAGATGGGTGCGCTGGCAAGGCGCCCGGCGCGAAGGCCTGCTGGATGCCCGTCGAGCGTCGGCAACGCAGCCAGCGTGCCCAGTTGGTGTCGCGCAGCAGGCGAGAATCGGTGAATCCAAGCTCAGAGGCGGTCCAGCAGCCAGGACGGGCCGACGACCAGCGCCCCGGCACCGGTGACGTTGGCGGCCAGGGCCCGGTCGGCGGTGACCACCATGACCGAGCGCCCCTTCTCCGCGGCACGGCGTGCCTCGGCCAGGATCGTCGCGTCGCCGTCCTTCGGGGCGTGGACCGTGCGCACGTGGGCGTCGCGGCCGGCCTTCACCCCGCCCTTGGCGGCGCCCTCCAGGACCAGCACGACCTCCTCGCCCGGCACGTCGGCGACCAGGAGCTGCTCGTGGAGGCGGCGCGCCGCACCGGCACGGTCCTTCCACCAGCCGTCGGGTCGCGCGCCCACCACGTTGGCGGCGTCGACGACCAGCACCGAAGCCATCGGGTTGCCTTTCGTCTCACCGGGTCTCGACCCGCGCGTCACGCCCTCGCACGCTCGGGCGTGGCGCTTGCTCGACCTTCGCTCACGACGCCGGGCTCGCTGCGCTCCCCCGGCTGCTCACTTCAAGAACTTCGAGAAGTCCTTCGGGAGGTTCAGCTCGGCGGCGGCCTTCTCGTAGTCGACCTCGTCGCCCCCGGGAGCACCGAACGGGTTCCCACCGGCCGAGGCGGCCTTCTCCTTGGCCGCCTTCTCGGCCTGCGCGGCCTTGGCCGGGTTGCCGGAGACGCGCTTGCCGCCCTTGCCCTTCTTCGGCGGCTGCTTGGGCTTGCGGCCCTTGCCACCGCCCATCCCGGGCATCCCCGGCATGCCGGGCATCCCCGGCATCCCGCCGCCCTTGGCGAGCTGGGTCATCATCTTGCGCGCCTCGAAGAACCGGTCGACGAGCTGGTTGACCTCGGTGACGGTGCGTCCACACCCCTTGGCGATGCGCTGGCGACGGGAACCGTCGATCATCTTGGGGTTGATCCGCTCCGCCGGCGTCATCGAGTAGATGATCGCCTGGATGCGGTCGATCTCGCGGTCGTCGAAGTTCTCCAGCTGCTCACGGAACTGCCCCATCCCGGGCAGCATCCCCATGATCTTCGACATCGAGCCGAGCTTGCGGACCTGCTGCATCTGCTCCAGGAAGTCCACGAGCGTGAACTCCCCGCCCCGGCCCGAGAGCTTCTCCGCCGCCTTCATCGCCTGCTCGGCGTCGAAGGTCTTCTCGGCCTGCTCGATCAGGGTCAGCACGTCACCCATGTCGAGGATGCGCGAGGCCATCCGGTCGGGGTGGAAGAGGTCGAAGTCGGTCAGCTTCTCGCCGTTGGAGGCGAACATGACCGGCCTGCCGGTGATCGAGGCGATCGACAGCGCCGCGCCGCCACGGGCGTCACCGTCGAGCTTGGTGAGCACGACGGCGTCGTACCCGACCCCCTCGAGGAAGGCCTGGGCGGTGGTGACGGCGTCCTGACCGATCATCGCGTCGACGACGAAGAGCACCTCGTCGGGCCGGACCGCGTCACGGATGTCGGCGGCCTGCTGCATGAGCTCGGCGTCGACGCCGAGGCGGCCTGCGGTGTCGACGATCACGACGTCGTGCAGCTTGCGCTTGGCCTCCTCGATGGAGGCCTGTGCGACACCGACCGGGTCGCCGGTCCCGTTACCGGGCTCGGGGGCGAAGACCGGGACGCCGACGCGCTCACCGTTGACCTGCAGCTGGTTGACCGCGTTGGGGCGCTGGAGGTCGCAGGCCACCAGCAGCGGGGTCTTGCCCTGCTCCTTGAGCCACAGCGCGAGCTTGGCGGCCAGCGTCGTCTTGCCGGCGCCCTGGAGACCGGCGAGCATGATGACGGTGGGGCCGGTCTTGGCGTAGCGCAGCCGACGGGTCTCCCCGCCGAGGATGTTGACGAGCTCCTCGTTGACGATCTTGACGATCTGCTGCGCGGGGTTCAGCGCACCGCTGACCTCCTCGCCGCGGGCGCGCTCCTTGACCGCAGCGACGAACTCCTTGACCACCGGCAGCGCGACGTCGGCCTCCAGCAGCGCGATGCGGATCTCGCGCGCGGTGGCGTCGATGTCGGCCTCGGAGAGCCGGCCCTTCCCCCGGAGGTTCTTGAAGGTGTCGGCGAGGCGGTCGGAGAGGGTGGCGAACACCGGCCCAGCCTAACGACCCGGGGTCCGCCCCTGGTCGACGCCCTGACCGGACAGTGCTGCCCGGACCGCGTGCGCGGCGTCGGCTGCCCTGGTCTCCGACAGCACCCCGGCCCCTGCCTCCTGCAGGTAGAACACGTCCACGGCCTGCGGACCCAGGGTGTCGACGTGCGCCGAGCGCACGGCCACGTCGAGGTGGGCCAGGGCGGCGCACACGAGGTAGACGACGCCGGGGCGGTCGGCCGCCCGCACCTCCAGCACGGTGGCGAGGTCCGAGGCGTCGGCACGCACCTCGACGATCGGGGCGAGCTCGGAGGCGTCGGCAGGACGCAGGCGGGTGGCCGGGTCGACCCGGCCGTCGACGATCGCGTCGTACTTGTCCTTGACGAAGCCGGCGTCGAGCTGGGGGTCGGCGACCTCCCAGATCGAGACGCCGAAGCTGTCCTGGGCCCAGATCCGCGCGGCGCGTACGGCGATGCGCTGGAGCGCGAACATCCCGGCGAAGTCCGCGAGCAGACCCACCCGGTCCGGGGCGACGACCGTGACCCGGGAGCCGTCGGCGGTGTGCTCGACGTGGACCGAGATCTCCCCGTTGCGCACCTCGCGCGGGATCTCGACCTCCTCCATGACCACCGGGGGCAGGTTGGTGCCGCTGTCGAGCGCGGCACGGACCCTGCGGGACAGGTCGCGCACCAAGCCCGAGCGCCACGCCGACCAGGCCTGCGCCGAGGCGGCCTTGGCGTCGGCCTCGGTGAGCGCGGTGAGCAGCGAGAGCGCCTCGGTGCTGCCGATCCGGCTGGCCACGCGCTCCACGGTCGCCGGGTCGTCGGGGTCGCGGGTGGTGGCGGTCTCGGAGAGCAGCAGGTGCCACCGGACCAGGCGGGCGATCAGCTCGACCGCGGAGGGCTCGAAGCCCATCCGGGTCGCGATCTCGCGGGCCAGCGGCTCGCCGGCGACGCTGTGCTCGGTCAGGCTGCCCTTGCCGATGTCGTGGAGCAGCGCCGCGACCATGAGCACGTCGGGCCGGCCGACGTGCCGGATGAGCGAGGCGGCCTCGCGGCAGGTCTCGACCACGTGCCGGTCGACGGTGAAGCGGTGGATCGCCGAGGCGTGCGGCAGCAGCCGGATCCGCTCCCACTCCGGCAGCAGGCGGTTGACCGCCCCGGTCTCCTCGAGGGTCTCCCAGACGTGCAGCAGCCCCTTGCCGGCCAGCATCCGCACCAGCTGCTGGCGGGCCTCGGTGGGCCACGGGTCGGGCATCGGCGGGGTCTCACGGGCCAGCCGGGCGGCCGTGGGCGGCGCCAGCACCACGTCGAGCTCGCTGGCGGCGGCCGCCGCGCGGAGCAGCAGGACCGGATCCTCGGAGGGACGGGCCTTGGCGTCGAGGACGATCTCGTGGCGGGAGAGCGCCACGCCGGGGGCGACCGGCACCAGCTGCGGGCGACGCGCCGTCCGGGCCGACACGGGGCGCTTGAGGTAGTCCTCCACCCGGCGCCAGGTCAGCCGGGAGAGATGGGTGATGCGGCGGCCCAGGGTGCGCACGTGGACCTGGGCGCTGCGGGCGTCGGGCAGCCCGAGCCCGGTGGCCAGCTCGCTCCACATCTCGGGGTTGATCCGGTCGGTCGAGCGGCCGGCGGCGCCCTGCACGAGGTCGCGCACGTCCAGGAGGGCCTGGCGGCTCTGCTCGAGCTCGATGTGCGGTACGTCCACGAGCCAGGTGGCGGTCAGGGCCTTGAGGACGGTCGCGTCACGCAGCCCGCCCTCGGACTCCTTCAGGTCGGGCACGGAGCGGTGGGCCAGCTCGCCCATCAGCTCGTGACGCGCACGGACCAGCTCACGCAGCGCGGGCAGCCGCTCGCGGGCCTGCTGGCGCCAGTGCGCCAGCATCGTCGTGCGCAGCCGCAGCGTGAGGTTGGGGTCCCCGGCCAGGTGCCGGATGTCGACCAGGCCCAGCGCCACCTTCAGGTCCGCGTCGGCGGCGGCGACCATCTCGTCGAGGCGGCGCACGCTGTGGTCGATGGTCAGGCCGGAGTCCCACAGGGGGTACCACACCTGGGCGGCGACCTCCCCGGGGTCGACGTCGTCGTCGTGGACCAGCACGACGTCGAGGTCGGAGTGCGGGGCGAGCTCGGCGCGGCCGTAGCCACCGACCGCGATCAGTGCGCAGCCGACCTCACCGCCGCCGGCGGCCTCGTAGGCCTTCGCACACAGGGCGTCGGCGTCGACCGTGCGCTGGGCACGGTCCTGGGCGGTCACAGTGCAGCACTGTCCTTGTCGCCGGTCCGCACGCGGACGACGGTCTCGACCGGGCTCACCCAGACCTTGCCGTCACCGATGCGACCCGTGGCGGCGCTGCGGGTGACCGCCTCCACGACGGCGTCGGCGTCCTCGTCACCCACCACGATCTCGACCCGGATCTTGGGGACCAGGGCGATGTCGTACTCCGCACCGCGGTAGACCTCGGTGTGGCCCTTCTGGCGGCCGTACCCCGACACCTCCGAGACCGTCATGCCGGCGACGCCGGCGGCCTCGAGGGCGGAGCGGACGTCCTCCCACTTGTGCGGCTTGATCACCGCGGTCACGAGCTTCATCTCAGCTCGGCCCACCTTCCTTGGTCTCGTCCCTGATGTTGAGGACACCGGTGCCGCTGGAGCGCGCCCCGGCGGTCGCGTGCAGGTCGTAGGCGTTCTCGGCGTGGACCACGAGGTCGATGCCGCTGATCTCGTGCTCCTCGTCGACCCGGAAGCCCATCAGCCGGTCGATCGCCAGGCCAAGCATGCCCGAGACGACGAACGCGTACGCCGCCACCGCGCCGACGCCGAGCAGCTGCGGTCCGAACAGGTCCACCCCGCCACCGTAGAGCAGACCGTCCACCCCGGTGGGCGCCGCCGAGGTCGCCAGGAAGGCGATCGCGATGGTGCCCACCACGCCGCCGACGAAGTGGACGCCGACGACGTCGAGGCTGTCGTCGTAGCCGAAGCGGTACTTCAGGCCGATGGCCACGGCGCACACGGCACCCGCGACCGCACCCACCACCATCGCCCCGACCGGGGACACCGAACCGCACGACGGGGTGATCGCGACCAGGCCCGCCACCAGGCCCGAGGCCGCGCCCAGCGAGGTCGCGTGGCCGTCGCGCACCCGCTCCACGGCCAGCCAGCCCAGCGTGCCCGCGGCACCGGCCATCAGGGTCGCGGTGAGGATGGCCGCGGCGTCCTGGCCGGCGGCCAGGGCGGAGCCGGCGTTGAAGCCGAACCAGCCGAACCAGAGCAGGCCGGCCCCCAGCATCACCAGGGTCAGGTTGTGCGGGCGCATCGGGTCGCGGCCGAACCCGACCCGCCGACCCACCACCAGCGCGAGCGCCAGGGCCGAGGCGCCGGAGCAGACCTCCACCGCCGTACCCCCGGCGTAGTCCAGCAGTCCCACGTCGTTGAGCAGCCAGCCGCCGGTTTCCCCGTCCCCGTCGAGGTCGAAGACCCAGTGCGCCACCGGGGCGTAGACCAGGACCGTCCACACCGCGACGAAGACCATCCAGGCCCCGAACCGGGCACGGTCGGCGACCGCGCCGGAGACCAGCGCCGCCGTGATGACGCAGAACAGGCCCTGGAAGACCGCGAACAGCAGCATCGGCACCGTGCTGTCACCGTTCGCCGAGCCGTCCAGCAGGTCGCCGAGGCCCCAGTGCTGGAACGGATCGCCGAACAGGCCGAGCGCGACGTCGTCGCCGAAGGCGACAGAGTAGCCGACGAGGGCCCAGACCACGACCACCACGGCGAGCGCCCCGAAGGACATCATCATCATGTTCAGCACGCTCTTGGAGCGCACCATGCCGCCGTAGAAGAGCGCGAGACCGGGGGCCATCAGGAGGACCAGCGCGGTCGAGACGAGCAGCCACGAGGTGTCGCCCGTGTCCAGCGCGGCCGCCGCCAGCGGGGTCGTGAGGAGGGAGGTCATGGGCGACCACCCTCAGGAGCGGGTGTTACGGCCGCCCGCTCGCGATGTTTCAGTCGTGTAAACGAGTGCAGCACCGAGCCCCGGCGGCCACTGCTGGGCAGCGGCCGCCGGGGCACCGGAGTCGTGCGGTGAGGGGCTCAGAGAGCGGCCGCGTCGCGGTCGCCGGTCCGCACGCGGACGACGCTCTCGACGGGGCTCAGCCACACCTTGCCGTCACCGATCCGACCGGTCTGCGCGGTCTTGACGATGATGCCGACCACGTCCTCGGCGTCGGCGTCCTCGACCACGATCTCGATGCGGATCTTCGGGACCAGCGCGATGTCGTACTCCGCACCGCGGTAGACCTCGGTGTGACCCTTCTGGCGGCCGTACCCGGAGACCTCCGAGACGGTCATGCCGGTGACGCCGAAGGTCTCGAGGGCCTCGCGGACGTCCTCCCACTTGTGCGGCTTGATGACCGCGGTCACGAGCTTCATCTTCAGGCCTCCGTCTTGGTCGCGAGCAGGCTGGAGCCACCACCGGACAGGCTGGTGTGCAGGTCGTAGGCGCCCTCGCCGTGCTGGTCGGAGTCGATGCCCTCGACCTCGGCCTCGTCGGTGACGCGCCACCCGATCGTGTACTTGATGGCCAGCGCGACGATCGCGGTCATGACACCGGACCAGACGATGGCGATCAGGGCGGCCATGACCTGGTCGACGAGCGAGTCGATCCCGCCGCCGTAGAACAGGCCGTCCACGCCACCGGGGGCGTTGGCCGAGGAGAACAGGCCGATCAGCACGGTGCCGACGATGCCGCCGACCAGGTGCACGCCGACGACGTCGAGCGAGTCGTCGAAGTTCAGCTTGAACTTCAGGCCCACGGCCCAGGCGCACAGCGCACCGGAGATCGCGCCGATCGCGATGGCGCCCTCCAGGTCGACCGCGCCGCACGCCGGCGTGATGGCGACCAGGCCCGCCACGATGCCGGAGGCGGCGCCGAGCGAGGTGGCCTTGCCGTGCAGCAGGCGCTCCACGACCAGCCAGCCGATGATGGCGGCCATGGTGGCGATGGTGGTGTTGAGGAAGGTGACGCCGGTCTCGCTGACGAACTGCGCGACGATCTCCTCCTCGGTGGAACCGGCGAAGACGATCGAGCCGACGTTGAAGCCGTACCAGCCGAACCACAGCAGACCGGCACCGATCATGGTGAGCGGCAGGTTGTGCGGCTTCATCGGCTCCTTGCCGAAGCCGATGCGGCGACCGATGATCAGCGCCAGGACCAGGCCGGCGACACCGGCGTTGATGTGGACGACCGTGCCGCCCGCGTAGTCCTGAGCCGGGAAGTGCTCACCGATGAAGCCGCCGCCCCACACCATGTGCGCGATCGGGAAGTAGCTGAAGGTGACCCACAGCGGCAGGAACACGACCCACGACGAGAGCTTGACGCGGTCGGCCACGGCACCCGAGATCAGGGCCGCGGTGATGATCGCGAAGGTCATCTGGAACGCGACGGCGACGTAGTCGCCGCCGCCGAGGCCGTCGAGGAAGAACAGCTCGAACGGGTCGGCGAAGAACCCGCCGGCCAGGCCGGTCGAGAACGACATCGACCAGCCCCACAGCACGTAGACGATGCCGACCACGGCGACCGACACGTAGGACATCATCATCATGTTGAGCACTGACTTCGACCGGCTCATGCCTCCGTAGAAGAGGGCCAGAGCAGGTGCGGTCATCATCAGGACCCAGGCTGTCGCCACCAGCATGAAGGCGGAGTAGCCGTCCACAAAACCTCCAGGGGAATCTGTACGGGGGGAACGGCACCCGAGGCCGCGCGACAGCGCTGTCGGGAGGGGGTGCGCCCCATTCGTTGACTCGACCAAACAGGCCGGAGGTTTCCTCGCTCCGCCCCGTTTGTTTCCGGAGCGCAACAGGTGCGCCTCCCGTGTTACATGTGGATGACGGGAGCGGTGGAGGGGTTTGCGGCCGGCGCCGCGGTGGAAGCGGCGGTGCTCAGCCCAGCAGCGCGTCGACGAAGGCGCCCGCGTCGAACGGTGCGAGGTCGTCGGGGCCCTCCCCCAGGCCCACGAGCTTGACCGGGACGCCGAGCTCACGCTGGACCTGCACGACGATCCCGCCCTTGGCCGAGCCGTCGAGCTTGGTCAGCACGATGCCGGTGACCGCGACGGCCTCGGAGAAGACCCGGGCCTGGATCAGGCCGTTCTGGCCGGTCGTGGCGTCCAGGACGAGCAGCACCTCGGTGACCGGGGCCTGCTTCTCGATGACCCGCTTGACCTTGCCCAGCTCGTCCATCAGGCCCTGCTTGTTCTGCAGCCGGCCGGCGGTGTCGACCAGCACGGTGTCCACACCGCGCTCGGCACCGCTCTGGACGGCCCGGAAGGCGACGCTCGCGGGGTCGGCCCCCTCCTCGCCGCGGACCACGTCGACGCCCACGCGCTCGCCCCAGGTGGCCAGCTGCTCCACCGCGGCGGCGCGGAAGGTGTCAGCGGCACCGAGGACGACGCTGCGCTCCTCGGCGACGAGGATGCGCGCGATCTTGCCGACCGTGGTGGTCTTGCCGGCACCGTTGACGCCCACGACCAGGACGACACCGGGGGTGCCGTCTTCGCCGCTGACCTGGAGTCGACGGTCCAGGTCGGGGTCGACCAGCGCGACGAGCTCCTCGCGCAGCACGGTGCGCGGGTCGCCCTCGCCCTCCACGCGCAGCCGGGTGCGCAGCCGCTCGACCAGCTCCTGGGTGGGCGCCACACCGATGTCGGCGGTGAGCAGGGTGTCCTCGATCGACTCCCAGGTGTCCTCGTCGAGACGGTCGCGCGAGAGCAGGGCGAGCAGGCCGCGGCCCAGTGAGCCCTGCGACCCGGCCAGGCGCTGGCGCAGGCGCACCAGCCGCGAGGCGGTGCCCTCGGGCCGCTCCAGCTCCGGGGCCGTCGGCGGCTCCTCGACCTCCGGCTCGATCGTGACCGGCGGCGCGCTCAGCTCGGTCGGTGCCTCGGGGTCCGCAGGCGGGGTGGTGAGGACGTCGGAGTGCGTGTCCGGCAACGGCGCGGGCTTGCGTCGCCCGGACACGAGCAGGCCGACGACCAGCGCCACGAGGGCGATGCCGACGACGGCGACAAGGAGGACCAGCAACGCGACGGAGCTCATGGGCGCCATCCAACCACCGGCCCGGGGACCTCCCGGAACCGGCGGGTGGGACCGGCGCGCGTGGGGCGGCTCAGCTGCGGGTTCCGGGCTCCGGACGCGGTCGGACGGCGGCGTCGCCGTCGGTCTCGTCGAGGGTGGGCAGCCGGTCGGCGGCGCGGGTCATCGCGGACCCGAGCCACTCCCCGGAGGTCGGCGTCTCGCCCCGGTGCGGGAAGGCCACGTAGAACAGCACGAGGCCGGCGGTCACCACGATCCCGAGCATGGCGATGAGGATGGTCAGCACGCCCGCCACCGTGCCACAGGTCCGGTCAGGACCCCGCCTCCCCACGCACCAGCGGCGCGACTGCGGCGCGGATCACGTCGGGCATCGGGGTCACCGGACGGGCGGGGTCGGTGTTGTCGACGTACACGTGCACGAAGCGGCCCTCGGCGGCCGCCTCGTCGCCGTCGCCCTGGAACAGCCCGATGCGGTAGATCGCCGAGGACGTGCCGAGCCGGTCGCAGACCAGGCCCATCTCGATCGGCTCCGGGAAGCCGATCTCGCGGAAGTACTGGCACGAGGTCTCCGCGACCACGCCGATCTGCGGGAGCGAGCGCACGTCGACCCCCGTGGCCTCGTAGAGGTGGGCGTTGACCGCGGTGTCGAACAGCTCGTAGTAGGTGGCGTTGTTGAGGTGTCCGTAGGCGTCGTCGTCGCGCCAGCGGGTGGTGACGGTGCGCCAGGCGACGTACTCGTCGCGGGTGGGGCGGGGACGGGGCATGGGGCAGCGCCTCTCGTGCTCGTGGGTGGGTCGATGGGCCGGGTCGGCCCGAGGTCAGACGGGCTCGGTGTCGCGCAGCCGCTGGCTGATGACGGCGGAGACGCCGTCGCCGCGCATGGTCACGCCGTAGAGGGCGTCGCCGACCTCCATGGTCCGTTTCTGGTGGGTGATGACGAGCAGCTGGGAGTTCTCCCTCAGCTCCTCGTAGATCTCCAGCAGCCGGCCGAGGTTGGTGTCGTCGAGCGCGGCCTCGACCTCGTCGAGGATGTAGAACGGGCTCGGGCGCGCCTTGAACAGCGCCACCAGGAAGGCCACCGCCACCAGTGAGCGCTCCCCGCCGGAGAGCAGCGAGAGCCGCTTGACCTTCTTCCCCGGCGGCCTTGCCTCGACCTCGACGCCGGTGGTGAGCATGTCCGAGGGGTCGGTGAGCACCAGCCTGCCCTCCCCACCGGGGAAGAGCCGCGAGAACGTCGCGTCGAAGGCCTTCTCGACGTCGGCGTACGCCTCACGGAAGACCTGCTCGACCCGGTCGTCCACGTCCTTGACGATCTCGAGGAGGTCCTTGCGGGTGCGACGCAGGTCGTCGAGCTGCTCGGAGAGGAACTGGTGACGCTCCTCCAGCGCCGAGAACTCCTCGAGCGCCAGCGGGTTGACCTTGCCCAGCATCGACAGCGCCCGCTCGGCGGCCTTGAGCCGCTTGACCTGCTCCTCGCGGACGAAGGGGACCGCCTCGGGGGTCTGCTCCTCGACATCGGTGCCCTCGGGGTCGCTCGCGGCCTCCTGGTCGCCCCGGTCGCCCTGCACCGGCACCAGCTGGTCGGGGCCGTAGTCGGCGACGAGGGCGTCGGGCTCGAGACCCAGCTCCTCGAGCGTGCGGTTCTCGAGCTGCTCGATGCGCATCCGCTGCTGGGTGCGGGCCACCTCGTCGCGGTGCACCGAGGAGACCAGCTCCTCGTGCTCCTTGGCGAGCTCGCGGAGCTGCCCGCGCACCGTGCGCAGCTGCTCCTCGCGCCCACGGCGGGCCTCCTCCACCTCGGCGCGGGCGTCGGCGGCCTGCTGGATCGACGCCTCCAGGCGGTGCAGGACGAAGCCGACGGCCGCCGAGACCGCCTCGGCCGCCCGGCCCTCGCGCAGCACCCGCTCCCGACGCGCGGCGGCCTGGGCGCGCTGCTCACGCTCCTTGGCCGCGCTGCGGCGCAGGCCGTCGGCGCGACCGTGCAGGGCCCGGGCGCGCTCCTCGGAGGTGCGCAGCGCCAGGCGCGCGTCCATCTCGGCCTGCCGGGCCTGGCGGGCGCGCTCCGCGAGCTCCTCGCGTACGCCGGTGTCCGGCTCCTCCTCGGGGGTGTCCTCGGCCGCGGCCAGCCGCTCCTCGAGCTCCGCGAGCCCCGCGACCGCCTGCACCCGGGCCTCCTCGGCCCGGGCGATCGCCTGCTCGAGCCGCTCGGCCTCGCCCCGGGCGGCGCGGGCCTGGGACCCGTGCTGGCCCAGCTCCTCGGCGACGGCGGCCAGGGTCGCGTCGGACTCGTGCAGCCGGGCCAGGGCGACGTCCACACGCTTGGTGGCCTCGTGCCGCTCGGCCTCGAGCCGGCTGGTCTCGAACGCGGCGCGCTCGCCGGCCGCCACGGCCTCGGCCAGGGCGGTGTCGGCCTCCTCGACGGCGGCCTGGATCTCCAGCAGGCTCTGCTGCTGGCCGGAGCCGCCGGCGGCGTACCTGGCGCCGAGGACGTCCCCGGCCGTGGTCACCGCGGTGACCTCCGGGTGCTGCTCGACCAGGGACCGGGCGGTGGGCAGGTCGGCGACGATCGCGACCCGGTCGAGCAGCGAGGTGAGCCCCGCGCGCAGCTCGCCGGGGCACTCGACGACGTCGACGGCCCAGGTCGCGTCGGCCGGGAGTGCGGGCCACTCCCCCGCCGGGGGCAGCGCCGGGCCGTCGGCGAGCAGCAGGGCGGCCCGCCCGAGGTCGTTGCCCTCGAGGTGTCCCAGCGCCGCCAGCGCCGCGGCGACGTCGCGCACGGCGACGGCCTCGGCGGCGGTCCCGAGCGCGGCGGCGACCGCGGCCTCGTGGCCGTGGCGCACCGTGAGCAGCGCGGCCAGCGAGCCGAGGACGCCCTCGAGGTCGTCGGCGGCCAGCAGCGCTCCGGCGCCGTCCCTACGGGTCAGGCCGAGCTCCAGCGCCTCCTTGCGGGCGGTGAGGCTGTGCCGGTCGCGGTCGGCCTGCTGGGCGCGCTCGCGCATCGCGGCCAGCCGCTCCTCGACGTCGTCGAGCGCCGCGACGGCCTGCTCGTGCTCCGCGTCGAGGCCCTCCTCGCCGGCGTCGAGGCCGGCGACCTTCGTCTCCAGGGTGGTGAAGGCCAGCTGCGCCCTCTCGGCGCGGGCCAGGGCGTCCTCGCGGCCCTGCCGCAGGCGCTCGACCTCCTCGTCGGCGCCGGCGGCGCGTGACTTCAGCGCGTTGACCTGGCCGTGCAGGCGGGCCAGGCCCTCGCGCCGGTCGGCTGCGGCGCGCTGCAGCCCGGCGATGCGGCGTTCCTCCTCCGCGGCGGCGTCCTCGGCGGCCTTGCGCGCGGTGACGGCCGCGTCCAGGGCGGCGCGGTGGGCGTCGACCTCCGCGGCGATCTGCGTCTCCTGCTCAGCGACCCGGTCGGCCTCGGCCTCCAGCGCGTCGGGGTCGCGCCCGCTGGCGGTCTCCACGACGTTGCTGCCGGCGGCGTTGCGGATCCGCTCGGCCGCCAACGACTGGGTGCCGCGCAGCCGCTCGCGCAGGCCGGAGAGGGAGTACCAGGTGTCCTGGGCCGCGGAGAGCGCGGGCAGGTCCTCGCGCAGGGCGGCCTCGAGGGCGGCCTCGCTCTCGCGGGCCGCGGCGATCGCGGCCTCGACCTCCTCGCGCCGGGCCACGAGCACCGACTCGTCGGCCATCTCCTGCTCCAGCGCGGTGCGCGCGGTCACGAGGTCGTCGGCGAGGAGGCGGGCCCGGGCGTCACGCACGTCGGCCTGCACGGTCGCGGCGCGGCGGGCGACCTCGGCCTGCCGGCCCAGCGGCTTGAGCTGACGACGGATCTCGGTGAGCAGGTCGTTCAGACGCGTGAGGTTGCCCTCGCACGCGTCGAGCTTGCGCAGCGCCTTCTCCTTGCGCTTGCGGTGCTTGAGGACGCCCGCGGCCTCCTCGATGAAGCCACGGCGGTCCTCCGGCGTCGCGTGCAGGATCGTGTCGAGCTGGCCCTGGCCGACGATGACGTGCATCTCGCGGCCGATGCCGGAGTCCGAGAGCAGCTCCTGGACGTCCAGCAGCCGGCACGGGCTCCCGTTGATGGCGTACTCGGAGCCCCCGGAGCGGAACATCGTGCGACTGATCGTCACCTCGGCGTACTCGATGGGCAGCGCGCCGTCGGAGTTGTCGATCGTCAGCAGCACCTCGGCCCGGCCCAACGGCGGGCGACCGGAGGTGCCGGCGAAGATGACGTCGTCCATCTTCCCGCCGCGCAGGCTCTTGGCGCTGGCCTCGCCCATCACCCAGGCCAAGGCGTCCACCACGTTGGACTTGCCCGAGCCGTTGGGCCCGACGATGCAGGTGATGCCGGGCTCGAGCTGCAGCGTCGTGGAGGACGCGAAGGACTTGAACCCCTTCAGGGTCAGGCTCTTCAGGTACAACGCGGGACCTTCCCCGTCGACTGGCTGGGCGGCTGGCTCGGGCGCCGCGGCCCCTCAGGAGCCGCTCGGCGCGCTCACCCTACTCCCGCCGGCGCCTCGTCCCGGGGCTGCTCGTCGGCGTGGGCGATGTGGGACAGCTGGCCCCACAGCAGCACCAGGAAGACCGCGGAGCCGCCGAACGCGAACCAGAACGGCGCGGTCACGCCGTACGCCTGGGCCAGCGCCCCGCCCAGCAGGCCCCCGAGGACCAGCCCGCCGAAGCACCCCACGAGGTTCACGCTCGACACCCGGCCCTGCAGCCGGGTGGGCACCGCCCGCTGCTGCACCGTGATCGAGGTGGTGCCCCAGATGAACGCGTGCGCCCCGAAGACGAAGAAGATCGCCAGCGCCACGGCCGGGTCCGTGGTCAGCGCCAGCCCGAGGTGGGTCAGGGTCTCGACCACCAGCCCGATGCGCATCAGGTCACCGAGACTGACGTGCCGGGTGATCCAGCCGTACGCCGCGGTGCCGATCAGTCCGCCGACCGCCCCCACCGTCGTGATCAGCCCGAAGCCCACCGCGTGCAGCCCGAGCCGCTCGGTCGCGTAGAGCACCAGCACCGACCAGGCGGCGCCGAAGGTGAGGTTGAAGATCATCAGCGTGAGCACCAGGGTGCGCACCGCGGCGTGGTGCGCCACCCACCGGAAGCCCTCGACCACCTCGTGCAGCACCCGGCTGCTCGCTCCGTGCTCGCGGCCGTGCTCCGGCAGCCGGACCCGGGCGATCGTGGCGACCGCCGCCAGGACCAGGACGCCCTGGGCGACGAAGGGCAGGGTGCTGCCGGCGGCGAAGAGCGCCGCACCCAGCGGGGGGCCGGCCAGCTGGTTGACGGTGATGAACCCGGTCTGGATGCGGGCGTTGCCCACCGCCAGGTCGTCACGGTGGACCAGCATCGGGAGCAACGTGCCCGAGGCGTTGTCCGCGAAGGTCTCGGCCGTGCCGAGCAGGAACAGGGCGGCCAGCACCACGGCGATGGAGACGGTCCCGGTGAGGATGCTGGCGACCAGCAGCCCCAGGACCACGACGCGGACCACGTCGACCGCGATCACCAGCGCGCGCCGGTCGACCCGGTCGGTCACCACCCCGGCCGGGAGGGCGAAGAGCAGCTTGGGCAGCCACTGCAGGGTCGCGGCCAGGGCGATCAGGAAGGGCGAGTCGGTCTGCTGGGCCACCAGCAGCGGCCCGGCCGCGATGGCCAGCCCGTCGCCGAGGTTGCCGACCCACACCGACGACAGCAGCCACCGGAAGTCGGTGCCGAGCCGTGCCGGCGCGACCACCTCGACCGTCCGCGCACCCGCGCGCCGCACCACCGACCTGCTCACGAGGTCGAGACGCTAGCCCTCACGACGCCGTGACGCCTCCGAGTTTCCGGGTCGTGGTGCCTGTGACGGTGCCTGTGACGGTGAGGGCGGGGGTGGTGAGCCCCCTGGACCGACCCACTCCCGCGCCGAGCCGGCGTATTGATACGCCGGCTCGGCGGGATGGGGGTCCGCTCAGGCGGGGACGAGCCGGCGTCGCAGCCGACCGACGACGAGCACCATCACCATGGCCGCACCGACCAGCACCAGCGGCGTCGCGCTGGAGCCCAGGCGCTGCGGCACGGCCACCGAGGAGGCCAGCTGCACCGAGGAGCCCGCCCCGGGGCCGGTGACGTCGACCGCGTAGACGTCCAGCCCGCGCAGCAGGTCGATGGCGTAGACGATGTTGGTGCGCCGCTTGGTCTGCTCGCCGTCCTTGTAGACCGGCACCCACATGGCGTCCCAGACCTCCGAGGCACCCCACACCGCACTGGCGTGGGAGGTGATCTCGCGGGGGTCGCTGACGTCGAGGATCTGCGTGCCGCCGCCGTAGAAGCCCACCGCGACCAGGCCGCCGGGGCGGTAGTCGAACCAGTGGCTGGAGCAGAACGCGCCGACCGGCAGCGGGTAGGTGCCGAGGTCGGCGAGCTCGACCTTGTCCAGCGGGACGATGCTGCCCGGCTTGCCGTTCAGCCGCTTGACCCACCAGGTCTGGAAGGAGCCGGCCAGGGCGCAGTCGGTCTGCTCGTAGTCCTCCTCGGTGACCAGGAGGACG
The DNA here is from genome assembly GCF_013408145.1 of Nocardioides marinus. Taxonomy (NCBI): domain Bacteria; kingdom Bacillati; phylum Actinomycetota; class Actinomycetes; order Propionibacteriales; family Nocardioidaceae; genus Nocardioides; species Nocardioides marinus. Next base: position 2,431,871 of record NZ_JACBZI010000001.1, read on the forward strand.
TTCCCGCGCTTCAGCGACGGCTTGCGGTTCGGCTTGAACCGCTCGGCGTGCGGGCGGAAGGAGTTGTGGAGGATGAAGTCGTTCCAGCCCTCGAAGGCCGGGTCGTCCCCGGCGCCGGCCGCACCGGTGGTGGCCAGCAGGCGCGGGCGCCCCGGCTTCTTCGTCGACCACATCGACGCACCCTCGTACCCGGTGTGGGTGCCGACGCCGGCGGCGTCGAAGTTCCACTTGTGCCCGCCGGTGGGCGAGGTGAACGGCTGGAGCCCGTCGGCCGCACGGTCGCCGTCGACCTCCTTCGGGGCGTCGAGGTCGCGCAGGTCAAAGACCGAGAAGGAGCCGCGGCCACCCGCGGAGTAGGCGTAGCGGCACTGGACGCCGTCCACGCAGGCCACGGTGTGGGTGCTGGTGAGGCCCGGGGCGCGGGCGGTGATGGTGGGGTCGGTCGGGTCGGTGACGTCGACGACGATCAGCTCCCCGCCGCCCACGTTGACGTGCTGGGGGTCGGTGGGGGCGGCGGCGACCAGGTCGACGCCGATGAGCGCGAAGCGGCGTACGCCGTCGCGGGTGCGCCGCTCGCCGCAGGTCATCGCCTCGTTCTCGAACAGTGCCTGCGGCAGCACGCCGGTCAGCGTGGGGCTCAGCGGGTCACTCACGTCGTAGACCCGCACCGAGTCCACGCCCGAGGTGACGAAGACCGGCGCCGTGTGCATGAAGCACCCGGAGATGGCGACCTGGGAGGGGTTCTCGCCGACCTGCTCGATGTTCTCGGACATGATCAGCCCGGCGCTGGCCGAGCCCGCCCCGGCGAGCCGGGCGATGCGGTCCTTGCCCCCGTGCGCGGAGGCCGGAGCGGCGAGCGCCACGCCGGCCACGGGAGCCAGCAGGGCCGTCGACGCGAGGGCCGCGAGGACCCGGCGGGTCGTCGAGGGGCGGCGAGGGTCAGCGGTGGTGCGCAGGAGTCTCACGCACCGACCAACGAGGAGAGGCCCCCGCGGTCACGCGGGGTGCTCGCGGTCAGGCGGGCTGCATCTCCTGGCGCGGCTCGAGAGGCGCGATCAGGTCGGCGGCCTGGGCGGCCACCAGCCGGTCGTTCTCGGCGGCGAGCCTCGAGACGAGGGCCTCGAGCTCGCTGACGCGGTTGCGCAGTCGCGCGTTGTCCGCGGCGAGACGGGGGTCCCGCAGGTCGCTGTTCAGGTAGCCGATCAGCGCCTTGGCCATGGGGAAGACCTTCCGGAGGATGGTGGGAGGGGTGTCGGCCCGGGATCCGGGCCGTCTATCAGAATCGCACTGGACACGCGTCCGGTCAAACCCGCGCAGCGGGGCGCTGGACCGGTGTGCTAGGTGTCGGCAGGAGTGGGCTGGCTGGTCCGGGCGGAGGTCGGCCCTACGAGCGGCGCCGGGTGGCGCGCGGGACCGGCTGGCAGCCGGGGCAGAAGTACGACGAGCGGTTCATGAAGGCCACGCGCCGCACCGCCCTCCCGCACCGGTCGCAGGGCTCGCCCTCCCGGCCGTAGGCGTGCAGCGAGCGGTCGAAGTAGCCCGACTCCCCGTTGACGTTGACGTAGAGGGCGTCGAAGGACGTGCCCCCCTGGGCCAGCGCGTCGGTCATGACGTCGCGGGCGTGGCCGAGCAGCTCGACCACCTGGGCGCGGGTGAGCCGGTCGCCGGGACGCTCACCGTGGATCCGGGCCCGCCACAGCGCCTCGTCGGCGTAGATGTTGCCCACGCCCGAGACCAGGGTCTGGTCGAGCAGCTGGCGCTTGATGCCCGAGCCGCGACGGCGCACCCGCGCCACCACGTCGTCGAGGTCGAAGAGCGGGTCGAGGGGGTCGCGGCCGATGTGGGCGATCTCCGGCGGCAGCACCGCTCCACCGGTGGAGACCAGCAGACCGCCGAACATCCGCTGGTCCACGAAGTGCAGGTGCCGGCCCTGCGCCGCCCCCTCCAGGCGCAGCCGGACCCGCAGGTGCTTCTCGGGCTCGGCGTCGGCGGGCTGGACGAGCATCTGGCCGCTCATGCCGAGGTGGCACAGCAGAGCGTCACCGTCGTCCAGGGGCAGCCAGAGGTACTTCCCGCGGCGACGGGCCCCGGTGATCCGTCGGCCGGCCAGGGCGAGCGCGAAGCCCTGCGGACCGCGCGGGTCCCGGCGTACGGGCCGCTCGTGCAGGACGTCGACGGCGACCACGCGGGCGCCGACGACGTGGCGCTCGAGGCCGGCGCGGACGACCTCGACCTCGGGGAGCTCGGGCACCGAGGGCTCAGCCGGAGTGGCCGGCGTGACCGGAGGAGGCGTCGGTGGCTGCGTCGGAGGCGGCGTCGGAGGCTGCGTGGGCCGCCGCGACGGTGCCCCGCTGCGCGACGATCTCGCCGTAGGCGGTCTCGGCGGCGGCCTGCTCGGCCTCCTTCTTCGACCGGCCGGTGCCGTTGCCGTAGAGCTGCTCACCGACGCGCACCTTGGCGGTGAACGTCTTCATGTGGTCGGGGCCGGAGTCCTCGATGACGTACTCCGGGACGCCGAGGCCGTGCTCGGCGGAGAGCTCCTGCAGGGAGGTCTTCCAGTCCAGGCCCGCTCCCATGGCCGAGGCGGCCTCGATGAGCGGGTCGAAGAGTCGGTGGACCACCTCGGCGGAGGTCTCGAAACCTCCACCGGAGAGGTGCACCGCCCCGATGACCGCCTCCACGGTGTCGGAGAGGATGGAGGCCTTGTTGCGCCCGCCCGTGGCCTCCTCGCCCCGACCGAGCTTGATGTGCTGGCCGAGCCCGATGGTGCGACCCACCTCGGCCAGGGCGCGCGCGTTGACCACGGCCGCCCGCAGCTTGGCCAGCCGGCCCTCGGAGAGGTCCGGGTGGGTGCGGTAGAGCGTCTCGGTCACGACGACGCCGAGCACCGAGTCACCCAGGAACTCCAGGCGCTCGTTGGTCGGCAGACCGCCGTTCTCGTAGGCGTAGGAACGGTGCGTGAGGGCGCGCTCCAGCAGCTCGGGGTCCAGGACGGGGTCCCCGAGCGCGGAGCGCAGCCCGCTGTAGTCGTCGATGGTGCCGGTCAGGGCAGCGGGGGTGCTCAGAGGACCTGACGACGGTCGGACCGGGCGCCGTACTGGCCGCACTCGCCGCACGCACGGTGCGGGAGGTGCTTGGCACCGCACGCGGGGTTCGCGCAGGTCACCAGGGTCGGGGCGCTGGTCTTCCAGGCCGAACGACGGTGCCGGGTGTTGCTGCGCGACATCTTCCGCTTCGGGACAGCCACTGTTCTCTCCTTGTACCGGGGCCGGGTATCCGGCCCACCTCTGCTGGTCGGGCTCTGCTGCAGGGCCTGCGGGGCTGCGGGTCCTGCGGGTGGGTCTAGTGCTGGTCGGGGTCCTGCTGGAGGTCTGCCAGTCCGGCCCACCGGGGGTCGATCGGCGCCTCGTGCGAGTGGTCCGGGTCCTCGGCCAGCCGCGCCCCGCACTCGGGGCACAGACCGGGGCAGTCCGGCTCGCACATGGGCTGGAACGGCAGCTCCAGCACCACCGCGTCCCTCAGCTGCGGCTCCAGGTCGACCAGGTCGTCCTGCAGCCTGCTGACATCGTCGTCCTCGTCGTGGGAGGTCTGGTGCTCGGTGTAGACGTACAGCTCCTGGAACCGCGCCTCGACGTCGTCGTGGATCGGCTCCAGGCACCGCGCGCACTCGCCCTCGAGCGCGGCTCGCGCCGTGCCCGTGACCAGGACTCCCTCCATGACCGCCTCGAGTCGCAGGTCCAGCTCGACCGGCGAGCCCTCGGCGACACGGAGGACGTCGATACCCAGATCCGCTGGGGCCGGCACCGTCAGTGACACCTCACGCTGGGACCCCGGGCGGCGGCCGAGCTCGCGGGTGTCGAGCACGAGCGGCGCTCTCGGGTCCAGGCTGGTCAGATGATCACTTCCGGGTCCGGGCACAACAGATCGCGTAGAAGCGTAACGGTCGTGCGGGTGGGCGACAAAACGACGTCGGGGCAGGTCAGCGCTGGAGCAGGCTCCTGCGTGGTCAGCCCCGGGCGGCGTTCTTCGCGGCGTTCTCGGCGATCCTCTCAGCCAGACGCTCGTGGACGAAGTCGGGGACCAGGGTGGAGACGTCGCCGCCGTACGTCGCGACCTCCTTGACCAGGCTGCTGGCCAGGAAGGACCACTCCGGGCTGGTGGGCACGAAGACGGTCTCGACGTCGGTGAGCGAGGCGTTCATCTGCGCCATCTGCAGCTCGTAGTCGAAGTCGCTGACCGCGCGCAGTCCCTTCACGATCGCCTGGATGTCGTGCTCGACGCAGAAGTCGGTCAACAGCCCGGTGAAGCCCTCGACCCGGACGTTCTCCCACGGCGCGCAGGCGCGGCGCAGCATGTCCATGCGCTCGTCGGAGGAGAACAGCCGGCTGCTGGACTTGGACTTGTTGACACCGACGGCGACGACCACCTCGTCGAAGAGGGAGGCGGCACGCCCCACGATGTCGAGGTGACCGTTGGTGACCGGGTCGAAGGACCCCGGGCAGACGGCTCGGCGCACGCGCTACTCCTCCGGCTGGATCGGCGGGCCGGGCCACTCGGCCGACCACAGGGTCGTCTCACCGTACTTGCGGCGGCGCTGGGCGGTGAAGCCGACCGGCCACGACGGCTCGGGGCTGCGGCGCCCACGCTCGACCACGACCAGCGCGTCGCCCGCCAGCCAGCCGTGCTCCACCAGGGCCTCGAGGTCGGCGTCGACCTCCTCGGCGGGCAGCGGGTACGGCGGGTCGGCCAGCACCAGGTCGTAGGGCCGGTCCGGGGCCGATGCCAGGACCGTGCCGACCGCCGCGGCCACCACCCGGGCACCGGGCAGGCCCAGGGTGCGGGCGTTGGCGGTGATGACCGCGGCGGTACGCCGGTCCCTCTCGACCAGCAGCGCGTGGTCGGCGCCGCGGCTGCACGCCTCGAGCCCGAGCGCCCCCGAGCCGGCGTACAGGTCCAGGACGCGCAGGCCTGACAGGGTGCCGCACCACGACTCCACGGCCGAGAACAGCGCCTCGCGGACCCGGTCGCTGGTGGGGCGGGTCGCCTCACCCCTCGGTGTCTCGAGTCGTCGCCCTCCCGCACTGCCACCGATGATCCGGGTCATGGCCCCACACCCTAGGGGCGCGGACGAGGCACGTCCGGCTCAGGAGCGGGTGGCGAACTCCGCGCGCACCGACTCCTCGAGGTCGAGCACCAGGTCGCGGACCAACGGCAGCGACGCGAGGTCGGGGTCCTCGTCGAGGACGCGGGAGGCGACCTCCCGGGCGTGCAGGATGGTCTTCTCGTCGCGCAGGACCCGGAGGTTCTGCAAGCTGGAACGGAACCCGGACTGCGACGCTCCGAGCACGTCGCCCTCACGACGCTGCTCGAGGTCGACACGGCTGAGCTCGAAGCCGTCCGTGGTCGCGGCGACCGCGTCGAGGCGGTCGCGGGCGGGGCTGCCGGTCTCGGCGTGGCTGACGAGCAGGCACAGCCCGGGCAGCCCTCCACGGCCGACCCGGCCACGCAGCTGGTGGAGCTGGGAGACGCCGAAGCGGTCGGCGTCGAGCAGCACCATCGTGGTGGCGTTGGCGACGTCGACCCCGACCTCGATCACGGTGGTGGAGACCAGCACGTCGATCTCGCCGGCGGCGAAGGCCCGCATCGTGCGGTCCTTCTCCTCGGCCGGCAGCCGGCCGTGGAGCAACCCCACGCGCAGCCCGGCGAGCGGCCCCTCGGCCAGCTCGGCGGCCACCTCCTCGACAGCGGCGAGCGGACGCTGGGGCCGCGACTCCCCCTCCACGGGCGGCGCGTCCCCCTCCCCCTGCTCGGTGACGTCGCCGGAGATGCGGGGGCAGACCACGTAGACCTGGTGACCCTTCTCGACCTCCTCGCGGGCCCGCTGCCAGACGCGCTCGACCCAGTGCGGCGCGTCGACCAGCGGCACGACGGTCGTCTGGATCGGTGCCCGGCCGGCGGGCAGCTCGGCGAGGACGGAGGTCTCGAGGTCGCCGAAGACGGTCATCGCGACGGTGCGCGGGATCGGGGTCGCGGTCATGACCAGCACGTGCGGTGGCGCACCGGCCTTGTCGGTCAGCGCCGCGCGCTGCTCGACCCCGAATCGGTGCTGCTCGTCGACGACCACGAGGCCGAGGTCGGCGAACTGGACGACGTCCTCCAGCAGCGCGTGGGTGCCGACGACCAGCCCGGCCTCGCCGGAGGCGAGCCGCAGCAGCGGTGCGGTGCGCTGGGTCTTGGTCATGGAGCCGGTCAGCAGCTCGAGGGCGGTCGCCTCGGGGTGGCCACCGAGCATCCCTCCGGCGGCGAGGTCACCGAGCATCGCGGTGAGCGAGCGGTGGTGCTGCTGGGCCAGCACCTCGGTGGGGGCCAGCAGGGCGGCCTGTCCCCCGGAGTCCACGACCCGCAGCATCGCCCGGAGCGCGACCAACGTCTTGCCCGAGCCGACCTCACCCTGGAGGAGACGGTTCATCGGGTGCGGGCGCGCCAGGTCGCCCTCGATCTCGGCGCCGACCTGCCGTTGCCCGTCGGTGAGCTCGAAGGGCAGTCGCTCGTCGAAGGCGGCCAGCAGCCCGCCGCCACCGGTGCGCGGTCGCGCGCCCTGTGCCTGCAGCGCGCGCCGTCGCCGCGCGAGCACCAGCTGGGTGGTCAGCGCCTCCTCGAAGCGGAAGCGCTGCTGGGCCCGGGTGACCTGGCCGTGGTCCTCGGGGCGGTGCACCCACTCCAGCGCCTGCCGCACGTCGAGCAGGCCCTCGCGCTCGCGCAACGGGGCAGGCAGCAGCTCGGGCAGGTCCTCGACCACGGAGAGCGCGAAGGAGATGGCACGCTGCAGGTCCCACGACTCCACACCGGCCGAGAGCGGGTAGATCGGGTAGAGGTCGCCCAGGGTCTCCAGCGAGAGCTGGGCGGCGTCCTCGCCGGGCGTGCCCATCAGCACCATCTGCGGGTTGGTGAGCTGCCAGGTGTCGCGGAAGCGCCCGACCTTGCCCTGGAAGATCCCGCGACGGCCGGGCGCGAGCCGGCGCTCGTGCCAGGCAGCGATGTGCTCGGCCTTGGCGAAGAAGGTCATCGTCAGGGGCGGGCCGTCGGTCTCCAGGACCGCCTCGACCCGGAAGGCGCGGCGCTGGGTGCGGCGGTCGGTGTAGGTGTGCCGACGACTGCCGCGGATGCGCCCCACCACGACCAGCATCTCCCCCTCGTGCAGGCTGCCGACCTCCGAGAGCTCACCGGTCTTGACGTACTTGCGCGGGAAGTGGCGCAGCAGGTCGCCGACGGTGCGCAGCCCGAGGCCGTCGACCACGGCGTCGACCATCTTCTTCTTGGCATCGCCCAGCACGGTCTGCACCGGCGAGTCCACGGTAATCACGGTCGCTTCTCCTGCTCTGGCTGGCTCGTCGGGCTGGTGGCGGTCGGCTACTCGACGGCGAGCAGCAGCGGGTAGCGCTCCTGACCGCCCTCGTAGACCACCACGTCCACGTGCGGGCGGTGCTCCTCCACCCAGGCGGCGAGGCGCTGGGCCATGGCGCCGTCGACGTCCTCGGCGCCGGAGACGACGGTCACCAGCTCACCACCGCCGCCGAGCAGGCGCTCGGCCACTTGGGCCGCGACGGCGTCGAGGTCGTCGCCCACGACGGCGAAGTCGCCCTCGACCACCCCGAGGACGTCGCCCGGCTCGCACGGACCCGCCATCGTCATGGCGGTCCGCGCGGCGATCGTGACCGCACCGTGCCGCGCGTGCCGAGCGGTCGCGGTCATCTCCACCACGTCGGCGTCGAAGGCGCGCCCCGGCTCGTGCACGGCCAGTGCCGCCAGGCCCTGGACCTGGGCCGAGGTCGGGACCACCACGACCCGGACGCCGAGGTCCTGCTGGGCCGTGTGGGCCGCGACCTGGGCGACCCGCATCGAGTCGGGGTCGTTCGGCAGCACCACGACCTCCTGCGCGCCGCACCCCGTGATCGCCTCGAGGAGCTCCCCGGTGGAGGGTCGGCGGCCGGGGCCGCCCTCGACGACGACGGCGCCCGCCTCGGTGAACAGCGCGGCCAACCCCGGCCCGGCGGCGACGGTGACGACCGCGCGGCCGGAGCGGGGAGCCGTCGCCGCACGTTGCTCGGCGACCTGCTCGGCGAAGTGGGTGACCCGGATGCGGTGGGGCCGGCCGGCCTCGATGCCGGCCTCGATGGCCGCACCGACGTCGTCGACGTGCACGTGGACGTTCCACAGCGGCTCGTCCCCCACCACCACGAGGCTGTCGCCGAGCCCGGCCAGCCTCTCGCGCAGGGGCGGGACGCGCTCGGCGGGCGCGTCGAGGAGGTACATCACCTCGTACGAGGGACCGTCCTCGCTCAGGTCGCCGCCGGAGGCACCGGCACCCCCGACGTCGGCGGCAGCGCGGGGCGGGAGCACCGGCACCGGGATCTGGTGGCTGCCCAGACCGGTGCGCACCGACGGGGGCACCCGACCGGTCAGGGCGGTCTCGGCGGCGTCGAGGACGACGCTGAACCCGCGTCCACCGGCGTCGACCACACCGGCGTCGGCGAGCACCTGGAGCTGCTGGGGCGTGGCGGCCAGCGCCTCGCGGGCGGCCGCTGCCGCCGCGGTCAGCACGTCGCGGGTGCGGGCCGCCGGGTCGACCGCGACCTCACCGGCGGCCTCGGCCGCGGCACGGGCCACGGTGAGCATGGTGCCCTCCACCGGCGTGCCCACGGCGGCGTACGCCGCATCGGCGGCCAGCCGCATGCCGTCGGCCATGACGGCGGCGGCGCGGTCCTCGGGCCCGGCCTCGGCCAGGCGACGGGCCAGGGCGCGCAGCATCTCGCTGAGGATCACCCCGGAGTTGCCGCGCGCTCCGAGCAGCGCCCCGCGGCCCAGCGCCGCCAGGCCCGGACCGACGCCGCACTCCGCCGGCCCACCCGCTTCGGCGACCGCCGTCTCCACGGCGTCCCTCGCGGCGGCGATCGTGAGGTACATGTTGGTGCCGGTGTCGCCGTCCGGGACGGGATAGACGTTGAGCGCGTCGATCTCCTCACGGGCGGCCTCCAGGGCTCGGGCCGCGACCTCGGTGAAGCGCAGGACTCCCTCGAGGCTCACCCCCCGGGGCAGCACCTCGACGCCGTCGGGCATCGTGGGGGTCGGCTGGTCGTGTCGCGGGTCGGGCACGGCCCCGAGAGTAGTGGGCCGCCCCGACGTCGATTCGGTGATCGAGGGGTGTGGCGATACTCTTGTGCGGTTGCCCGGCCGGCTGCGTCACTGCGCTGCGGCTGCTCGGGCCCTCTCGACTCGTTCCAACACATCGATCCTCAGGAGTTCACGGTGGCTGCCGTCTGCGACATCTGCGCCAAGAAGCCTGGCTTCGGCAACAACCGGCCGTGGTCGCGCAAGATCACGAAGCGCCGCTTCGACCCCAACATCCAGCGCGTGCGTGCCGTGGTCAACGGCACCCCGAAGCGGATGAACGTCTGCACCGGTTGCCTCAAGGCCGGCAAGGTCTCGCGCTGACGCGAGCCGCGCCACCGGTCTGAGGACGACCCCAGACCAACGGAGCATGCAGGGAAGGCCGTCACCTGGAGGGGTGGCGGTCTTCTTCTTTGCCTGCGGCCGGCCGCGGGTCGCTCGACCACCGGTCGACGGGTCAGCCGGCGCGTCCCCGTCAGAACGCCGTCCACCCCGTGGGGCCGTCGTACGGCGCGCCGTCGACGGTGACACCCTCGCCCTGCGACACCGCGCCGATGACCGTCCACCCCGCGGGCACGCTCCCAGCGTCGGGGAACGTCGCCAGCAGGGCGTGGTCGTCCCCTCCCCCCAGGACGTAGCGCAGCGGGTCGGACCCGGTCGCGGCGGCCACCGCGTGCAGCGGCTCGGGGACCTCCAGGGTCTCGGTGCGCACGTCGATGCGCACGCCGGAGGCCCGGGCCAGGTGCCCGGCCTCGGACAGCAGGCCGTCGGAGACGTCGATCATCGCGGTGGCACCGGCCGCGGCGGCCTCCGGCCCCGCGTCGTACGGCGGAGCGGGCCGTCGGTAGGCCTCGACCAGCACCCGGGGCGAGCGGAAGCCGCGGCCCAGGACCGCGAGCCCCCCGGCGGCCCAGCCCTGGCGACCGGCGAGGGCCAGGACGTCGCCGGCCTCGGCCCCGCCCCGCAGCACCGGCGCGACCGTGCACGCGCCCAGGACCGTGACGGAGACGACCAGCTGGTCGCCGCGCGTGACGTCTCCCCCGACCACGCTGGCGCCGACCGCGCGGCACTCCTCGGCGAAGCCCTCGGCGAACTCCGTGGCCCACGCCACCGGCAGGTCGGCAGGCACCGCCATGCCGATGGTCAGGCTGTGCGCCCGGCCGCCCATGGCGTTGATGTCGGAGAGGTTCTGCGCGGCGGCCCGGTGACCCACGTCGCGGGCCGGCACCCAGTCACGCCGGAAGTGGCGTCCCTCGACCAGCATGTCGGTGGAGACCACCACGTGGCCGGTGCGGATCCGCAGCACCGCGGCGTCGTCGCCGGGGCCCACGAGCACCTGCTCCCCCTGCTCGAAGCTGGCGGTGAGGGCGTCGATGAGCTCGAACTCGCCGAGCTGCTCGACGGTCGGGTCCTCGGGGCGGGGCTGGGGTGCGTCCGACATGGGCCCATCCCACCACCCGGGGTGCGGTCCGGGGACACCGGCCGCTGTCGTGCCGGGCCGCGGTTGCGGGTAGGTTGCTGACCGACACATCCGGGTGACGTGTCCGCGGCAGCGTCGCCGCGCAACCGACCCAGAGGGAGACAACGATGGTCGTCCAGGCCTACATCCTGATCCAGACCGATGTCGGCAAGGCCGCCGAGGTCGCCGCCGCCATCGCCCAGGTCAAGGGCGTGACCCTCGCCGAGGACGTCACCGGCCCCTACGACGTCATCGTGCGCGCCGAGGCCCGCAACGTCGACGAGCTGGGCAAGCTGGTCGTCTCGAAGGTGCAGAACCTCGACGGCATCACCCGCACGCTCACGTGCCCCGTCGTCCACATCTGAGCAGCCCCCTCCTGGGCGCTCCACGCGTCCGACGCCCCGGCTCCCTGCGGAGCCGGGGCGTCGTCGCGTGCACGGTCGCCCTGCTGCTCGCGGGCTGCTCGGGGCCGGCGGTGGAGCCGGTCGACGCCGAGCCTCTCGGAGCGCAGGAGCGGGCCGCGTGCGCGGCGTTCCTGGACGACCTGCCGTCGACCGCGGCCGACGCGCTGGTGACCTGCGGGGCGCCGGAGCCGGCCACGCTCGAGGCCACCTCGGAGTGCGACGAGGTGCGCGGCGTCGGGTGGTTCATCGACCCCGACGAGCTGGCCGACCCCGACTCACCCGTCACCGCGACTGCCATCGGCGTCCGCCCCCGCGTGGCCGTGGTCTTCGCCCCCGAGGAGCGGGGCCAGCGCTCGCTGGAGGTGTTGTCCGCGCTCGCCGACCCGGTGACCGAGCACCTCGAGCGCGTCAGCCGCTGTCGCTGAGCGTCGGGGCCCTGTGGGACCCTGCTGCCATGAGCACCACCCACGAGGAGCTGCCCGGTCCGGTCGCCGTCATCGCCGGCGGGCTCAGCCACGAGCGCGACGTCTCCCTGGCCAGCGGTCGCAACCTGGTGCGCGAGCTGCGCCAGCTCGGCGTCGAGGCCGAGGCCTACGACTTCGACCGCAACCTGCTCACCCGCCTGGAGCAGGACAAGGTCGTGGCCGCGGTGCCGGCCCTGCACGGGCAGTTCGGCGAGGACGGCGAGATCCAGACGCTGCTCGAACTCATCGGCCTGCCGTTCGTCGGCTCGGGCAGCCGTGCCTGCCGCGTGGCTTGGGACAAGGCGACCGCCCGGGAGCTGCTGCGCCGCGAGGGCATCGCGGTCCCCCAGAGCGTGGGCCTGTCCGCGCAGACCTTCCGCGACATCGGCGCCAACGCCCTGATGGAGCACGTCATGCACCGCCTCGGTGAGCGGGTCGTGGTCAAGCCGACCCGCTGCGGCAGCGCCCTGGGCGTCACCGGGGTCGACGGCATGGGCGCCCTGCCCTCGGCCCTCGTGCGCTCCTACGCCTACTGCGAGGACGCCCTCATCGAGCGCTTCCACGACGGGGTGGACGTCAGCGTCGTCTGCGTCGAGGACGCCGACGGCGTGCGGGCGCTGACCCCGGTGGCGGTCTACTACGAGAAGGGGCACGAGTTCGACTTCTCCGCGCGCTACACCGCCGAGTTCGTCTCCCTGGAGAAGCCCGCCTTCCCCGAGGAGGTCCTCGAGGAGCTGAGCCGGACCGCCTGCGAGGCGCACCGGGTGCTCGGGCTGTCCGACCTCTCACGCTCGGACTTCATCGTCTCCCCCGACGGCTCGTTCGTCGTGCTGGAGACCGCCATCACCCCCGGCGCCACCGAGACCTCGGTGATGCCCTTCGCCTGCACCCTGTCGGGCACCTCGCTGGGCCAGGTCACCCTCGACCTGGTGCGGGGCGTCCTGGGCTGAGCCCTACCGCAGCCCCGTCGGGCGCTCCAGCGCGAGCTGGATCAGCTCGTCGACCAGCTCGGTGTAGGGCAGCCCGCTGGCCTCCCACATCTTGGAGTACATCGAGATCGGGGTGAACCCGGGCATGGTGTTGATCTCGTTGAGCAGCACCTCGCCGTCCGGGGTGACGAAGCAGTCCACCCTCGACAGGCCCTCGGCCCCGATCGCCTCGAAGGCCTCGACGGCCAGCTCGCGCACCCGCTCGGCGACCGCCTCGGGCAGGTCGGCGGGGGCGTCGGTGCGGGCGTGGGTGGCCGAGAGGTACTTGGACTCGAAGTCGTAGAAGCCGGCCTGGTCGTGGTCGACCACGATCTCCCCGGGCACCGACGCACGCGGCGCCGCACCGGCGCGGCCGCCCAGCACCGCGCACTCGATCTCGCGTCCCTCGACGCCCTGCTCGACGAGCACCTTGGGGTCGTGGACCCGCGCCTCCTCGATCGCCTCGGACAGGCCGGTGAGGTCGTCGACCCGGGTGACGCCCAGGGAGGAGCCGGCCCGCGCCGGCTTCACGAAGACCGGGAAGCGGAGCCGGGCCTGGACCCGGTCGACCACGGCCGACGGGCTCTCCTCCCACTCGCGCGGCTTGACGACGACGTACGGGGCGACGGGCAGGCCGTGACCGGCGAAGACGAGCTTCATGTAGGCCTTGTCCATGCCGACCGCCGAGGCGAGCACCCCGGCGCCGACGTAGGGCAGGCCGGCGAGCTCGAGCAGCCCCTGGATCGTGCCGTCCTCGCCGTACGGGCCGTGCAGCAGCGGGAAGACGACGTCCACCGGGCCGGCCTCGGCCAGCCCGGCGATCTCACGCCCCACCTCGGGGGTGACCTCGGGCAGGGCACCCGCGGTGAGCTCGAAGCGCGCGGCGTCCACCGACGGCAGCACCCACTCGCCGTCCCTGGTGATGCCGACCGGGAGCACGTCGTACTTCTCGCGGTCGATGGCCTTCATCACCCCGGCCGCGGTCGCCGCCGAGATCGAGTGCTCGCCGGAGCGGCCGCCGAAGACGAGGGCCACGCGCACCTTGCGGGAGGGGCTGTCGGTCATGGGCCGGACGCTACTGGAGGGTCGCGGCCACCTCGTCGAGGCGCGCGCCACGGGAGGCCTTGAGGAGAACCGCGTCACCTTCGCGCACGTGCTCGGCCAGCCAGGCGATGGCCGCGGCGTTGTCGGGAAGCAGGTGGGAGGCCCCGCCCGCGCCCTCGTGGATGCCGCGGGCGGCCTCGCCGACGACGACCACGTGGTCGACGCCGAGCCCGGCCGCGTAGGCGCCGACCCCACGATGCTCCTCGTCGTGGGTCTCCCCCAGCTCCTTCATCTCGCCGAGCACCGCGATCGTGCGCCGCACGTCGGCGTCGGCACCGATCGCGGCGAGCGCGTCGAGGGCCGCGCGGACGGAGTCGGGGTTGGCGTTGTAGGAGTCGTTGAGGACGATCACGCCGCCGTCGAGCTCACGAAGCTCCATCCGCCACTGCGACAGCGTCTCGACCTCCGACAGGGCCGTGGCGACCTCGGCGAGGGGGACGCCGCAGGCCAGTGCGACCGCGGCCGCGGCCGCGGCGTTGAGGGCCTGGTGCGCCCCGACGAGCCGCAGCGACACCTCCGCCTGCTCCTCGCCCCTCACCAGCCGGAAGGACGGTCGGCCCAACCGGTCCAGCGTGAGCCCCTTCACGCGCACGTCGGCGGCCGGCACGTCACCGAAGGAGACCACCCGACCCACGGTGCGGGAGGCCATCGCCGAGACCCGCTCGTCGCCGGCGTTGAGGACGGCGGTGCCGGCCTCGGTCAGCGCCTCGACCAGCTCGCCCTTGGCCTGCGCGATCGCGTCACGGGAGCCGAACTCGCCCAGGTGGGCCTGCCCGACGTTGAGCACCACCGACACGTCGGGGCGCACCAGCCCCGTGAGCTCGGCGATGTGACCGATCCCGCGGGCACCCATCTCGAGCACCAGGAACCGGGTCGAGGGCTCCACGCGCAGCGCGGTCAGCGGCATGCCCAGCTCGTTGTTGAACGACCCCCGGGTCGCGACCGTGGCCGCCGACCGGCCCAGCACCGCCGCCAGCAGGTCCTTGGTCGAGGTCTTGCCCTGGGAGCCCGTCAGCGCCACGACGGTCAGGTCGCCCTCCTCGCGGACCCGGCTGACGACGTACGACGCGAGGCGCTGGAGGGCGGCGCGCACGTCCGGCACGACGACCGTCGGCAGCTCGGTGGGCCGGGAGCCGAGCACGGCGACGGCACCGGCCGCCGCGGCCTGGTGGACGTGGTCGTGGCCGTCGACGCGCTCGCCGACGAAGGCGGCGAACAGGCTGCCGGGTGCGGCCTCGCGCCCGTCGATGACGACCGGGCCGTCCACGACGGGCGCGGTGTCGGCGGTCGTGCCGGCGAGCTCCCCGTCCACGATGTCGGCGACCAGGGCCAGGCTGAGGGCGATCACCCGGCCGACCCTAGTGTGTGCGCATGGCCGACGACTCCCTGCCCGACGCCCCCACGACCGACCTGCGCCCGTCCACGGTCGCGGTGACCTCGGGGCGCCCGCCGCACGAGGTGGACCAGCCGCTGAACACCCCGATCACGATGGCCTCGACCTACGTGGCCGGCGGCGATCGGGAGTACGGCCGCTACGGCAACCCCACCTGGCAGGCCTTCGAAGAGGTGCTCGGCGAGCTCGAGGGCGGACGGGCGCTGGCGTTCTCCTCCGGCCTGGCAGCGGTCTCCGTCGTGCTGGACCTCGTGGGACAGGGCGCGCTGGTGCTCGCGCCTGACGCCGCCTACCAGGGCAGCCTGTCGCAGATCGCCGACCTCGAGATGCGCGGGCGGCTGCGCTCGAAGCTGATCGACATCGCCGACACCGACGCGGTCGTCGCGGCCTGCGACGAGGACGTGGCACTGGTGTGGATCGAGTCGCCCACCAACCCCAACCTCGACGTCGCCGACATCGAGCGGATCTGCGCGGCGGCCCACGAAGCGGGGGCGTACGTCGTCGTCGACAACACCTTCGCCACCCCGCTCCTGCAGCGTCCGCTCGACCTCGGGGCGGACCTGGTCGTCCACTCGGCGACCAAGTACCTCGCCGGTCACTCCGACGCGCTGCTGGGCGCGTTGGTCACCCGCGACGACGAGCTGTTCACCGTGCTCAAGCAGCGCCGTGACCTGCTGGGGGCCGTGCCCGGAACCCTCGAGGCCTGGCTCGCGGTCCGCGGCATGCGCACCCTGCACCTGCGCGTCGAGCGCGCCCAGGCCAACGCCACCGAGCTGGCCCGCCGCCTCGGAGAGCACTCCGCGGTCGAGCGGGTCCGCTACCCCGGTTTCGGTGCGATCGTCAGCGTCGAGCTGGCGGCCGGCGCGCTCGCCGCCGACCTGCTGCCGCGCAAGACCAGGCTGTGGGTGCACGCCACCAGCCTCGGCGGGGTCGAGTCCACCCTCGAGAGGCGCCGCCGCTGGAAGTCGGAGCCCACCACGGTCTCCGACGCCCTGGTCCGTCTCTCCGTGGGCGTCGAGGACGTCGAGGACCTCTGGGAGGACCTCTCCCGAGCCCTGGACGGCCTCACGGACTGACCCCCCACCGCCGAGCCGGCGTATCAATACGCCGGTTCGACCCATCCGGCCCGCCGAGCCGGCGCATCAATACGCCGGTTCGGCGCTCAGGCGGTCTCGGGCTTGGTGTCGCGGGCGAGGACGGCGTCCATCATCCCCTGGGCGGTGAGGCGGCCGGCGACGACGTCGTCGACGTACGTCGCGATGGGCGCGTCGACACCGGACTGCTCGGCCAGTGCGCGCAGCGACGAGCAGGACTTCGCGCCCTCGGCCACCTGACGGGTGCTGGCGTAGATCTCCTCGGTGGTCATGCCCTGCCCGAGCTTCTCGCCGAACGTGCGGTTGCGCGAGAGCGGCGAGGAGCAGGTGGCGACCAGGTCACCCAGCCCCGCGAGACCCATCAGCGTCAGCGGGTTGGCGCCCAGCTTCATCGCCAGCCGCGCCGTCTCCGCCAGCCCGCGGGTGATGATCGAGGCGGTGGTGTTGTCGCCGAAGCCGAGCCCCACGGCCATGCCGACCGCGAGACCGACGACGTTCTTGTAGGCGCCACCGAGCTCGCAGCCCAGGACATCGACCGAGGTGTAGGGACGGAAGGCGGGGCTGTGCACCCGCTGCTGCAGGCGGGTGGCGACGTCCTCGTCGGCACAGGCGACCACCGCGGCCGCGGGCTCGCGCCGGGCGATCTCCTTGGCCAGGTTGGGTCCGCTGATCACGGCGATGCGCTCCGCCCCGGCCCCGGTCTCCTGGGCGATGACCTCGCTCATCCGGTTCAGCGTCGAGAGCTCGACACCCTTCATCAGCGAGACCATCACGGCGTCGGGGTGCACGTGCGGCGCCCAGGTGCGCAGGTTCTCCCGGAAGGACTGCGACGGGGTCGCCCAGACCACGAGGTCGGCACCGTCCAGCGCTGCCTCGACGTCGTGGGTGGAGCGCACGCTCGGCGGCAGCTCGACACCGGGCAGGTAGTCGGCGTTCTCGCGCCGCTCGTTGATGGCCGTGGCCACCTCGTCGCGGCGCGCCCAGATGGTGACGTCGTTGCCGGCGTCGGCCAGCACGATGGAGAACGCGGTGCCCCACGACCCCGCTCCGAACACCGCGACCTTGCCGAACTCACTCATGCCGACTTCCTGTCCTCGTCCTTGCGATCCGACTTCTTGCCATCCGATTTCTTGCGATCCGACGTGTGGCGATCTTTGTAGGGGTCCCCCGACACTCGCATGTCGTAGCGCTCGGCGGGCGCATCCTCGCCGCGGATCTCCTCCACCTGCGCGGTGATCGCGGCCAGGATCCGGTCGGCCGCCTCCCTGACCACCTCGGGGGTCAGCTCCTTCTCGCGCAGGTCGTCCAGGTCGACGGGCTCGCCGACCGACATCGTGACCCGCTTGCGCGGGACCAGGTGGGGCCGCTTGGAGTACGGCGGCAGCAGCTGCTGCGCGCCCCACTGCCCCACGGGGAGGACCGGGGCCCCGGTCTCCAGACCGATCCGTGCCGCCCCGGACTTGCCGGTCATCGGCCACATGTCGGGGTCGCGGGTGATGGTGCCCTCGGGGTAGACCACGACGCACTCACCGCGACGGACGGCCTCCACGGCGGCGGCGTACGCGACGGCGCCCCTGCCCTCCCGCTCGACGGGGATCTGCCCGGCTGCGGTGAGGAAGCGACGCAGGAAGGAGTTCTTGAACAGGCCGGCCTTGGCGAGGTATCGCGGCAGCCGACCGTGGTCGTAGACGATGTGCGCGGCCGTGAGCGGGTCGAGGTGTGAGATGTGGTTCATCGCCAGGACGCAGCCACCGCTGGCCGGGATCCGCTCGCCGTGTCGCCAGTCGTGGGTCGTCGTCGCCAGGAGCAGGGGCTTGATGATGCCGACGCCGAGGGAGAAGGCCCACCCTCGTCGTTGCTGCAGGTTCCGCACTGTCACCCGCGCAGGTTACTCGGGAGGTGACCGACGCCACGACAGGCCGGGGTCGCGTGCCGAACACCCTGCCCGGGCGGTCCGCAGCGCCTGGGAGGATGGGGGTGATGTCCGACACCCCCCATGCTCCGACGGGCCCCACGTACGCCGTCGTGGTGCCCGTGAAGCCGCCCTCGCGCGGCAAGTCACGACTGGTCGGCCTCGCCGACGGTGCACGCGAGGAGCTGGCCGCGGCCTTCGCGCTGGACACCGTGACCGCGTGCCTGGCCGCCCGGCACGTGGGTGCGGTGCTGGTCGCGACCGACGACGCCCGCTTCTCAGCCGCCCTGGCCGCCACCGGCGCGCCCTGCATCCCCGACGGTGACTCCTCCGACCTCAACGCGACCCTGCGCCAGACCGCGGCCGAGGCCCGCCGTCGGTGGCCGGCACTGCGAGCCGTGGCGTTGTGCGCCGACCTGCCTGCCCTGGACCCCGACGATCTCGACGCAGCACTCGAGGACCCCCGGATCTCGGGCGAGCGGGCCGGCTTCGTCGCCGATGCGGCCGGCATCGGGACGACGCTCTACTCCGCACCCTGGGAGCACTTCGACCCGAGGTACGGCGAGGGTTCCCGCCGCGCGCACCTCGACGCCGGTGCGGGCGAGGTCCTCGGCGAGCTGACGACGCTGCGCCGCGACGTCGACGACCTGCCCGACCTGCAGGCGGCCGCAGCGCTCGGGGTCGGCGAGCACACCCGTCGGGTCCTGGACGCACTCGGGCTGTTCTGAGATCACCATCCCCCGAGCCGCCGGGCCGCGGGGCCGGGCGACCACGCCCAGACGCACGAGCCCAGACACACGAGCCCAGACACACGACAGGGCCCGTCCGCAGCTGCGGACGGGCCCCGTAGGCGTGGACCGGGGACTCAGGAGCTGGCGGCCGCCTTCTTGGCAGGAGCCTTCTTCGCGGGCGCCTTCTTGGCCGGCGCCTTCTTCGCCGCGGTCGCGGTCTTCGCAGGCGCCGCCTTCTTGGCAGGAGCCTTCTGCGCGGGCGCCTTCTTGGCCGGCGCCTTCTTCGCCGCGGTCGCGGTCTTCGCCGGCGCCGCCTTCTTGGCAGGAGCCTTCTTCGCGGGCGCCTTCTTGGCCGGCGCCTTCTTCGCCGCGGTGGTGGTCTTCTTCGCAGGGGCCTTCTTCGCCGGCGCTGCCGACTTCGCGGGCGCCTTCTTCGCGGGCGCCTTCGTGGCCGGTGCCTGCTTGGCGGGGGCCTTCTTGGCAGGAGACTTCTTGGCAGGGGCCGCCTTCTTCACCGCGCTGGCCGCCTTGGCAGCAGGAGCCGCGGCAGCGCTCGCCGCCGAGCCGGCCTTGGCCACCGTGAGCTTCGGCAGCTTCTTGGCGCCGGAGATGACGTTCTTCAGGTCCTGGCCCGGAGTGAACTTCGGGACCGCGGTCTTCTTGGCCTTCATCCGCTCGCCGGTGCGCGGGTTGCGCACCCAACGGGCGTCGCGGACCTTCTTCTCGAACGAGCCGAAGCCCGTGATGGCGACCTTCTCCCCCTTCGCGACCTCACGGGTGATGGTGTCGAGGACGGACTCGAGCGCGTGGGCAGCTGCCTTCTTGTTCCCCTCGAAGCGCTGGGACAGCGCGTCGATGAGCTGGGTCTTGTTCACAGGATTTCCCTTCGTGCAAACCTCGGTGCGCCGAGCACGCGCTCGGACTTCCCATGCACGCTAGGGATTCGTGGCCCGGCTCACAATGACCAACGCCGCGAACTTCGTGATTTCCTCACGATGATCGCGGCGTCGGTTCAGCAGGGTTCGCCGTAGGACGAGGGCCTCAGCCCACCTGTGTCGACCTCACATGGTGACGGGCTTGAAGCTCGGACGCGTGGCCTCGAACGCCGCGATGTCCTCGTCGTGCCCGAGCGTGATGCCGATGTCGTCGAGACCCTCCAGCAGGCGCCAGCGCGTGTAGTCGTCGATGTCGAAGGAGTCCTCGACGCGCCCCTCGCCCTCACCGGCACTGACGGTGCGGGACTCCAGGTCGACGGTGATGCTCGCGCCGGGCTGCTCCTCGAGCACCGACCACAACCGCTGCACGACCTTCTCGTCCACCTGGGCGGCGACGAGCCCGGCCTTGCCGGAGTTCCCGCGGAAGATGTCGGCGAAGCGGCTGGAGATCACGACCTTGAAGCCGTAGTCCATCAGCGCCCAGACCGCGTGCTCGCGCGACGAGCCGGTGCCGAAGTCCGGACCGGCCACGAGCACCGACGCACCGGCGTACGCCGGGTCGTTGAGCACGAAGTCGTCGTCGCCGCGCCAGGCTGCGAAGAGGCCGTCCTCGAAGCCGGTGCGCGTCACCCGCTTGAGGTAGACCGCCGGGATGATCTGGTCGGTGTCGACGTTGCTGCGGCGCAGCGGCACGCCGACCCCGGTGTGGGTGGTGAACTTCTCCATCACAGAGCTCCGATCGGTCCGGTCAGTCCAGGTCAGCGGGGGACGAGAGGGTGCCGCGCACGGCGGTGGCGGCGGCGACGGGGATCGACACGAGGTGCGTGCGACCGCCCTTGCCCTGCCGGCCCTCGAAGTTGCGGTTGGAGGTCGACGCACTGCGCTCCCCCGGGCTGAGGGTGTCGGGGTTCATGCCCAGGCACATCGAGCATCCCGCCCCACGCCACTCGGCGCCGGCCTCCTTGAAGATCACGTCGAGGCCCTCCTCCTCGGCCTGCAGGCGGACCCGGACCGAGCCGGGGACGACGAGCAGGCGGGTGCCCTCGGCAACGCTGCGGCCCTTGATGACCTCGGCGGCCAGGCGCAGGTCCTCGATCCGGCCGTTGGTGCAGGAGCCGACGAAGACGGTGTCGACGCGCACCTCGCGCATCGGCGTCCCGGCCTCGAGGCCCATGTAGGACAACGCCTTCTCGCAGGCCACCTTGTCGGAGGCGTCCTCGAAGTCGTCGGGCGAGGGGACGCTGGCGCCCAGCGGCACGCCCTGGCCGGGGTTGGTGCCCCAGGTGACGAAGGGGGTCATGGTCGAGGCGTCGAGCACGATCTCCTTGTCGAAGCTCGCGTCGTCGTCGGTGCGCAGGCTCTTCCAGTGCTCGACGGCGGCGTCCCAGTCGGCACCCTTCGGCGCCTCGGGGCGGCCCTCGATGTAGTCGAAGGTCGTCTGGTCGGGAGCGATCATCCCGGCCTTGGCGCCCCACTCGATCGACATGTTGCAGATCGTCATGCGGCTCTCCATCGAGAGCTCCTCGATGGCCTGGCCGCGGTACTCGACGATGTAGCCCTGGCCGCCGCCGGTGCCGGTGTGGGCGATCAGGTTCAGCACGAGGTCCTTGGCGGTGACCCCGTCGGGCAGGGACCCGTTGACGGTAACGGCCATCGTCTTGGGCTTGGCCTGCATGAGGGTCTGGGTGGCCAGCACGTGCTCGACCTCGGAGGTGCCGATGCCGAAGGCGATCGCGCCGAACGCTCCGTGGGTCGAGGTGTGGCTGTCGCCGCACACGATCGTCATGCCCGGCTGCGTCAGGCCGAGCTGCGGGCCGACGACGTGCACGATGCCCTGGTCGATGTCGCCGAGCGGGTGCAGCCGGACGCCGAACTCGGCGGCGTTCTTGCGCAGCGTCTCGACCTGCGTGCGGGACACGGGGTCGGCGATCGGCTTGTCCCAGTCCAGGGTCGGGACGTTGTGGTCCTCGGTGGCCAGGGTGAGGTCGGGGCGGCGCACCTGACGCCCGGCCAGCCGCAGGCCGTCGAAGGCCTGCGGGGAGGTGACCTCGTGGATGAGGTGCAGGTCGATGTAGAGGAGGTCGGGCTCCCCCGGGGTCGATCGGACGACGTGCTCGTCCCAGACCTTCTCGGCAAGGGTCCTGCCCATGACGCACTCCTTCGTGGCCGCGTGGTTCGGTGGTGTCCGTCCGGCCCGACGACATGACGGCCGGGCGGTTCGACGTGTCGATGCTACGCCCAAGATCCCAGTTCGTGAGACACGATTCCCACCATGCGAGACGCATGTCGCGAAGGCAAAGTCTGGTGAGGCACGCGTCACAGTGCTTGCCATCCCATTCCCCGAGACATCAGTATTGCCATATGGACAGCAGTGGAGTGGGCGTTCTCGACAAGGCGGCGATCGTGCTGACGGCCCTGGAGTCGGGTCCGGCGACCCTGGCGGGCCTTGTCAGCGCGACGGGTCTGGCCCGTCCCACGGCACACCGGCTCGCGGTCGCGCTCGAGCACCACCGCCTCGTCGCCCGCGACATGCAGGGCCGCTTCGTGCTCGGCCCGCGCCTCGCCGAGCTCTCGGCCGCCGCCGGCGAGGACCGGCTGCTCGCCACCGCCGGCCCCGTGCTCGCCCGGCTGCGCGACATCACCGGCGAGTCCGCCCAGCTGTGGCGCCGCCAGGGTGACCACCGCGTCTGCGTGGCGGCCGCGGAGCGCCCCTCGGGCCTGCGCGACACGATCCCCGTCGGCACCCAGCTGACGATGCGGGCCGGCTCGGCCGCCCAGGTGCTGCTGGCCTGGGAGGACCCCGAGCGCATGCACCGTGGGCTGCAGAACGCCGCCTACTCCGCCGCAGCCCTCTCCGGCATCCGGCGCCGCGGCTGGGCCCAGTCGGTCGGCGAGCGCGAGCAGGGCGTGGCGTCGGTCTCGGCGCCGGTCCGCTCCCCCAGCGGCAAGATCATCGCGGCGGTCTCCGTCTCCGGCCCGCTCGAGCGGCTCTCCCGCACCCCGGGGCGGATGCACGCCCCCGCGGTCATGGCCGCGGCCGAGCGGCTCTCGGAGTCCCTGCGGCGCGCGGCCGCGGACGGCCAGTCGGCATAGAGGCAGGTCGGCGGTCACCTCACCGGGTCTCGACACGCTCCGTCGCGGCTTCGTCCCTCAGCCGCGGTCGCTGCTCGACCACCGACGATCGCGTCCCCTGGCGCGTCCGCGATCACCACAACGCATCGTTGCGCTCGAGGTCCAGCAGCAGCTGCTTGCGCTCCAGCCCGCCGGCGTACCCGGTGAGGGTGCCGTTCGCACCGATCACGCGGTGGCAGGGGATCACGATCGGGATCGGGTTGCGGCCGTTGGCGAGGCCGACCGCGCGGGACGCGGCGTTGGTCATGCCCAGCCGGAGCGCGATCGCGCCGTACGACGCCGTCTCGCCGTAACCGATGCCGCGCAGCTGCTCCCACACCCGCTGCTGGAAGTCGCTGCCCACGGGCGCCAGCGGCAGGTCGAAGTCGGTGAGCGTGCCGTCGAAGTAGGCAGCGAGCTGGCGCACCGCCTCGGCCAGGACCGGGTGGTCGTCCTGTCGCTCACCGCGGGGCCGGCCGTCCCCCGCGGCGTAGGGGGAGAACTCGATCGCGGTGATCGCGCCGTAGCGCTCGACGATCCGCAGCGGCCCGATCGGGCTCGGGGTCTCGGTCCACATCAGCGCTCCTCCGTGGGCTCGTGCGTGGTGGGGGTCTGGTCGGGTGTGGGCGGCATGAGGGTCTGCCACAGGTGGAGCAGCGCGTAGGAGCGCCAGGGTCGCCAGCGCCCGCTGGCCGCCACTGCCTCGGCGGGGTCGGCGCCGAGCCGGGTCAGCGCCGTGCGCACGCCCACGTCGGTGGGCAGGAAGACGTCGGGGTGGGCCAGCGCCCGCATCGCCACGTAGTCGGCCGTCCACGGACCGATGCCCGGCAGGTCCAGCATCCGCGCCCGCACGGCATCGCGCTCGGGCCCGCGGTCGAGGGCCACCTCTCCCCCGTCCAGGGCGGCAGCGAGCCCGACCAGGGCACGCCCGCGTGCCCGGGGCATCGGGAGGCTCTCGGGGTCGAGGCCGGCGACGACGCCCGGGCGGGGGAACAGGTGCGTCAGACCGGGTACGCCGGTCTCGACCGGGGTCCCGTGCGCCGCGACGATCCGACCGGCCACGGTCCGGGCGCCGGTGACCGAGACCTGCTGCCCGATCACGGTGCGCAGCGCCGTCTCCTCGCCGTCGACCTGTCCGGGCACCCGCAGCCCCGGGTGACGGGCCACGAGGGGCGCGAGCAGCGGGTCCGCTCCGAGGTGCGCCGAGACGGCGAGGGGGTCGCAGTCGGCGTCGACGAGTCGCCGGGCCCGCTCGACCGCGGCCGCGGTGTCGCGCAGGTCGGCGAGGGTGAAGGTGGCCGGGACCTGGGCGGTGCGGCCGGCCTCGAGGTCGTCGAGCGCCGGGTCGAGGTGCAGGCGCAGGGTGCCGGGTCCGTGCGGCAGGTCGAGGGTGCGGGCGTACCAGCCCGGGCCAGCGACCTCCACGCCCGGGACGAGGTGGTAGGCCAGGAAGTCCAGCAGTGCGGTCGCGGCGAACGGGGTCCGCACCGCCAGGCGCATCGTGAGCCTCCCCTCGACGGCGGGTTCGGCAGCGCGGCCGGCCGGGGACCGGCGCGCGCGCAGGGCGCTGGGGCTGGCGGCGTACACCTCGCGGACGGTGTCGTTGAACTGGCGCACCGAGGCGAAGCCGGCCGCGAACGCCACGTCGGCCAGCGGGAGGTCGGTGGTCTCGACCAGCACTCTGGCCGTCTGCGCGCGTCGTGCCCGCGCGAGGGCGAGCGGGCCGGCCCCGAGCTCGGCGGTGAGCACCCGGCCCAGGTGGCGCGGGGTGTAGCCGACCCGGTGCGCAAGGCCCTCCACGCCCTCCCGGTCCACCACTCCGTCGGCGATCAGCCGCATGGCGCGACCGGCGACCCCGGCCCGGACGTCCCACTCGGGACTGCCGGGGGTGGCGTCGGGCAGGCAGCGCTTGCACGCTCGGTAGCCGGCGGCCTGGGCGGAGGCGGCCGAGGCGTGGAAGGTGACGTTGGCCGCCGCGGGGGTCCGTGCCGGGCAGGAGGGCCGGCAGTAGATGCCGGTGGTGCGCACCGCGGTGTAGAACACCCCGTCGTAGCGGCGGTCGCGGGAGCTGACGGCGGCGTAGCAGGACACGGGGTCCAGGGGGCTCGTCGTCGTGCTCATGGCTCCATCATGCCCGTCGCCACCGACCGACTCTGGCGGGAATCGGACACGGCCGTGCGGCACCTCCCGGCCGGACGACGCACCGTCCTCCCCGGGGGTGCGGGCGCGGCGACCACCCCTGGTGGAAGATCATGGGGTGCCAGAGCACCTGCGTGTCGACCACTCCCACCGGCGGATCGTCGTACGCGTCGTGCTGCTCACGCACGTCCTGCTGGCGCTCCTGACCGCCGCAGCCGTCACCCTGGCCTACCGCCACCTCGACGGGGACATCCGCTCCCAGGACGTCACCGGCATGCTCACCGACCGCCCCGAGAAGGAGGAGGTCGAGGGGCCGAAGGAGCCGCTGAACATCCTGGTGATGGGCACCGACGACCGCTCCTGCGAGGGGTGCGCGATCGACGGCGAGGCCGGTGGCGGCGGCTCGGACACGACGCTGCTGGTCCACGTCTCCGCCGACCGGCAGGAGGCCTACGGCATCTCGCTGCCCCGTGACGCCCTGGTCACCCGTCCCGACTGCATGGACGAGGACGGCGGGGTGATCCCCGGCGGCGACCTGGAGATGTTCAACACCGCCTTCGCCCTCGGTGGCCCGGCCTGCACCATCCAGACCGTCGAGCAGCTGACCGGCGTGCTCATCGACCACTACGTGACGGTCGACTTCAACGGCTTCGTCGACATGGTCGACGCCGTCGGAGGCGTCGAGGTCTGCATCCCCAAGGACGTCTCCGACCCCACCCACAACATCTTCTTCGACGCCGGCACCCAGACCCTCGAGGGTCGTCAGGCGCTCAACTACGTCCGCGAGCGCTACGTCCTGTCCGCCAACTCCGACATCGGCCGGATGCGCCGCCAGCAGGCGTTCATCGCCTCGATGATCAACAAGGTCGTCTCCGCCGGCACCCTCACCCGACCCGACCGCGTCTACAGCTTCCTCTCCGCCGCCACCCGCTCGATCACCGTCGACGAGGAGCTCGGCTCCATCCAGGACCTCGTCGACCTCGCCCTGCAGTTCCGCGACACCGGGCTGGGCAGCATCGAGTTCGTCACCGTGCCCAACGAGGCCTACGCCCCCGACCCCAACCGGCTCGTGTGGTCCGACAAGGCCGACAAGCTGTGGAAGCGGGTGGCCAAGGACAAGTCGCTGACCAAGAAGCTCGGCCGACGCTCCATCACCGCCAAGGACCCCGTCGGCACCTCCTCGGCCGACCCCAGCGCCACCGCCACCGAACCCGTCGACCCCGACGAGGCGGCCGAGCAGGAGAAGCAGCGCGCCGAGGCGCTGGCCAACGGCCTCTGCGGCTGAGGAGCCTGCGGCGCCGGGACAGCGGTGAGTGGTCACCCGCTCCGCACGCGGGATCGGTTGAGGACTCACCGCTCCCACTGGCCCGGGTCGGGCAGCGGTGCGTGATCACCCCGTGGACGTCCCCGGACGGTTGAGGACTCACCGCTCCCGGACGGACGTCGGCGGCCCGTGCCACGCTGACCCGGTGAGTCGTCGCAAGGAGCGCCCGGAGGTCCCCGAGGAGTGGGTACGCCGGGTGGACGCCGTCCTCGGTGCCTTCCCCCGCTGCCGGGCCGAGCCGGCCTGGGTCGGCACCCGCTGGCGGGTCGGGTCGGCCACGGTCGCGCACGTCTTCGGAGGCGAGGACGGCCTGTTCCGCATCATGTTCCGCGCCGAGCCCGACGAGGTGATGGCGCTGGCCCACCTGGGCGACCCGTACTTCAAGGCCTCCTGGGGCAGCGACGTCGTCGGGCTGCTGATCGACGAGCGCACCGACTGGGCCGAGCTGGCCGAGCTGCTGACCGACTCCTACTGCATCCAGGCGCCCGAGCGATTGGCCGCGCAGGTCGAGCGACCCGGCTGACCTGCTGGGAGCCCGAGGGGCCTGACGATCCCTGCGGTGACCCCACCACGGCGAAGCGCCCCGATCCGTGAGGATCGGGGCGCTTCGTGTGACGTACTCCGTACGGGATTCGAACCCGTGTTTCCGGCGTGAGAGGCCAGCGTCCTAGGCCACTAGACGAACGGAGCATGTGTTGAGTTGTGCGCTTCGGCAGCCTCTCGGCTCCCTGGCGACCGGTGGAACTCTAGCCTTGAGCTTTCGTCCCGATCAAATCGGGGCCTGCTCCTCGCGGAGCCGCCCTGACCTGGGTGGTCACTTGCTGGGGTACTAGGACTCGAACCTAGAACAACTGAACCAGAATCAGCCGTGTTGCCAATTACACCATACCCCAAGGGGGTACCTCGCGACCTGCTTCCGCAGCCCTGAGGACCGACGGGAACCTTACACGCGAGGGTCGGGGCCGACCAATTCGGAGGGGGGCGGGGGCGGCCCGGCGGGCCGGCGCGGAGCGCCCCAGGGGGCGGGCGTGCCCTCGGTGGCGATCCCCCGCCTGCGCGCCACCCACAAGACGACGCCGAGGTAGACCAGGCTCTGGGTCAAGGTGACGGGCAGGCTCCACCAGGTCCCGCCGGAGGGGTTCATCGCCGAGGTCATGTCGCTGAAGGCCAGCGCCATGCCGAAGGCCAGCAGGTTGTTGAGCACGTGCATCGCGATGCCCGCCTCGAGCCCCCCGGTGGCCAGCACCAGGAAGCCCGCGACGAGGCCGAAGGCGAAGCGGTCGACGAAGACCGGCGGGTCCTGCGCCCCGTGGGCCAGGGCGAACAGCAGCGCCGGGACCACCACCGCGACGAGTCGCGAGGGGACCAGGGTGCCGACGGCCTGGGTGAGGTAGCCGCGGAACGCGAACTCCTCCCCCGCCGCCTGCAACGGGGTGAGCAGCACGACGACGAGCAGGAAGTCGCGCATCGTCCGGCTCCAGGAGTTCAGCTCACCGGTGATCTCCGCACCGTTGCCCTGGGCCGGCAGCACCGCCGAGACCAGCAGCGTCGCGACGAGGGCGACCAGCGAGAGGCCCAGGCAGGTCGCGAACCACCCCCACCGCACCCGGCGTACGACGGAGACGGCCCAGCCGGGGTGCAGGCCGTGCACCAGCCACACGGCGAGCACGACGGCGGGGATGGCCGCGGCCCAGCCGAGGTTGACCAGGGCGAGGAACGACGGCGTGACCTCGTCGGTGCCCGAGAGTCGGTCCAGCGCGACGTCGGTGGGCAGCCCGCCCAGGATCAGCCCCGCGGCGATCACCCCGGCCGCCACCGTCTGCGCGACCAGGAAGAACACCACGACCAGGGCGACGCCCAGCAGCACCCACCAGCGCGAGGGTCGCCCGGCGGTGAGCAGGCGGTGGTAGGCCAGCACGTCGCGCTCCTCGGTCAGAGAGCGGAGGCCAGGCGGGCGAGCGACCGCTCGCGCCCCAGCAGCTCCATCGACTCGAACAGCGGCGGGCTGACCCGGCGGCCGGTGATCGCGACGCGGACCGGGCCGTAGGCCACCCGCGGCTTGAGGCCCATCTCGTCGACCAACGTGGCCTGCAGGGCGTCCTGGATGGCCTGGGTCGACCAGGTGCCGAGCGCGGCGACGGCGTCGTGCGCGGCCTTGACGACCCCGCGACCGGTCTCGTCGAGCAGCTTGGCCACGTCGGCCTCGTCGCGGGTGAAGTCGGCCTCGTCGACGAAGAGGAACCCGAGCATGTCGGCGACCTCGGCGAGCTTGTTGACCCGCTCGGCGACCAGCGGCATCGCCAGCTCCAGCAGCTGGGCGTCGGCGTCGCGGACCGGGTCGCTGACCACGCCGGCGGCCTTGAGGAACGGCAGCGCGCGGTGGGTGATCTCCTCGACCGGCAGCATCCGCAGGTGGGCGGTGTTGATGGCCTCGGCCTTCTTCAGGTCGAAGCGCGCCGGGTTGGCGTTGACGTCGGCGATGTCGAAGGCCTCGACCATCTCCTCGAGCGAGAAGACGTCGCGGTCGGCCCCGATCGCCCAGCCCAGCAGGGCCACGTAGTTGAGCAGGCCCTCCGGGACGAACCCCTGGTCGCGGTAGGCCAGTGCGTGCGCCTGCGGGTCGCGCTTGGAGAGCTTCTTGTTGCCCTCCCCCATCACGTAGGGCAGGTGACCGTAGGCCGGGGTGGTCTCGGCGACGCCGATCGCCTTCATCGCCTCGAACAGGGCGATCTGGCGCGGAGTCGAGGAGAGCAGGTCCTCACCGCGCAGGACGTGGGTGATGTGCATGGTCGCGTCGTCGACCGGCGCGGTGAGCGTGTAGAGCGGGTCGCCGTTGGCGCGGCACAGCGCGAAGTCGGGGACGAACTGCGTCTCGAAGGTGACCTCGCCGCGCACCAGGTCGTCCCAGGTGATCGAGCCCTCGGGCATCCGGAAGCGGACGATGGGCCGACGGTCCTCGGCCTCGAACGCGATGCGCTGCTCCTCGGAGAGCTCGCGGCAGAAGCCGTCGTACCCCATCACCTTGGAGCCGGACTCCTTGCGCCGCGCCTCGACCTCGTCGGTGGTGCAGTAGCAGTCGTAGGTGTAAGACGACGCGCGCAGGCTCGCGAGCACGTCGCGGTAGAGCTCGCCCCGCTCGGACTGGCGGTAGGGGCCGTACGGGCCGCCGACCTCCACCCCCTCGTCCCAGGTCAGGCCGAGCCAGCGGAACAGCTCGAGGATCGCGGCGTAGGACTCCTCGGTCGAGCGCTCCTTGTCGGTGTCCTCGATGCGCAGCACGAACGTGCCGCCACGGCCGGTCAGCTCGGCGTGCTTGGCGAAGGCGTAGTTGAACAGCGCGGTGCGGACCAGTCCGACGTGCGGCGAGCCGGTCGGCGACGGGGCCATCCGGACCCTGACCGGCGTGGCGGGCGCCTGGGTGGTGGTGCTGTCGGTCACGGGGTTCAGCGCTCCTTGATGGTGTTGGTCAGCGCGCCGAGGCCGTCGATGGCGACCTCGACCTCGTCGCCGACGTGCATGCGGCCGACGCCCTCGGGGGTGCCGGTGAGGATCACGTCGCCGGGCAGCAGGGTCATCACGCTGCTGACGTGGGCGACGAGGGTCGGGACGTCGAAGATCATGTCGGCCGTCGAGCCGTCCTGGACGACGTCACCGTTGAGGTAGGTGCGCACGCGTAGGCCGTCGGCGAAGGCCTGCGGGTCGAGGTCGGTCTCGACCCAGGGGCCCAGCGGGCAGAAGGAGTCGAAGCCCTTGGCCCGCGTCCACTGGTCGTCGCTGCGCTGCAGGTCGCGGGCGGTGACGTCGTTGGCGATGGTGTAGCCGTGGATGACGTCGGTCGCCTTCTCGGGCGGGACGTCGCGGCAGATGCGGCCGATGACGACGGCCAGCTCGCCCTCGTACTGCAGGTCCTGGGTCTGGCGGGGGTGGAAGACCGGGTCGCCCGGGCCGACCACCGAGGTGTTGGGCTTGAGGAACATCAGCGGCTCGTCGGGCACGTCGTTGCCGAGCTCGGCGGCGTGCTTGGCGTAGTTGCGGCCGATGCCGACGACCTTGCTGCGGGGCAGGACCGGTGCGAGGAGCCGGACGTCCTCGAGGCGGTGCTCCTGCTCGAGCAGCTTGACGCCGACGTACAACGGGTCGCCGGCGAGGGCCACGATGACCGCGTCCTCGCCCAGCTGGCCGTGCTCGTCGAGGTCGCCGGTCACGACGCCGTACTGCGGGTCCTCGCCCGTGGTGAATCTCGCGATGCGCACCGCTCGACCCTATCGAGTCAGCGGCTGCGGACCTCAGTCGCCGATCTCAGTCGCCCAGGACCTGCGTGAGGTGGTCGTTGGTGAGCAGTCGGTGCGGGTCGGCCTCGTCGCGGATCGCGAGGACGTCGTCGAAGCGCGCGTAGGCCCGCGAGAGGTACGCCGCGTCGAGGGTGTGCCGCTTGCCCCAGTGCGGTCGGCCGTCGTGGGCGACGAAGACCTCCTGGGCGGCGGCGAAGTACGACGCGGGGTCCTGGCGGTGGTAGGTGTGCACCGCCACGTAGCAGCTCTCGCGCTCGTGGGCCGTGGAGAGCCACACGTCGTCGGCGGCGGTGAAGCGCACCTCGATGGGGAACGACACGTGCTCGCCGCTGGTCGCGAACCACCGCTGCAGGGCAGCGATCACCTCCGGCAGCGCCGCCCGCGGCATCGCGAACTCCGACTCGTGGAAGCGGACCCGGCGCCGCGACACGAAGACCTCGTGGGAGGGCGCGACGAACTCCCGTGCCGAGAGGGCGGAGCCGGAGAAGGCGTTGATCCGCGGCACCAGCGAGGGCCGGGCGTGGGCGACCCGGTTGAGCACCTCGAACGCGCCGTTGCTGAGCAGCTCGTCGTCCACCAGGCCGCGCAGCCGGCCGATCGGCGCGGGCTCGGTGCCCTCGGGGACGCGGTTGTTGCGCTTGAGCAGCGCCTTCTCGGTGTGGGGGAACCAGTAGAACTCGCAGTGGTCGTTGCCGCCGACGAGCTCGGGCAGCCGCTCGAGGACCTCCGGCAGCGGCATCGGCTCCTCCCGTGCGTGCAGGAGGAAGGCCGGCACGCACTGCAGGGTGACCTCGGTGACGATGCCCAGCGCGCCCAGGGAGACCCGCACCGCACCGAACCACGGGTGCTTCTCGTCGACCTCCACCACGTCGCCCGACGCCGTCACCAGCTGCACCCCGACGACGGCCTTGGCGATGCCGTGCAACCGGTCACCGGTGCCGTGGGTGCCGGTGCCGATCGCGCCGGCCACGGTCTGCGGGTCGACGTCGCCGAGGTTGGGCAGCGCCAGGCCCAGCCGGTCCAGCTCACGGTTGAGGGTGCGCAGCGACATCCCCGCGTGCACCCGCACCCGCCCGTCGGGGGTGTGCCCGAGCAGCCGGGACATGCCGTCGAGCCGCAGCTGCACCCCGTCGGTCGCGCACAGCGGGGTGAAGGAGTGGCCCGAGCCGACCGGGCGGACGGTGAGCCCGTCCCGGACGGCCTCGGCGAGCACCTGCGCGACCTCGGCGGTCGAGGTGGGGGCGGCCAGCCGCTGCGGGGTGCAGTGCACGCTGCCGCTCCAGTTGCGCCAGGTGTTCCCGGTGATGCTCATCCGAAGACCCTCCCCTCGCCGCGGTACGTCGGCACCACGCGCGCGGTCCCGTCCGCGTCGACCCGGGCGACCTCGGCCAGCCGCTCGCACATCTCCCCCGCCTTCGCGTGCCGCAGCAGCACCCGGTCGCCGACCGCCAGCGCGCCGGCACCGGCCCCGCGGACCGGGGTCTGCACCTCACCGGCGCCCTCGGCGCGCGTGAGCGCCAGGTCCTCGGGCCAGACCGGCGTGGGGGCGCGGCTCGCGCCGGTCGGGCCCGAGGCGATGAAGCCCCCGGAGAACAGCGTGGCGAGGTCCGCCGCCGGACGGCGCACGACGTCGAGCGCGTAGTACCCCGCGGGGCGGGGGCTGAAGCCGGCGTACCCGTCGAAGAGGGTGGGGGCGAAGAGCCCGGAGCCGGCGGTGAGCTCGGTGAGGACCGGGTCCCCGCCGACGACGTGCAGGCTGCCGGTGCCGCCGGCGTTGACGATCTCGAGCTCCGCGTGCCGGCCGACGGTGGCGACGACGGTCGCCCGCCGGTCGACCAGCTCGGCGGCGGAGCGGCGCTTCATCAGCCGCACCGCCGGCGAGGAGTCCGGGACCCCGGCGATCTGGGCGTCGTAGAACATCAGCCCCACCAGCGCGAAGCCCGGACGCTCGGCCACCGCGCGTGCCAGCCGCTCGGCCTCCTCGACGGTGTGCACCGGCGAGCGGCGGGCGCCGAGGTGGATCGGGCCGAGCCGCAGCGAGGCGTCGACGTCGAGGCAGACCCGGATCGTGGGGCGGCCGGCCCCGAGGACGGCGTCGACGAGGTCGAGGTGGTCGGTGGAGTCGACCATGACCGTGATGGCCGCGAGCCGCTGCTCCTCGGCGGCGAGGTCGTGCAGCGATGCACGGCTCACGGAGGGGTAGGCCAGCAGCACGTCGTCGTGGCCGAGGTCGGCGAGCCACACCGACTCGGCCAGCGAGTAGGTCATCACGCCGGCGAACCCCGGTCGGCGCAGCACCTCCTCCACCACCGAACGCACCCGCACCGACTTGGTCGCGACCCGGATCGGCACTCCCCCGGCGCGTCGGACCAGGTCGTCGGCGTTCGCGACCAGTGCGTCGTCGTCGACGATCCCGAGCGGCGCCTCGAGGTGGGCAGTCGCGGACAGCAGCTGGGCTCGCCGGTCGACCATGTGCGCCAGTCAACACCAGCCCGGCGGCGTACGTCGTCGGTTCCTGCACGGGCGCGCGTCGCGCCTACCGTGGGACCCATGCAGGTGGGCACGGTGCTGTCGCGGGCGGAGTGGGAGCCGCTCGCCGAGGCGCACGCCGCGCGCGTGGACCGGTTCGTCCGGCCGCACCTCGAGCGCCGCGAGGCCCGGGTCAAGCATCCCGTCCACGACTTCCTGTTCACCTACTACTCCCAGCGGCCCGCGCAGCTGCGGCGCTGGCACCCAGGTGTCGGCGTAGCGCTCGAGGACGCGCCCGAGCACGCGGGCTGGAAGGGCTACCGGGTCTCGACGACGCTCGCTGGCGCTCGCTGCTCGACCACCGGACCCGCCGTCGATGGCGCTCGCTGCTCGACCAGCGGACCCGCCGACGCCGACGCCCGCTCAGGGGCACGAGTCGAGGTGGACCCGGCGTACGTCGCCTCCCAGCGCCCGCTCGTCGAGGCGATCCGACGGCTGCTGGTGGCCACCGCGTCGCGGCCGGCGCAGCTGGGCTGCTTCGGGCTGCACGAGTGGGCGATGGTGCACCGCGCCTCCGAGCACGGCACCCGGCACGAGTGGCCGCTGCGGCTCGGCGAGCGCGGCACCGACGAGGTGGTCGAGGGGCACCGGATCACCTGCACGCACTTCGACGCGTTCCGCTTCTTCACCCCCTCCGCCCGGCCGCTCAACACCCTGAGCCCGGGGTCGAAGGACCGCGAGGAGTTCGAGCAGCCGGGCTGCCTGCACTCCGGGATGGACCTCTACAAGCACGCCTTCCGGCTCAGCCCGATGGTGCCCTCCGACCTGGTCGCCGACTGCTTCGAGCTGGCGTGGGACATCCGCGTGCTCGACATGCGCGCGTCGCCGTACGACCTGGCCGACCTCGGGCTGGAGCCGGTGCGCATCGAGACCGCCGAGGGCAAGCGGACCTACGCCGCCGCACAGGCCGCGTTCGCCGAGCGGGGCGCTCCCCTGCGCGCCCGCCTGGTCGAGGCGTGCGACGCGCTGCTGGTCTGACCCACCTGGTCGAGAGGGTCCACCGGCTTTACCTTCAGGTGTGCTGACGGAGATCAACGGCCACCTCACCCACCTCGTGGACACCGGCGACGGGCCGCGCGTGCTGGTGACCCACGGCGGTTGGATCGGCAACTGGGAGCTGTGGAAGCTGCAGGCCGAGCAGCTGAGCCGTCAGGGCTGGCGGGTCATCGCCTACGACCACCGCGGCAGCGGTCGGCACTCCGCACCCGTCGACGAGATCAGCCTGGCGGCGATGGTGGACGACCTCTTCGCCGTGCTCGACCACTGCGGCGTCGAGCGCTGCGTGCTGGCCGGGGAGTCGATGGGCTCGCTCGTCGTCGAGCGCGCGGCGGTCGCCGCTCCGGAGCGGTTCAGCCACCTGGTCGTGGTGGCCGGGGCGGCTCGATTCCCCCGCACTCCCCCGTTGCGCGCCTTCGGCGCCGCCCTGGGGTGGCGCTACGACCTGACCCTGCGGATGTTCGTCCGGATGGCCGCACCGGAACGCGGCGGACGGGCCGTGCGCCCCTGGGGGCTGTCGTTCCTGCGACAGGCCGATCCCGACGCGGCCCGGCACCTCTTCTCGGTGCTGGCGGGGAGCGACCAGCGCGAGGTCGTACGTCGGATCACCGTGCCCACCCTGGTCGTGCACGGCACCGCGGACCTGATCGTCCCCTACCCGTTCGGCCGTGAGCTGACGCGGCTGGTCCCCGACGCCCGCCTGGTCACGATGCCGTGGGTCGGGCACGTGCCGACGATGACCCGGCCGCAGGAGATCTGTGCCGCGATCGAGGAGTTCGTCGGAGGCTGACCCGATCCCTCAGGTCCGGCCGGGTGGGGTCGATGGGTGTGACATGACCCACCTGCTGCGACTCGACGCCGTGGCGCACCGCGACGAGTTCGCCGTGCGGCTGGACGGCCACCTGCTCGGCCACGTCGTCCGCGACCCCCGCGCCCTCACCGAGATCTGGACCTGGTGGGCCGACGGCGGCGGCGTCCCGCAGCAGCACGAGGACTCCCGGGAGATGGCGGTCTACCGCCTGCTGGTCGGGTACGGCCTGGACTTCCCCACCGCCCGCTCGCTGGTGCAGCGCGGCGCCGTGCTCGTCGCCGCCTGACTCCTCTCCTCCTCCTGCTCTCGAGCACGTCCGCGATCCGGGCGGGCGTTTGCACCCCTGCTCGAGGTGCGTTTAGGTAAGCCTTACCTAATCCATCTCGGAAGGATTCTCGGTGCCACCCACCCCTACCCTCCTGCGGCACGTGCTGCACCCGGCCCACGTCGGCGAGTACGCCACCGCGACGCGTCTGGCCGTCGACCACCTCAGCACGGCCCTCGGCCGGGTCCGCGGGCCGGCCACCGGCCTGGACCCCGAGCGCGCGGCCAAGCCGGTGCGCGACGTCGACCTCGACGCACCCCTCGGCTGCACGGCCCAGGCCCTCGCCGAGCTCGACCGCGTCTGGCTCGACGACACCGTGTGGTTCCACGAGCCCGGCTACGCCGCCCACCTCAACTGTCCGGTCCTCATCCCCTCGCTGGTCGCCGAGGTTCTCGTCAGCGGCGTCAACGCCAGCCTGGACACCTTCGACCAGTCCGTCGGCGGCACGTTCGTGGAGCGCCACCTGGTCGACTGGGTCTGCGAGCGGGCGGGCCTCGGGCCCGCCGCCGACGGGGTCTTCACCTCCGGCGGCACCCAGTCCAACCTGCAGGGCCTGCACCTGGCACGCGACCACGTCCGCACGCGGACCGGGGCCGACCTCGACCGGTTGCGGGTGCTGGTCTCGGCCGACGGGCACTACTCGGTCCAGCGGTCCGCCCGGCTGCTGGGCCTCTCCCCCGACGCCGTCATGGCCGTCCCCGTCGACGACCGTCGCCGGATGCGTCCCGAGGCACTGGCCGACGCGTTGACTCGGGTGGAGGCCGAGGGCGCCGTCCCGATGGCCGTCGTCGCCACCGCCGGCACCACCGACCACGGGGCGATCGACCCGCTGGTCCCGGCCGCCGACCTCGCGCACGAGCACGGGGCGTGGCTGCACGTCGACGCGGCGTACGGCGGTGGGCTGCTCGTCTCCCGTCGGCGCCGACAGCTCCTCGACGGCATCGAGCGCGCCGACTCGGTGACGGTGGACTTCCACAAGACGTGGTTCCAGCCGGTCTCGTGCAGCGCCGTGCTGGTCCGCGACCGCGCGCACCTGCGGCACGTGACGGCGCACGCCGACTACCTCAACCCCGCCGACGGCGGCGGGCTCGCCACCCGCCGACCGGACCAGGTCGACAAGAGCCTGCAGACCACGCGGCGCTTCGACGCGCTCAAGCTGTGGCTGACCCTGCGGGTGATGGGCGCCGACGCGGTCGGGGAGCTGGTCGACGCGGTCGTCGACCTGGCGCAGGCAGCCCACCAGCGACTGCGCGAGGACGACCGCGTCGAGGTGCTGGCCGCACCCGAGCTCAGCACCCTGCTGCTGCGCCCGGTCGCTCCCGGGCTCGACCCCGCCATGGTCGACGCGCTCGTGCCGCGGGTGCGCGCCGCCCTCTGGGACGGCGGCGAGCACGTGGTCGCCGCGACCGTGGTGGACGGCCGCCGCTGGCTCAAGCTCACCCTGCTCAACCCGATGGCCGGCGTCGAGGACGTGATGTCGGTGGTCGACGGCATCGTCGCTGCTGCGGACGGCCTGCTCGGGACGGAGGCGGCATGACGGTCCACGACCTGCTCGGCATCGGCCTGGGCCCCTTCAACCTGGGCCTGGCCGCGCTCGCCGACCCGCTGCCCGACGTCGACGCGGTGTTCCTCGAGGGTCGCGACGAGGTGTCCTGGCACCCCGGGATGATGCTGCCCGAGGCGACGCTGCAGGTGCCGTTCCTGGCCGACCTCGTGACGATGGCCGACCCCACCTCCCGGTGGTCCTTCCTGGCCTTCCTCAAGGAGACCGAGCGGCTCTACCCCTTCTACGTGCGCGAGTCGTTCTATCCGCTGCGCAGCGAGTACGACGACTACCTCCGCTGGGTCGCGGAGCGCCTGCCGTCGGTGCGCCTCGGGCAGCGGGTGACGGGCGTCGAGCGGGGGCCCGACGGGGTCTACACCGTGACCACGGCTGCCGGCCACGCCTGGCACGCGCGGCGGCTGGTCCTGGGCGTCGGCACGCGACCGGCGCTGCCCGACAGTGTCCGGGCCGCCGGCGGCCCGGCGGTGCACACCGCGGACTACCTGCCCGCCCGCGAGCAGCTGCAGCAGTGCCGCACCATCACCGTCGTCGGCAGCGGCCAGAGCGCCGCCGAGGTCTACCACGACCTGCTGGCCGCCGGTCCCGAGCACGACTACGACCTGGTGTGGCTCACGCGCAGCCCGCGCTTCTTCCCGATGGAGTACACCAAGCTCACCCTCGAGCTGACCTCCCCGGAGTACTCCACCTACTTCCAGGGCCTCCCCGACGCCACCCGCGCGCGGCTGCTGCGCGAGCAGCGCAGCCTCTACAAGGGCATCAGCGGCGACCTCGTCGACGCGATCTCCGACCTGCACTACCGGCTGCGGGTCCAGGGCCACGGCCCCCGCACCACCCTGGTCACCAACACGGCGCTGACCGGCGCCACCTGGGACGGCACGGCCTACGACCTCGCGCTCCACCACGACGAGACCGGCGAGGACTTCGCGCTGCGCACCGACGGACTGGTGCTCGGCACGGGCTACCGCGCACAGCTGCCCGACTTCGTCGAGGGGATCCGCGACCGCCTGCGGCTCGACGCGGAGGGCCGGCCGTGCGCGGACGCGTCGTACGCCGTCGACGTCACCGGCCGCGAGGTCTTCGTGCAGAACGCCGAGGAGCACACCCACGGGTTCGTCGCCCCCGACCTCGGCATGGGCGCGCACCGCAGCGCCACCATCCTCAACGCCGTCACCGGTCGCGAGGCCTACCCGGTCGAGAAGCGGGTGGCCACCCAGACCTTCGGCGTGCCCGAGCACCTGCGCGCGCACCCGACGCACGAGCCCCAGGAGGTCTCCGCATGAGGACCACGATCGAGCCGCTCGCCCTGGACGGGGCGACCGTGCGGCTGCTGCACCGCTGGGTCACCCACCCCCGGTCGGTCTACTGGCAGATGGGCGAGGCGTCCGCCGACGAGGTGGCGCTGGAGTACTCCGGCATCAGCGCGTCGAGCACCCATCACGCGTGGCTGGGCCGCGTCGACGGCGAGCCGACATTCCTCGCCGAGACCTACGACCCGGCGCACTCCCCGCTCGCCGGGCTGCCGGAGGTGCGGGAGGGCGACCTGGGCATGCACGTGCTCGTCGCGCCCCCCGAGGGGCCGCCGCGCTCGGGGCTCACCCGCGCCGTCTTCGCCGCGGTGCTCGAGCACTGCTTCGCCGAGGAGTCCGTACGCCGCGTCGTCGTCGAGCCCGACGTCGGCAACGATGCGATCGCCCGGCTCAACAAGGAGGCCGGCTTCGTCGTCGCCCGCACCGTCGAGCTGCCGGAGAAGACCGCGGCGCTGTCGTTCCTGACCCGCGAGGACTGGCTGGCCACCTCCGGGCGCGACGCCGACCCGGCGCCGCACCTGAGCCCGGCCCTGCTGGGCGCCGCCCAGCGACGGCTGGTGACCAAGGCGCTCTCCGAGCTGTGCCACGAGCGGCTGCTCGTGCCCGTCCCGGACGGGCCCGGCCGGTGGCGCGTGGACGGGCCGACGTCGAGCCACCGCTTCGCGGCGAGGGTCCTGCCGCTGGAGCACTGGGACGTCGACCCCGGGTCGGTGACCCGCGAGGTCGACGGCGCGGCGGTCGACCTCGACGTCCAGGAGCTCGTGGTCGAGCACGCCGATGCGCTGGGGCTGCGCGGCGAGCTGGTCGC
The DNA here is from genome assembly GCF_013408145.1 of Nocardioides marinus. Lineage (NCBI taxonomy): Bacteria > Bacillati > Actinomycetota > Actinomycetes > Propionibacteriales > Nocardioidaceae > Nocardioides > Nocardioides marinus. Next base: position 2,470,709 of record NZ_JACBZI010000001.1, read on the forward strand.
CGTCTACCTCGAGGAACTGGCCGCCACCCTGGCGTGGACCTGCTGGCAGCTGGCCCACCCGGGGCCGCCGGTAGCCTCGCTGCTGACGGCCTCGCACGGCGAGGTCGAGGCCGCGATGACCGAGGGGCACCCGGGCTTCCTGGCCAACCGCGGGCGGATCGGCTTCGGCCTGGCCGACCACGAGGCCTACTCCCCCGACGCCGCCGCGCCGGTGCGGCTGCTGTGGCTGGCGGTGCGGCGCGACCGCGCCCGGCTCACGCTCGGCGAGGGTTGGACCGAGGACGGGCTCTACGCGACCGGGCTGGGCTCCGAGGTCGAGCTGATGCACGACCGGCTGCGCCGACGTGGCCTCGATCCCGCCGACCACCTCCTGATGCCCGTCCACCCCTGGCAGTGGGACCGCAAGGTCGCCGTCACGTTCGCCCCCGACGTGGCGCGACGGGACCTGGTCGTCCTGGGCGAGGGCACGTCGCGTCACCAGGCGATGCAGTCGATCCGGACCTTCGCCGACCTCGACGATCCGTGCCGACCGCAGGTGAAGACCGCGCTGGCCATCCAGAACATGGGCTTCGTGCGCGGGTTGTCCCCGGCGTACATGGAGGCGACGCCGGCGATCAGTGACTGGGTGGCCCGGCTGGTGGCCGGCGACCCGGCGCTGCAGCGGCTGGGCTTCTCGGTGCTGCGGGAGGTCGCAGCCGTCGGCTACACCGGCGACGTCTACCACCGCGCCGCGCCCGGGGCGCCGCAGCGCAAGATGCTCGCGGCGCTGTGGCGCGAGAGCCCGGTGGGCGCGGTCGGCGACGGTGAGCGCATCGTCACCCTCGCCTCCCTGCTGCACCGCGACCCGGCAGGCGACTCCTACGCCACCGCGCTGGTCGAGGCCTCCGGGCTTACCCCGCGCGAGTGGCTGGGCCGGTGCCTGGACGCCTACCTGCGCCCCGTCGTCCACTGCCTGCTGGCCCACGACCTCGCGTTCATGCCGCACGGGGAGAACCTCCTGCTCGTGCTGCGCGACCAGGCCCCCGTGCGCTGCGTGATGAAGGACCTCGGGGAGGAGGTCGCGGTGCTCTCGCAGACCCGCGTGCTGCCGCCGGAGGTGGAGCGGGTGCGCGCGGAGGTCGACGACGACGATCGGTGCCTGGCGGTGCTCACCGACGTCGTCGACGGCGTGCTGCGCCACCTGGCCGCGACCTGGGACCGCGACGGCGTGCTGCCCGTGGCCGACTTCTGGGACGAGGTGGCCTGCTGCCTGGAGCGGCACGCCGCCGACCACCCGGAGCTGTCGTCGGCCGCAGCCGACTACGCCCTGCAGCGACCGACGTTCCGGCACTCCTGCCTCAACCGGCTGCAGCTGCGCGACGCCCGCCACATGGTCGACCTCTCCGACCAGGCCTCGTCGTTCCTGTACGCCGGTGAGCTGGACAACCCGCTGCACCGAGCCGTCCCCGATGGCGGGTCCGCGGCTGGATAGCGTGGCGTCCGTGCGTGAGGAGACCGGGACGACCCACCGCGGCGAGGACTGGTACGCCGAGGAGCTGGTCGGTGCCCGGTTCACCTCGTGCACGTTCACCGATGTGGACCTCACCGAGGCGACGATCCGTGGGTCGGTCTTCACCGACTGCCGCTTCGAGCGGTGCGCGTTCAACGCCTCGGTCCACGAGTCGACGGCCTACGTCACCTGCACCTTCAGCGGGTGCAACCTCTTCGACTCCACGTGGGAGGGCTGCAAGCTCAGCGGCTCGGCCTTCGAGCGGTGCACGACCCGACCGTTGCGCGTGGTGGGTGGTCAGTGGCGCGGGGTCTCCCTGCGCGGCGCGAACCTCTCCGGGCAGGACCTGACCGGGCTCGACCTGCGCGACGCCGACCTGTCGCTGGCCGACCTGTCCGGGGCGGTGCTGCGCGACTGCGGGCTGGGCGGTGCGCTGGTGCGCGAGACCGACCTCAGGCGCGCCGACCTGCGGGGCGCGACCCTCGAGGGGGTCGACCTGCGCGAGGCGCAGCTCGCCGAGACACGGCTGGACCTCGCCGGCGCGGTGCTGCTGGCCGAGCTGTCCGGCGCGATCGTGGACTGACCCTAGGTGGCGCCGGGTTCGTCGGATGGCCGACAGACCCGGCCGGGCTCCACCTCAGCCGGAGAGGGTGCCGTGCTCCACGCAGGTGGCGGCCCACTCACGCGGGGTGACCTGGACCTTCATCCGCCGACCGCAGTGGGTGCAGAAGCGCGGCGGCTCCAGGGCGAGCATCTGCTCGCACCGCGGGTGCGGCTCGGTCAGCGCCTGACCGCAGTGGCCGCAGGTGGGGCCGGGCTGCGTCACTGGCCGGGTCACTGGCTGGGTCACTAGAGGGTCTTCGCCAGCTCGCGGATCGGCATCTTCAGCTCGCTGAGCAGCGCGAGGTCCTCGTCGGGGTCGCGGCCCAGGGTGGTGAGGTAGTTGCCGACGATGATGGCGTTGACACCGCCCAGCAGACCCTCGCGGGTGCCGAGGTCGCCGAGGGTGAGCTCGCGCCCACCGGCGTACCGCAGGATCGTGCGCGGCATGGCCAGGCGGAAGGCGGCGATGGTGCGCAGCGCGTCCTGGGCGTCCATGGTCGACAGGTCGCCGAACGGGGTGCCGGGGCGCGGGTTGAGGAAGTTCAGCGGGACCTCGTGGGGGTCGAGCTCGGCCAGCTGGGAGGCCAGCTCGGCGCGCTGCTCGAGGGTCTCGCCCATGCCGACCAGGCCGCCGCAGCACAGCTCCATGCCGGCGTCGCGGACCATCTGGCAGGTCTCCCACCGCTCCTCGTAGGAGTGCGTGGTGACGACGCTCGGGAAGTAGGACTTCGCGGCCTCGAGGTTGTGGTTGTAGCGGTGCACGCCGATCGCGGCGAGCTCGTCGACCTGCTCCTGGGTGAGCATGCCGAGGCTGCAGGCGACGTTGATGTCGACCGCGTCGTGGATCGCCTTCACACCGTCGCGGACCTGCGACATCAGCCGCTCGTCGGGGCCGCGGACCGCGGCGACGATGCAGAACTCGGTCGCGCCGGTCTCGGCGGTCTCCTTCGCGGCCTGCACCAGCTGCGGGATGTCGAGCCACACCGAGCGCACGGGAGAGGTGAACTGGCCGGACTGGCTGCAGAAGTGGCAGTCCTCGGGGCAGCCACCGGTCTTGAGGCTGATGATGCCCTCGACCTCGACCTCGGGGCCGCAGTGCCGCATCCGCACGTCGTGGGCGAGCCCGAGCAGCGCGGGCACGTGCTCGTCGGGCAGCCGCAGCACCTCGACGAGGTCCTCGTAGGAGAGGCCCTCGCCGTTCTCGAGCACCTGGGTGCGGGCGCGGCTGAGGATGGCGGGCTCGGTCAGGTCCGGGGTCACGGGAGCAGCAGTCACGAAGCGGGAGCGTAGCCCGGTCGAGCCGGATCCTGAACAGTGTTCAGTCCGCGGGCGTGCCGCGCCGTAGGCTCACCCCGCGATGAGCCCCCTCGACCCCACCGACGTGCCCGCGCTGCTGGCCTACGACCGCGCCCACGTGTGGCACCCCTACACCTCGATGACCGACCCGTCGCCGGTGCGCGTGGTGGAGTCGGCGGCCGGGGTGCGGCTGCGGCTGGCAGGTGGGCAGGAGGTCGTGGACGGCATGGCGTCGTGGTGGTCGGCGGTGCACGGGTACGCCGTGCCCGAGCTCGACGCCGCGCTGGCCGACCAGGCGGGGCGGATGTCGCACGTCATGTTCGGCGGGCTGACCCACGCCCCCGCGGTACGGCTGGCCGAGAGGCTGGTCTCGATCTCGCCCGACGGGCTCGAGCACGTCTTCCTGGCCGACTCCGGCTCGGTGTCGGTCGAGGTCGCGCTGAAGATGGCGCTGCAGGCCCAGCGCGGTCGCGGCCGGCCGGGGCGCTCGCGGATGCTGACCGTGCGCGGCGGGTACCACGGCGACACCGCCGGCTGCATGGCCGTGTGCGACCCCGAGGGCGGCATGCACTCGATGTTCGCCGGGGTGCTGCCGCAGCAGGTCTTCGCCGACCGGCCGCCGGCCGCCACCGCGACGGACGCGGAGGTGGAGTCGTGGGCAGCCGGCGTACGACGGCTGGCGGAGGAGCACGCGCACGAGCTGGCCGGGATCGTGGTCGAGCCGTTGCTGCAGGGCGCCGGCGGCATGTGGACCTACCCGCCGGCGTGCCTGCGGGTGCTGCGCGAGGTGGCCGACGAGCACGACCTGGTGCTGGTGCTCGACGAGGTCGCGACCGGGCTGGGACGCACGGGCACGATGTTCGCCTGCGAGGCGGCCGGGGTGGTGCCCGACGTGCTGTGCCTGGGCAAGGCGCTGACCGGTGGGTACCTCACGCTCGCGGCGGTGCTGTGCACCTCGCGCGTCGCCCACGACCTGTCCGCGTCGGAGTCCGGGGTGCTGATGCACGGGCCGACCTTCATGGGCAACCCGCTGGCCTGCGCGGTGGCGCTGGCGTCGCTGGAGCTGCTGGAGACGCGCGGCTGGGCGGCCGACGTCGCCCGCGTGTCGGACGGTCTCGCTGCCGGCCTCGCACCCCTGCGCGATGCTGCGGGGGTGGTCGACGTACGCGTGCTGGGGGCGGTGGGTGCCGTGCAGCTCGACCACGCGGTCGACGTGCCGCGCGCGACGCAGGCCGCTCTCGACGCGGGCGTGTGGCTGCGGCCGTTCCGCGACCTGGTCTACGTGATGCCGCCCTACGTCACCTCGCAGGCCGACGTCGCGCTGGTCTGCGGGGGCGTGGCCGAGGCGGTGACTGTCGCGTGAGCTGGTCCTCCTGGCTGGCCGAGGAGGCCGCCGCCCGCCAGGCCGCGGGGCTGACCCGCTGGCTGGTGCCGCGGCCCGCGGACGACGACGTCATCGACCTGGCCGGCAACGACTACCTCGGCCTGGCGCGCGACCCGCGGGTGCGGGCCGCTGCTGCGTCGGCGGCCGAGACCTGGGGCGGCGGGGCCGGCGCCTCGCGCCTGGTCACCGGCACGCTCGACCTGCACGCCGAGCTCGAGGCCGAGCTCGCCGCGTGGACCGGCCACGACGCGGCGCTGGTGCTCTCGACCGGGTACGCCGCCAACCTGGCCGTCGTCACGGGGCTGGTCGGCCGCGACTGCCACGTGGTCTCCGACGCCCACGTGCACGCCTCGCTCGTGGACGCGGCGCGACTGTCGCGGGCGCGGCTCACGATCACCCCGCACAACTCGGTGTCCGCGGTGGTGGAGGCGCTGGCCAGCTCGGCCCCCGGCGAGCGGACGATGGTGCTGGCCGAGTCGATCTACTCCGTCCTCGGCGACGAGGGGCCGTTGGTCGAGCTGGCGCGCGCCTGCGAGGAGGCCGGCGCGCTCCTGGTGGTCGACGAGGCGCACGGGCTGGGCGTGCACGGGGCCGGGGTCGTGCAGCGGCTCGGGCTCGCCGGGCTCCCTCACGTGCTGGTGACCGCCACTCTCTCCAAGGCGCTCGGCTCGCAGGGCGGTGCCGTGCTGGGCACCCCGGCGGTCGTCGAGCACCTGGTCAACCGGGCCCGGCCGTTCATCTTCGACACCGCGCTGGCCCCCGCCGCCGCGGGAGCAGCGCTGGAGGCGCTGCGGATCGCGCGCGCCGACCCCTCGCTGGCCGCGTGCGTGCGGTCGAGGGTGCTCGACCTCGCCGCGGTGCTGGGCGTCGAGCCCCCCGACGGCGCGGTGCTGTCGGTGCCGATGCCCTCACCACAGGTGGCCGTCGCCGCGCGCGACGCGTGCCTCGAGGCCGGGGTGCGGGTCGGCTGCTTCCGTCCCCCCTCGGTGCCCGACGGGATCTCCCGGCTGCGGGTCACGGTGTCGGCCGGGGTGCCCGAGGACGCGTGGACGCGGGCCGTCGAGACGCTCGTCGCGGTCGTGAAGGAGCACCGGTGAGCCGGCCGGGCCGGGTGGTCGTGGTGACCGGCACGTCCACGGGCGTCGGCAAGACCATCGTGACGGCGGCCCTGTCGTCGGTGCTGGCGACGCGCGGTGAGCAGGTCGTCGTGGTCAAGCCCGTGCAGACCGGGATCGCCCACGGCGACTGCGACGCTGAGGAGGTGCACCGGCTCACCGGCTGCGCCGTGCAGGAGCACGCCGCGCTCGACGAGCCGCTCGCGCCCGAGACCGCCGCCCGCCGCGCCGGCGTCACGCTGCCCACGGTCGCCGAGCACGCCGACCGGCTCAAGGTGCACACCGAGTTCCACGACACGGTCGTCGTCGAGGGCGCCGGCGGCCTGCTGGTGCGGCTCGACACCGACGGCGGCACCCTGCTCGACCTCGCGGCCTGGCTGGTCGAGCGCGCCGTCGACGTGGAGGTCGTCGTCGTCTGCGCCGCGGGACTGGGCACCCTCAACCACACCGAGCTGACCGTCGGGGCCCTGCAGGCCCGCGGGGTCCCGGTCCGGGGACTCGTCATCGGATCGTGGCCCGACTCCCCCGGCCTGGCCGAGACCTGCAACCGCGAGGACCTGCCGCGTGTCACCGGCGTACCCCTGCTCGGGGTGGTGCCCGCCGGCGCCGGCGCCCTGGGGCGCGAGGAGTTCACCGCCGCGGCTCCGGGGTGGCTGACGGGCTGGTGAAGGTCTGACTGATGTCAGTCAGACCTTCGGGTTCGCGGTCGAAGGTTCGACCGCCATCGCGAAGGTTGGACTGATGTCAGTCAGACCTTTCACATCGCGGTCGAACCTTCAGCCACCCGCGCGCGGATGCCGTCCACCACGAACCCCAGGCCGGTGCCGAAGTCGGCCGGCAGCGGGTCGGCGTCGATGGCGCCGGCGGAGCCGGCCTGCAGGTGGGTCTGCTCCTCGATCGTGTGGCCGAGGACGAGGTGCAGGACGGTGCGCGCGGCAGTGGGGACCAGCGACTCGTCGAGCCCGGAGTCGCCCAGCGCGGCGGTGAGGTCCTCCAACGGCTGGGTCGCGCCGAGCCCGAAGGCGATGACGGTCGAGACCAGCTCGGCGCCGTCGCGGTAGGCCAGCATCGCGTCGCGCAGCTCGTGGGCCACCTCGACGACGCGCTCGTCCCAGGTGACAGCCCCGCGCGGGCGGGCGCCGCGGCGCAGCACCTCGTCGGCCACGGCTCCCAGCAGCTCCTGCTTGGAGGCGACGTGGTGGTAGAGCGCGCTCGGCTGCAGGTCGAGCTCACCGGCCACCCGGCGCATCGAGACGTCGGCCAGCCCGTGGGCGTCCAGCAGGCGCAGGGCGACGGCGACGAGGTCCTCCCGGGTGCGACTCACGCCGGCGACCCTAGCGGCCGGCCGGGGAGGCGCCCGACAGGTCCAGCGCCAGGCCGGTTTCGCGCTCGCACACCTCGAACAACCGGCGTACGGCGCCGGCCGACCCGGGCCGCACCAGCGGCCGTCTGACGGGGCGGCCGGCCATCGCCAGCAGCGGGCCGTAGAGCGTGCCGCCCCGCACCGCGGGGTCGGTGGCCGCCCGTAGCTGGCTCAGCGCACCGCGCGGGACGCTCATCCCGAACCAGCTCGACAGGCGGTCCCACAGCGGCCCCTGCCACCCGGCGCCACCGAGGGCGTGGGTGGTGGCCTGCAGGTCGGAGTTGGTCAGGCCGGGGTGTGCGGCGACCGCGATCGCATCGACCCCGGCGGCCTCGAACCGCTCCTGCAGCCCCACGGCGAGGTGACGCGCGGCGAGCTTGGTGTTGCCGTACATCTGCCACGGCTTGTAGCCACCGGCCATGTGCGGGTCGGCCGGGTCGAGGGCACGGCCCTGGTGCTGCGCGATGCTGCTCAACGTCACGACGCGCGCGCCGGGCGTGGCGACGACCAGGGGCGCGAGGAGGCACACCAACGACCAGTGGCCGAGCACGTTGGTGGCCAGCTGGGCGTCGAACCCGTCCTCGGTGGTGGCCTTCGGCGAAGCCATCACACCCGCGTTGAGCATCAGCACGTCGAGTCGGTCGTGCGCGGCCAGCACCTGCTCGGCGGCCCGGGCCACCGACGCCTGCGAGCCGAGGTCCAGCTCCACGACCTCGAGCGAGGCGGCCGGGTGCTGGGCGAGGATCCGCTCGCGGGCCGCACCGGCCTTGGCCTGGTCGCGGGCGGCCATCACGACGTGGGCGCCCGCGCCGGCCAGCGCCAGGGCCGACTCCAGGCCGAGACCCCCGTTGGCTCCGGTCACCAGCGCGACCCGCCCGGACTGGTCGGGGATGTCGGCAGTGGTCCAGGACACAGTGTCTCCTCGGGTGGTGGGACGGCACCCCGCACGCTAGCGGGGTGCGCCTAGGGTGACCGAGCCGTCCTGAACAGTGTTCATGCCGTCCATGCCCGTTCGGAACGCGGCGACGCACCGGTCCACCGAGGAGAAGCCCCCATGACTGCCGAGTCCACCGGCCAGCCCACCGCCGGCCAGCCCACCGCCGTACGGGCCGACGAGCCGACCCGACGCCCCCGCCTGGGCACCACCGACCTCGCGCTGATCGCGTCCTTCGCGGCGCTGATCTCGGCGCTGGCCTACGTCGGCGCCATCCCGGTCGGCGGCGCGGGCGTGCCCATCACCCTGCAGACCTTCGGCGTGATGCTGGCCGGCTGCCTGCTCGGCCCGGTCCGCGGCTTCCTCGCGGTGCTGCTCTACCTCGCGCTCGGCGCCATCGGCCTGCCGGTCTTCGCCGAGCACACCTCGGGCCTGGGCACCTTCACCCAGCCCAGCGCCGGCTACCTGATTTCCTTCCCGGTCGCCGCCCTCGTGGCGGGCCTGCTGGTCACCTACCTCGCCGGTGAGCGCGGCAAGACCCGCGCGGCGGTGGTCTTCCTGTGCTCGATCGCCGGCAGCATCCTGGTCATCCACCCGGCCGGGATCGTCGGGCTGATGCTCACCCTGGACATGTCGGTGGCCGAGGCGTTCCGCATCGACGTCCTGTACTGGGTCGGCGACCTGCTGAAGACCACGATGGTCGCGCTGATCGCCGCCGAGGTGCACCGCGCGTTCCCGCGGCTGCTGACCGCGCGCGCACCGCGCACCGCCAGCAGCTGAGCGTGCCCCTCCTCGAGCTCGACGGCGCGGGGGTCTCGGTCCCGGTTCCGGCCGGGTCGGAACCCCGCTCGGGGGCTACCGGCGAGAAGGCGCTGCTGCACCCGACCTCGCTGCGGCTGACCGAGCAACGCATCGGCATCGTCGGTGCCAACGGGTCGGGCAAGTCCACGCTCGCCCGTCTCCTCAACGGGCTGGTCTCCCCCACCACCGGCCGGGTGCTGGTCGACGGGCTCGACGTGGGCCGCCGGGGTGCGGAGGTACGCCGGCGCGTGGGCTTCTGCTTCACCGACCCGGCCGCGCAGCTGGTCATGCCGACCTGCGTCGAGGACGTCGAGCTGTCCCTGCGGCGCCTCGAACGGGACCCTGCCCGTCGCCGGGAGCGGGCCCTGGCGGTGCTGGCCGAGCACGGGCTCGCCGCCCAGGCGCACCAGAGCGTCCACGACCTCTCCGGCGGCCAGCGCCAGCTCCTCGCGCTGGCCGGGGTGCTGGCCACCGACCCCGCCGTCGTGGTCGCCGACGAGCCCACCACGCTGCTCGACCTCGCGAACTCCCGCCGCGTCGGCGACCTGCTCATGGCCCTGCCCCAGCAGCTGGTCCTGCTCACCCACGACCTCGACCTCGCCGCCCGCTGCGAGCGGGTGCTGGTCGTCTCGGGTGGCCGCGTGGTCGCCGACGCCGACGGGCCGGCGGGCGTGGCGGCGTACGTCGACGCCGTGGACCGGGGCCAGGCGTGAGCTCGCCGCTGCTGGTGGGCGTCCACCAGCCCGGGGACTCCTGGCTGCACCGCTGCCCGACCGGGCCCAAGCTGCTCGGGCTGGCGGCGTTCAGCCTCACCGTGGTGCTGACCCGCTCAGCGGTGGCCGCACCGGTCTTCCTGGGGATCGCGCTGCTCGCGGCGGCCGTCGGCGGCGTACGCCTGGCGACCCTGGCCCGGGCGACCCGCGCGATCCTCGTGCTCGCGGTCGTCGCGGCCGGCCTGCAGTGGTGGATCGACGGCCCGGCCAAGGCCGTGGAGACCCTGGTCGACCTCGTGGCCCTGGCGCTGGCCGCCATCACCGTCAGTGCCACCACGCCGGTCAACGCCATGCTCGACACGCTGGTGCGGGCGGTGCGACCGCTCCGGCGCGTCGGCGTCGACCCCGAACGGGTCGCGTTGACGATCTCCTTGGCGATCGGCGCCCTGCCCGGCACGCTGGCGCTGGCCCTGGAGACCCGGGACGCCGCCCGGGCGCGGGGGCTGGGCCGGCACCCGCGGGTCTACCTCACGCCGTTCGTGGTGCGGGTCGTCGCCCGTGCCCACGAGCAGGGCGACGCGCTGGCCGCCCGGGGGCTCGGGGACTGACGCCAGGGGCGGCTGCGGCGCGGTGGGCCCTCAACCGTTCCGGCTCGCCGGACGGCTCACCAGCCACCGCCGGCCGCCGGGCCCGACCCGGGGGCGGTGGGTCCTCAACCGTCGGTGCGCCGCGGTCGGTCCACCACTCACCGCTCACCAGCCCGGCGGGCGCCGGTCGTGCCAGGGGGCGGCGGCCTCGACCTGGGCGGCCAGCGAGAGCAGCAGCGCGTCCTCGGCGGGCCGGGCGGCGAGCATGACCCCCACGGGCAGCCCGTCGGGGGTCTGGTGCAGCGGCAGCGAGACCGCCGGCATGCCGGTGACGTTCCACGCCGAGGTCCAGGGCGTGAAGGCCTTCTGCCCCTCGAAGTCCCGCTCGGGGTGCTCGTCGTCGCGCAGCGCGCCCACCGGCACCGGCGGGGTCGCCAGGGTCGGGGTCAGGACGGCGTCGTACGCCGCCAGCGACTCGAGCGCCCCGGCCGCGTGCCGTCGCATCGCGCCGATCGCCAGCCCGAACTCCGGCGCGCTCAGCGCGTGCCCGCGCTCCCCCAGCCACCTGGTCAGCGGCCGCAGCAGGTGCTCGCGGCCCGGCGGCGCCGGGGACAACGCGGTCAGCACGGCCCAGCACGTCTCGAAGACCGGCACCGCGTCGTGGCCCAGCGGCACCTCGATGTCCTCGACGGTGTGGCCGAGCGACTCCAGCAACCGCGAGGCGTCCTCCCAGGCCCGCCGCACCTCGGGGTGGACCTCGGCCTCGGCGATGACCGGCTCGACGAAGCGGGCGATCCGCAGCGGTCCGGGCTCGCGCTCGCAGGCGTCGAGGAACGGGCCGGCGGGCGGCGCGAAGTACGGGTCGCCCGGGCGTCGCCCGGCCAGCACGTCGAGCAGGGCGGCGGCGTCACGGACGGTCCGCGCGATCGGTCCGGCCGTGGCCAGGCCGACGGGGTCGCCGTACATCGGGGAGCCGCTGATCCGCCCGCGGGACGGCTTGAACCCCACCAGGCCGCAGCACGATGCGGGGATGCGGATCGACCCACCGCCGTCGGAGCCCTGGGCGACGGGCACCAGCCCGGCGGCCACCGCGGCGGCGGCTCCACCCGAGGAGCCGCCGGCGGTGCGGGTGCGGTCCCACGGAGTGACGCTGGGCGGGCGGCCGTCGGGCTCGGTGTAGCAGGGCGACCCGAACTCCGGGGTCGCGGTCTTGCCCAGGCTCACCAGCCCGGCGGCCTCCATCGACAGCACCACGCCGTCGGAGACCTCGGGGACGAAGTCGTCGTAGGCGGCCGACCCGAAGGTGGTGCGGACCCCGGCGGTGAGGTTGAGGTCCTTGATCGCGGTGGGTACGCCGCGCAACGGACCCTCGCCCGGGGCCGGCCGGCCGGTCGGTGCGAGCGACCGGGCCCGCTCGCGGGCCAGGTCGGCCGTGACCGTCACGAAGGCGCCGACGTCGTCGAGGCGGTCGATGCGTTCGAGGTAGTGCTCGACAAGCTCGGCCGGCGACACCTCCCCGGCCGCGACCGCGGCGCCCTGCTCGAGTGCGGTCAGGTCGTGCAGCTCGGCCATGCCGGCGACGCTAGCCCACCCGTCCTGCCGAGCCGGCGTATTGATACGCCGGCTCGATCAGCTGACGCCGGCGAAGGTGACCGCGACGCCCAGCCCGAAGACCAGCGCCCACAGCGGGACCGCCAGCAGCGGCACCCACCAGGCGATCTTGCGCCGGACCAGGCGGACGACCGCCCACGTGCCCATCGCCAGCAGCGCCACCCAGGGCGCGACGACGGCCAGGCCGACGCCGAGCAGGATGATCCGGGTGCTGCACTCGGTGGTGCCCGTGCCGCAGGAGTCCGACGCCATGACCAGCATCAGGCCCGCGAACGACGACACCATCCCGGCCAGCGCCAGGACGATCAGCTCCACGGTGGTGGCAACGATGTCCCAGGTCCGGGGCTGCCCGGGCTCCGGGGACCCCGCGGGCTGCGGGGATCCGGCGGGCGGCAGGGGCCCCTGGGGCGCGGCGATCTCGCTCACGCTCCCAATGTAGGGCCGGACCGGACGCCGAACCGGCGTATTGATACGCCGGCTCGGCGGGAAGGAGCAGCAGGTCAGGCGGCGACGGGCGCGGGCTCGGCCTCGACGAGCAGGCGCAGCGCGTCGAGCAGGCGCTCCCGGACCTCGGGGTCGGTCAGCACGTCGACCTCGACGCCGGGCTGGGAGACCACGACCGACTCCACGACCCGGGCACCGGCGATCCCGGCGGAGCGCGCGGCGTCGGCGTGCGCCCACTTGCCGCCGTACGGCGTGGGGGTGGTGCCGATGACGCCGAAGGGCTTCCCGACGATGGCGCCGGCGCCGTAGGGGCGCGAGAGCCAGTCCAGCGCGTTGTTGAGGACCGCCGGCATGGTGCCGTTGTACTCGGGCGTGACGGCGAGGACCCGGTCCGCCGAGGCGACGGCCTCGCGCAGCGCCAGCACCGCGGAGGCGGCGTCGTCGGTGTCGATCTCCTCGTTGTAGAACGGCAGGTCACCCAGGCCGTCGACGAGGTGCAGCTCGACACCCTCCGGGGCCTGGTCGCGCAGCATCTCGGCCAGGCGACGGTTGACGGAGTCGGCGCGCAGGCTGCCGACGAGGACGGCGACACGAGTGGTCATGGAAAGCTCCTCCGGAGGGGTCAGGGACGATCGACGGCTAAACGGACCCGGGTCCGTTTTTATTCCCACCCCGCGCCCGAGCGTGCTGACTAGGCTGGCGCCCGTGCCCGACCCGCTCCTGCTCCCGATGGCCGACCAGCCCCCGGTCGAGCGAGCGGACGCCGCGCGCAACCGTGAGGCGCTGCTGTGCGCCGCGCGTCGGCTGGTCGAGGAGCGCGGCGTGGGCTGCGTGACGATGGAGGCGGTCGCCGCGGCGGCCGGCGTCGGGAAGGGCACCGTCTTCCGGCGGTTCGAGTCGCGCGAGGGGCTGATGGCCGCCGTCCTGGACTTCTCCGAGACCGCCTGGCAGGCCTCGGTCATCTCCGGTCCTCCCCCGCTGGGCCCCGGCGCCGATCCCTGGGACCGGCTGCTGGCCTTCGGCCGCTCGCGTCTGGAGACGACGCTCCTCCACGCGGACCTGATCCGGGCCGCCGGGGCGACCGGCTCCCGTGCGGCCGGCGCCTACTCCTTCACCGCGCTGCACGTGCAGCACCTGCTCTCCGAGCTCGGGGTCGACGGCGACCTGCCGCTGCTGGCGACGGCCCTGCTGGCCCCCTTGGAGGTCCCGATCATCGAGCGCCAGCAGGCCGGCGGATTCCCCGTGGAGCGGCTGCTCACCGGCTGGGAGGACCTCGCCCGCCGGGTGACCGGTCGCCGCTGAGCCGTCGCCCTACGGGCCGGCGGTCGCCGGCGCGGGGCGGCCGACCTGGGCCAGCAGCAGCCGCAGCGCCGCCCACGCCACGCCCGTTGCGGCACCCGAGACGAGCAGCAGCCCGAGGTCGGGCGAGAAGAGCAGGATGTTGCGGATCGGGCTCCCGTAGAGCCCCGGGACCAGCACGAGCATCACCCAGGCCGCCACCCCGGTCGTCAGCAGCGGGAACCACAGGCTGAACCGCCCGGAGAACCCCTGGCGGCGCTTGCGGCGCAGCTGCTCCCGGTGCCGCCACGCCCACGCCATGCTCACCAGGTAGCCCAGCGGCAGGAGCACGAGCGAGACGAACAGCACCTGCTGGCCCCAGCGACGGCCGGGCCCGACGTACTCGCGCCCCAGCCCGGCGGCGGTGACCGCCTCCCGCAGTCGCGTGGTCTCGGCGAAGCCGGTGCCGCTGCCGGCGTTGACGAGCACCACCACGCCGCGCCGTCGGGCCGGCACCATCGTCGCCTGCGTCTCGACCCCCGGGCTGGTGCCGGTGTGCCACACGGTGTCGCGGTCCACGACCCACCCGAGGCCGTAGTACGGCGACGCCGGACCCGCCGAGCGCATCATCAGCGCCTTGTCCTCGGCGCTGAGCACGTCGTCACGGCCGTTCATCAGCACCTGCAGGTAGCGGGCGACGTCGCGCGCGCTCGCGACCACCCCGCCCTGGGGCGCGGTGAGTCGCTGGGTCGGACGATCGGAGGGCATCGGCCGCTTGGTCCAGAACCACGGCCGGTGCCCCGTGACCATCTCGGGGTGGACCCGCCCGTCGGAGACGAAGCTGTCGGACATCTCGAGGGGGTCCAGGACGTGCTCGGTCACGTAGTCCTCGAAGGACTCCGCGCCGGCGACCTCCACGACCCGGCCGAGCAGCTGGTAGTTGGTGTTGGAGTACTCCCACTTCCCCGGCGCGTGCGCGGGGTCGACGTCGGCCAGGGCCGCCACCCGACGCGCCAGCTCGTCCTCCTCACCCTCCGCGTACGCGTGCGAGGCGTTGCCCTGGGCCGTCGACCAGCCGCTGGTGTGACTGAGCAGCTCCCGCAGCGTGACCGAGCCCGCCGTCGTGCCCCGGAAGGCGGGCAGGTGCTCGCCGAGCTCGTCGTCCAGGTCGAGTCGACCGGCCTCCTGGAGCTGCAGCACGGCGACGGCGGTGATGCTCTTGGAGATCGACCCCAGGACGAACGGCGAGTCCGCGGTCACCGGGTCGGACCCGCCCGCGCGGATCACCCCGCTCGCGCCGGTGACGACCTCGTCCCCCTCGACGACCGCCCAGGCCACGCCGGGCGCACCGGAGCCGGGCAGCTCGGCCGAGACGGCATCCGCGACCGCGCGCTCCACCTCGTCCTGCCACCCGTCCTCGGCGGACAGGGCCGGCCCACCGGCCGCGTGGGCGGCACCGGGGGCCGCCGGACCGACCAGCGGGGCCACCCCCAGAGAGATCAGGAGGGCCGCCAGGAGACCGGCGGGCACCCGGGCGTGGGCGAGGACGTGGGGAACGCGCACCCCTCCATCCTGACCTCACCCCGCCCCGCGCCGCAGGACTTCAGCGGCGTCGGCCGCCGCGTCAGTCGAGCAGGGCGAGGTCGCGACGGACGTACCGCAGGTGGGCCCACTCCTCCTCGAGGATGGTGCGCAGGCAGTCGCCCACGGTCGGACGCCACGCGTCACCGGCCCCGTCGTCACCCCCGCCCCAGGGGTCGGACCGCTCCTCGGCCAGCAGCTCGGGCGTCACCGTGGCGAGGAAGTCGGTCACCATCTGCTGACGCTCCGCGCGGACCTCGAGGACCTCGTCGTGCGAGGGCGGCTCGTCGCGGAAGATCGAGGTGTCGAAGCCCATCTCCTCCGCGCCGGTGAAGACCTGGCCGATCTCGTGGAAGGGCTGCTCGTGCCGCTGGATCGCCCCGCGCAACCAGCAGTCGGTGGCCAGCACCAGGTGCCGCAACGTCTGGGCGAGCGACCACTCGTCCTCGACGTGGTCGTCCCACCGCTCCCGCGGGGTCCCCTCCGTCGTGCTACGCCACGCGGCCTGCACCGCGACCCAGCCATCGCGCAGTCCCTCGGGGGTCGTCGACCTGCTCAGCGCCCGCCCGGGGAAGCGTCGGTCGAGCTCGGCCTCGACCAGGGGCACGACGTCGACACCGTTGACGACCAGCGTCCCGAAGGACAGGTCGTGGCTGTCGACGTCGAGGCCGTCGAGCAGGGAGCTGCGCACGGTCAGGCCGCGCAGGTCGGCCTCGCGCATACGTGCGCCCTTGAAGCTGGCGTCGACGAAGGTCGCGCCCACGAAGTCCTCGGTGTCCCGGTAGGTCGTCATCGACCCATCATGCGCCCGAGCGCCGACAGCGGCGGCGTGGCGCGGTCAGCGGTGGTGGCGGCGCAGCCCGAAGGTGACGGCGTCCAGCAGCGCCTCCCACGAGGCCTCGACGACGTTGTGGCCCACACCGACGGTCCACCACGAGGACTCGCCATCGGAGGTCTCGATCAGCACCCGGGTGATGGCGTCGGTGCCGTGGCCCTGGTCCAGGATGCGCACCTTGTAGTCGATCAGCTCGAGCTTGGCGACCTCGGGGTAGGCCTGCCCGATCGCCTGGCGCAGCGCCTGGTCCAGGGCGTTGACCGGGCCGTTGCCCTCGCCGGTGACGACGTAGCGCACCCCGGCGGCCGTGAGCTTGACCGTCGCCTCCGACAACGCCTCCGCGCCCGGCCCCGCCTGGGTCTCGGTGATCACGCGCCAGGACTCCACGTCGACGTACGACGGGCGGTGGCCCTCGACCTCCTCGACCAGCAGCAGCTCGAAGGAGGCGTCGGCCGCCTCGAAGGTGTAGCCGCGCGACTCCAGGACCTTGACCCGCTCGGTGATCCGGGTAACAAGGTCACGATCGCCGGACAGGTCGAAGCCGAGCTCGCGGCCCTTCAGCTCGATCGACGCCCGGCCGGCCATGTCCGAGACCAGCAGCCGCATGTCGTTGCCGACACCGGCCGGGTCCATGTGCTGGTAGAGGTTCGGGTCGACCTTGATGGCGCTGGCGTGCAGGCCGGCCTTGTGCGCGAACGCCGACGTGCCGACGTAGGGCTGGCGCGACGCGGGCGGCACGTTGGTGACCTCGGCGACCGCGTGGGCGATGCGGGTCGCCTCCGCGAGCAGGCCCTGCGGCAGCACCCGGCGGTCCAGCTTGAGCTCGAGGTTGGCGACGACGGAGATGAGGTCGGCGTTGCCGGTGCGCTCGCCGTACCCGTTGATCGTGCCCTGCACGTGCGTGGCGCCCGCGTCGACGGCTGCCAGCGAGTTCGCGACGGCACAGCCGGTGTCGTTGTGGCAGTGGATGCCGACCCGGCCACCGGTGCTGGACACCACGTCGCCCACGACGTCGCCGACCCAGGTCGGCAGCATGCCGCCGTTGGTGTCGCAGAGCGCGGCGACCTCCGCGCCGGCCTCGTACGCCGTGCGCAGCACCTCCAGCGCGTAGGGCCGGTTGGCGCGGTAACCGTCGAAGAAGTGCTCGGCGTCGAGGAAGACCGTCTGTCCCTCCGCGACCAGGTGGGAGACCGTGTCGCGCACCATCGCGAGGTTCTCCTCCAGCGTGGTGCGCAGCGCCAGCTCGACGTGCCGGTCGTGGGACTTCGCGACCAGCGTCACGACCGAGGCACCGCTGTCGCGCAGCGCGGCGACCAGCGGGTCGTCGGCCGCCGCGACGCCGGCCCGGCGGGTCGCGCCGAACGCGGCCAGCCTGGCGTGCTGGAGGTCCAGCTCCTCGGCCGCGCGGCGGAAGAACTCGGTGTCCTTGGGGTTCGCGCCCGGCCATCCCCCCTCGATGTAGCCGACCCCCAGGCCGTCGAGCTGCCGCGCGATGTTCAGCTTGTCGGCGACGGAGAGGTTGAGCCCCTCCTGCTGCGCGCCGTCGCGCAGGGTCGTGTCGTAGACGTGGAACGCGCCGTGCAGGTCCATCAGGGCTTCTCCTCGGGGGCGGTGCTGGTGTGCGGGCACAAAAAAACCTCTCGCGGACGAGAGGTGGCGCGGCGAGCGGTGCTCGTCGCGCTAGCGAATGATGATGCGGTGGTGCTGCACGTCACCCAGTGAACCACGCACGCCCGCATCGTGGGACGGATGTCCCAGCATCCGGCCGGGGACCCGCGGTCAGCGCTGCAGCGCCGGGACCGTGACCCCGCTGAGGGGGCGGCCCTCCAGCGGCGTCCAGTCCACGCCGTCGAGGGCGAGGTACGCCGCTCCCGCGCCCGCGACCGCCACGAGGGCCAGCGACACCGCCCACACCCCGAGCGTGGCCGACAGCGGCCGCACCACCCGGCCGACCGGTGAGCGGACCCGGCTCCCACCCGGCCCCCACCACAGCGAGCCGACCAGCACCGCACCGGTGACGGCCAGGGTGGAGGGGACGTCGAGGGCCACCGCGTAGCAGAGCAGGCCCGCCGCGAGCGCCAGCCCGAGGGACCACAGCTGCAGCACCAGGGTGGAGGGGATCGACCGCACCAGGTCCCACGGGGCACCCAGCAGCAGCCGCGGCCCGTCCCACCAGCGCCGCCCCCGCTCCTGGCGTCGGGCGCCGACGGTGCCGGCGGCGATCGAGCCGCTGCGCAGCAGCCAGACCAGCAGCATCAGCGAGGTGACCACCAGCAACGGCACGGCGACCACCCCGGCCGTCGCGGCGCCGCCCAGGACCGCCAGAAGAAGGGCCCGCCTGGCCCGCTCGAGCAGCGGCGTCCGGGGCTCGGGCGGGTCCTCGGGCCAGCCCTGCTGGTCGTCCCACGGCAGCACGCGGGTCCCGTGGACGGAGCCGGGGTCGCGCTCGTCGGGCCACTCCCCTTCGAGGTCGCCCTCGAACGGGTCCGTCCCGAGCAGGTCGGTCTCGTCCTGCTCGGCCACCTCGGTCGTCTCGTACGGCGTGGCGGCCGGTCGCCACGGCCGGGTCTCGTCCGGCTCGACCCGCTCCACCGGGACCGGCGGGGGCGGGACGACGCGACGCACCCGGGTCGTCTGGGGGCGCAGCCAGTCGAGGACCTCCCACAGCTCGGGGCGGTTGCCCGGCTCCGGGTCCAGCGCGGCGGCCACGACCCGCGCGAGGTCACCGGTCAGGCCGGAGAGGTCGTGCTCCCCGCGGCGTACCCGGTCCATCACCGCCGCCGACGGGCCACGCCCGAAGGGGGCACGGCCGGTGCCGGCGTAGGCGACGGTCGCGGCCCAGGCGTGCACGTCGGAGGCCTCGGTGGCGTCGTCGCCGTGCAGGATCTCCGGCGCGAGGTAGCCCGGGGTGCCGATCAGCCATCCGGTCTGGGTCATCCGCGGGTCGTCGGCCAGCTTGG
Source organism: Nocardioides marinus (assembly GCF_013408145.1). Lineage (NCBI taxonomy): Bacteria > Bacillati > Actinomycetota > Actinomycetes > Propionibacteriales > Nocardioidaceae > Nocardioides > Nocardioides marinus. The sequence continues at coordinate 2,489,703 of NZ_JACBZI010000001.1, forward strand.
CGAGGCCGAAGTCGATGAGGATGGGGGTCCGCCCCTCCATCAGCACGTTGGAGGGCTTCACGTCGCGGTGCAGCACGCCCACGGCGTGCACGGCGTCGAGCCCCTCGGCCAGGCAACCGGCGAACCACAACAGGTCCGCGCCGCGGACCGGCCCCTCCTCCAGGACGTGGTCGTGCAGCGAGAGACCGGGGACGTAGCGGGTGGCGATCCACGGCACCGCCGCCCACGGGTCGGCGTCGACGATCTCGGCCACCCAACGGCTGTGCACGCGCGAGAGCGAGTCGACCTCGCGCTCCAGCCGGGCCCGGCCGTCGTCGTCCCCCACGACGTGCGGGCGCAGCACCTTCAGCGCCACCCGCTGGCCGTCGTCGCGGCGGGCGAGGTGGACCACGCCCATGCCACCCTCGCCGATCTTGGCGAGCAGGCGGTAGCCCCCGACGAGCACGTCGGGCTCCTCACGCGGGCGGGTCGTCACCCGGCGAGGATACGAGTCGCAGGTGGCCGATCGGCGCAGGCGAGGTCCCTCGCCGGGTCACGGGGGCTCAGGAGGAGGGACCCGGGCGCGGTGCCTTGCGGGCCCGGCCGAGCAGGCCGTACGGCGGCTTCTCGTAGGCGTAGGGGTCATTGTCGGGGTCGTAGACGCCGAGCTTCTCGGTGCGGCTGAGCACCACGCCCTTGTGCCACTCCAGCTGACCGCGCAGCTGCGGCATCGTGTAGCTGATCCGGTTCGGGGCGAGCTTGGCGTGGTCGGTGGCCCAGATGCCGAGCTCCTCGCTCTGCGAGACCTGCGGCAGCTCGTAGTACTCCAGCGTGACCCGGCCGTTGTCCCAGACCTTGCCGACGAGGTAGCTGAAGCCGAAGCGGTAGGTGCAGCCGTGACTGACCTGCACCGGCTGGCGCGAGCCCTGCTGGACGACGGTCGCGTCGTGGACCTCGCCGCACAGGTAGAAGTCGGCACCGGTGCGCTTCATCGCCCGCCAGAAGCTGGACCTCTCGGCCTCGGGCATGTGCAGGTTGCCCGAGGCGAAGACGCGGTAGGGACCGAGCGCGGGGATGTGGCCCTGGACGGCCACCACGTGCCCCTTCTTCTTGGCCTTGCGGATCTGCTTCTTCATCCACCGCAGCTGGTCGTCGAAGACACCGAGCCGCACGCCGGCCTCGTGCCGGTGGAAGACGTCGACGGTGATGAGGGTGAAGACGTCACCGAAGGACTCGGCGTAGGCCGTGAACTCGTGCTGGCTGCCCTTGGGGCGCTTGCGGTGGACCGGCCGTCCCTCGGGGGTGCGGGTGAAGTGGTCGGCCCACACCGACTTGGCGTGATCGACGAGGTAGTAGCGGTTGTCGGGACGTCCCTTGTGCGAGCCCTTCGGCGACCAGCGGTCGTTGATCCGGCCACTGCGGTCGTCGAGGATCTCGTGGTCGCCCAGCGCCGGGTAGAGCGGCATGCCGCGCTCGGCGAAGAGCCGCTTGTACTCGCTGTAGTAGACCGACCCTGCCTGCGTGATCGCGCTGCGGCACATCGCCAGGCTGACCTCGTCGGTGCCCTGGCTGACCTGCCCGAAGATCCGGCGGTCGTCGGTGTCGACGTTCCAGCGGCCCTCGACCTGGTCACCGGCGACGAAGACGGCGTCGGGGTTGTGCGAACCGACCGCCCACAGGCAGGAGTCGATGGCCAGCTGCCACCACTGGTTGTGGGAGTTCATCCCGCCGTCCCAGGTCGGGAGGCCCGAGAGGTCGGCGACGTCGGCGTTGAGGAAGTCCGGCATCGAGACGAAGGTGAAGTCCGGCGGGCCGGACACGTCCACGGCGCCGGAGAGGGCCGTACCCGTCGTCCCGAGGATGGCCGCCACCCCGCCCGTGGTCAGCAGGCCGCGTCGTGTCCACACGTCGGTGCTCCCTGGGCGTCGTGGGCGGGCGAGGTCGGGGTACGCCGCGGTGCGTGCCCCTGCGTATTCAACAACGAGGCCGCGGCCGATCCGTCACCGAGGTCGGCGCGGCGCGCCGGCGTGGGCGGGTCCGGCCCGCGGTGGGGCTCAGCAGATGCGGTGCATCCAGCCGAAGGAGTCCTCGGCGCGGCCGAACTGCACGTCGACGAGCTGGCTGCGGACCCGCGTCCACAGCGCGTCGTCGGCCTCGACGGCCGCAGCGGCCGGGGCCGATCCGCCGTCCCACTTCAGCTCACCGACCGGGGTGACGACCGCGGCCGTGCCGCAGGCGAAGATCTCGGTGATCTCGCCGGAGGTGACCCCGTCCTTCCACTCCTGGATGGAGAACTTCCGCTCCTCGACCTGGTGGCCCATCTTCCCGAGCAGCTCGATGATCGAGGCGCGGGTGATGCCCTCGAGGATCGTGCCGGTCTCGGGGGTGACGACCCGCCCGTCGCGGTGGACGAAGTAGAGGTTCATGCCGCCGAGCTCCTCGACGTACTCCCCCTCCTGGGCGTCGAGGAAGACGACCTGGTCGCAGCCCTGGGCGATCGCCTCCTGCTGGGCGACCAGCGAGGAGGCGTAGTTGCCGCCGGTCTTGGCGGCACCCATGCCGCCGCGCCCGGCGCGGGTGTACTCCTCGGTGAGCCACAGCGTCACCGGCTTGACCCCGCCCTTGAAGTAGGCACCGGCGGGGCTGGCGATGACCATGAAGGTGACGTGCTGGGCCGGCCGGACGCCGAGGAAGACCTCGGAGGCGAACATGAACGGCCGGACGTAGAGGCTCTTCTCGCCGCCACCCTCGGGGACCCAGCGGCGGTCGGCCTCGACCAGCGCGTCGACGCAGGCCACGAAGTCCTCGACGGGGAGCTCGGGCAGTGCGAGGCGCTGGGAGGAGCGGACCATCCGCTTGGCGTTCTCCTCGGGGCGGAAGGACCAGATCGAGCCGTCGTCGTGGCGGTAGGCCTTCATCCCCTCGAAGGTCTCCTGCGCGTAGTGCAGGACCGCCGCCGCGGGGTCGATCGAGAGCGGCGCGTAGGGCTCGATGCGCGCGGCGTGCCAGCCGTCGGCGGGGGTCCACTCGACCGTGAGCATGTGGTCGGTGAAGTGGTTGCCGAAGCCGGGGTTGGCGAGGATCTCGGCCAGCCGCTCGTCACTGACGGGGCTGCTCGAGGGCGTGGTGCTGATCTGCATGGGGGACACGGTAGTTCCTTCGATGTCGCGTCGGGGCAGGCCGGTGGAGCGGTGAGTGGTCAACCGATCCACGGTGCGGAACGGTTGACAGCTCACCGCTGATGCGCGCACGCCGCCGGGAGCGGTGGGTGCTCAACCGGTCCGGTCAGCGGAACGGTTGAACACTCACCGCCCAGCGGCGTCAGCCGGCTACGCGCGCGGCGATGGCGTCGCCGACCTCGGAGGTACGCCGAGGGGCGGTGTCGCCCGCCTCGGCGCGCTCGGAGAGGTCGGCCAGCACGGCACGCTCGACGGTGGCCGCGGCCTCGGGGTGACCGAGGTGGTCCAGCAGCAGCGCGGTCGAGAGGATCGCCGCGGTGGGGTCGGCCTTCTGCTGCCCCGCGATGTCGGGCGCGGAGCCGTGCACGGGCTCGAACATGGAGGGGGCGGTGCGGTCGGGGTTCACGTTGCCCGAGGCAGCCAGCCCGATGCCGCCGGTGATGGCGGCGGCGAGGTCGGTGATGATGTCGCCGAAGAGGTTGTCGGTGACGATCACGTCGAAGCGCTGCGGGTTGGTCGTCATGTGGATCATCGCGGCGTCGATGTGCATGTAGTCGACGGTGACGTCCGGGTGCTCCGCGGCGACCTGCTGGGTCAGTCGCCACCACACCGAGCCGGCGTGGACGAGCACGTTGGTCTTGTGGACCAGGGTGAGCTTCTTGCGCGGGCGCTTCTGCGCGCGGGCGAAGGCGTCGCGGACGACCCGCTCGACGCCGTACGCCGTGTTGACGCTGACCTCGGTGGCCACCTCGGCCGGCGTGCCGACGCGCAGCGCGCCGCCGTTGCCGGTGTAGGGGCCCTCGGTGCCCTCGCGGACGACCACGAAGTCGACCTCCTCGCCCTTGAGCACGGCTTCCGAGAGCGGCGAGGTGACGCCGGGGAAGATGCGCGAGGGGCGGAGGTTGACGTAGTGGTCGAGCTCGAAGCGCAGCCGCAGCAGCAGCCCGCGCTCGAGGATGCCCGGGGGCAGGTTCGGGTCGTTGGGCTTGCCGCCCACCGCGCCGAGGAGGATGGCGTCGTGCCGGCGGATCTCACCGAGCACGGAGTCGGGCAGCACCTCGCCGGTGGCGAGGTAGCGCTCGGCGCCGAGGTCGTAGCGGGTCTGCTCGAACTTCACGCCCGACGGGGCGGCGACCTCGAGCACCTTCAGGGCCTCGGGGGTCACCTCCTGACCGATGCCGTCGCCGGGGATGACGGCGAGCTGGACCGAGCCCTGGGCGGGGCTCGAGGCGGTGGTGTCGGGACTAGTCATGGGGCGAACGCTAGTTGTCGTCGGGGCGCTCGCCGCCGTTGTCCCGCAGGTCGAGCGCGCGCTGCAGGGCCTCACGGCTGCGGGGGTTCTCGGGCTTGTGGGCGGCCGGGCCCCACTCGGGGTACATGTCGTACATCGCTGTCTCCAGGTCTCGCGTGTGTCGGATGTGTCGGGTCCCCGGACGGTGGGCGCGGGATGCGCCGTCGACCGGGGATGACGCCGCGGTGGGGACAGCTGTCCGTGGATCGCACGGACGGTCGGGACCGACCAGGAGCGGGTCGCGCGTGCTGCGCCGGCGTACCCGCCGCGGAGTCATCTCGAGCCGAGGAGCACCCGAGGTGTCACGGGGCTGCTCTCGAAGGAGAGGGGTGTGAGACCGGATGCGCACCGACGCCGACCACCGCGGCGAGGGGGCCTCACTCGCAGGTCACGCCTGCTGGGCCTCGCCGCGGCACTCGATAAGTACGAAGATGCTCCGCATGATGAGGCGAGCCTAGGTCGCGCACCGGACGCTGACCACCGGATTCCGGAATCCGTCCACGATGTGGGATCTGCGTCCCGCGATGAAAGACTGGGTCGGTGAGTGCCCCACCCGACCTGCCCGCCGTCGTCGAGCGCGCCTTCGAGGTCTCGCGTCGCTCCGGCTACGTGTCGTTCTGCCGCAACGAGACCGGTCGGCTGCTGGCGATGCTGGCCGCGACCCGCGACGGCACGATGGCGGAGTTCGGCACCGGGTGCGGGGTCGGCACGGCCTGGCTGCGCTCCGGCGTACGCGGGGAGAAGGCGCGGATCGTCACCGCCGAGCTCGACGCGAAGCTGGCGAGGGCGGCGACCGAGATCTTCGCCGACGACCCGCTGGTCGAGGTGCTGGCCGCTGACTGGTCCACGCTGCTGGACCGCGGCCCCTACTCCCTGCTCCTCCTCGACTCCGGCCAGCCCGGCGAGGTGGGCGTCGACGCGATCGCGGACCTCGTGGAGGACGGCGGCATCGTGGTGCTCGACGACTTCACGCCCTGCGAGCAGTGGCCGCCGATCACCTACGGCCGCGTCGACACCCTGCGCGAGCAGTGGCTCACCGACGAGCGTTTCACCGCCGTGGAGGTCATGGTCGCCCCCGACGCCTCTACGATCATCGCCACCAAGCGCTGATGCCTACGCGCCGCGTGCGGGAGTGACCTCTCGACCGCGCACGGGTGACCTCTCGGCGGGAAGGGTGACCACGAGCGGGGGCAGGAGCGCCTGGGTGACCGGGCCGATCGCGAGGGCGTAGAGCACCGTGCCGAGGCCCGCCGTGCCGCCCAGCAGCAGGCCGATCACGACCACGGTGACCTCGAGGGAGGTCCGGACCAGCCGGATGGACAGGCCAGTACGCCGGTGCAGCCCGGTCATCAGGCCGTCGCGCGGCCCGCGACCGAGCTGCGCGCCGATGTAGGCGGCCGTCGCCAGGCCGTTGAGTAGCACGGCGGCGACCATCAGCACGCCCCGCACCGCCAGGGTGTCGGGCCGGTCGAGCACCGCGAGCGTCGCGTCGGCCGCCAGCCCGATCACGATCGCGTTGGAGATCGTGCCGAGCCCCGGGACCTCGCGCAGCGGGATCCACAGGACCATCACGGCGACGCTGGTCAGGATCAGCGCCTGGCCGAGCGTCAGGGGCAGGTGGGTCGCCAGCCCGAGGTGCAGGACGTCCCACGGCGCCGCGCCGAGGCCGGCGCGCACCAGCATCGCGAGCGAGACGCCGTAGAGCAGCAGCCCGGCGTAGAGCTGGACGAGACGACGGGGCAGGCGTCCCGCGCGCAGCTGTGCGAGGGGCCCGAGGTCGGCGAGCAGGGTCATGGCTCCATGGTGCGGCACATTGGACTGTTCCTCGATAGCCAATCGTGGTTCAGTGGACTGCATGCCCCAGTCCAGCTCCGTCACGCCCCCGGGCCCCCTGGGGTCGGTCTCGGCGGCCCGGGTCGCCGCCCTGGTCGACGGCTTCGACCGCTCCCCCGCCTACGCCGGTCTCGCCGACGCTCTCGTGCTGGCCATCGGGGACGGCCGGATCGGCACCGACGTCCGGCTGCCCAGCGAGCGCGAGCTGACCGACGCCCTCCGTGTCTCGCGGACCACGGTCACCCGCGCCTACGCCCAGCTGCGCGAGACCGGGTACGCCGTGGCCAGGCAGGGCGCCGGCACCTTCACCCGGGTGCCCGGCGGGCGGGCCCGCACCCGCGACCGCGCCCTGACGCCCGACCAGCTCGCGGTCGGCCACCCCGACGGGATCGACCTCGGCTGCGCCGCCCCGATGGCCCCGGCCGGGCTCGCGAACGCCTACGCCGAGGCGGTGGGCGAGCTGCCGGCGTACCTCGGTGGGCACGGGTACTTCCCCACCGGGCTCCCCCACCTGCAGGCCGAGGTGGCCCGCGGGTTCGAGGAGCGCGGGCTGCCCACCGACCCCGCCCAGGTGATCATCACCCCCGGGGCGCTCTCGGGCGCCGCGATCGTGGCGCAGGCGCTGGCCCGGCGCGGCGACCGGGTGCTCGTGGAGTCGCCGGTCTACCCCAACGCCACGCTCGCGCTGCGCAACGCCGGCGGTCGGCTCATCGGCGCGCCCGTCGACCCCGAGGGCTGGGACCTCGCGGCCGTGGGCGCCCAGCTGCGCCAGGTCCGCCCGGCGCTGGCCTACCTCGTGCCGGACTTCCAGAACCCCACCGGGCACCTGATGAGCGACGCCCAGCGCGAGGAGTACGCCGGCCACCTGCGCGCCGCCGGCACGGTCGCCGTCGTGGACGAGTCGCTGCAGGCCCTGGCGCTGGACGGTCAGGAGATGCCGCGGCCGTTCGCGGCGTACTCCCCCGGTGCGATCACCATCGGCAGCGCCAGCAAGGCCTTCTGGGGCGGGCTGCGGCTGGGCTGGGTGCGGGTGCCGCCGGGGATGGCCGAGCAGCTGACACGGGCGCGGCTGAGCCTCGACCTGGGCACGCCGGTGCTCGAGCAGCTCGTGCTGGCCCGGCTGCTCGCCGCCGGGCCCGTCCTGCCCGACCAGCTCACGCGGCTGCGGGAGCAGCGCGAGGCACTGCTCGCCGCGCTCGCCGAGCACCTGCCGGCGTGGCGGTGGGTCCGCCCGGGTGGCGGGCTCGCGGTGTGGTGCGCCCTGCCCTCCGGCAGCGCCGTGGGGCTGGCCGACGCCGCCGAGCGGGTCGGGGTGGGCGTGACGCCCGGGCCGCTGTTCGCCGCGGAGGGCGGGCTGGACCGCTTCGTGCGCATCCCCTGGACCCGCCCGGCCGACGAGCTGGTCGGCGCGGTCGAGCGGTTGGCGGCCGTCTGGTCCGACCTCCCCGCCTCCCCGACCCGCACCCGCCCCGGCCGCCCGGGCTCCGGCCGGGTCCTCGTCGCCTGACCCACCCCGCCGAACCGGCGTATCAATACGCCGACTCGACCCAGCCGTGACGCCGAACCGGCGTATCAATACGCCGGCTCGGCCCTGGGAGAGGGTCAGGGCAGGTGGACGGCGCAGGCCCGGCTGGACTCGGTGGCCAGCGCGATCTCGTGCAGCAGGCAGCCGTCGAGGGCGGAGTCGACCTCGAGGACCACCAGGACGTCGCCGCCGGGGGTGCGCCGGGCGACCTGCATGCCGGCGATGTTGACCCCGGCCTCGCCGAGGATGCCGCCCACGGTCCCGACCATGCCGGGACGGTCGCGGTGCACGAAGAAGGCCAGGTGCTCGGCGAGGGCCAGGTCGACGTCGTACCCGTCGACCTCCACCAGCCGCTCGCGCCCGTGCACGACCGTGCCGCCCACCGCGACCTGGCGGCCGTCGGCCAACGTGCCGCGCAGCGTGACCAGGTTGCGGTGGTCGGGGCTCTCCCGCTCGACCACCAGGCGGCAGGCGGTGCCGCGCTCGGCGGCGACCAGGGGCACGTTCACGTACGACACCGGCTCCTCGACGACCTCGTCGAAGACCCCCTTGAGCGCGGCGAGCTCGAGCACCTTCACGTCGTGGTCGGCGATCTCGCCGCGCACCTCGACGTCGAGGGACTGCGCCACCCCGCCGGCCACGGCGGTGAAGACCCGCCCGAGCTTCTCGGTCAGCCCGATGCTGGGGCGGATCGCCTCGGCGACCAGGCCGCCGTGCACGTTGACCGCGTCGGGCACGAGCTCACCGGCCAGCGCCTGCACGACCGAGCGAGCGACGGCGAGCCCGGCCTTCTCCTGCGCCTCGTGGGTGCTGGCGCCCAGGTGGGGGGTGGCCACCACGGTGTCCAGGTCCAGCAACGGCGAGTCGGGGCAGGGCTCGTCGGCGAAGACGTCGACCCCGGCGGCCGCCACGCGGCCCTCCTTGAGCGCCGCGTGCAGCGCGACCTCGTCGACGATGCCGCCGCGGGAGGCGTTGACCAGGAGCACCGAGGGCTTGACCCGGCGCAGCTCCTCGGCACCGACCAGGCCACGGGTCTCGGGGGTGCGCGGCAGGTGGACGGTGATGACGTCCGCCGTGGTGAGCAGCGTGTCGAGGTCGACCATCCGCACGCCCAGCTGGGCGGCGCGGCCGACCGAGACGTACGGGTCGTGCGCGATGACCTGCATCCCGAACGCCGCCAGCCGGTGCGCCACGAGGACACCGACCCGACCCAGGCCGAGCACGCCCACGGTCTTGCCGGCCAGCTCGGTCCCGGTGAAGCGGCTGCGCTCCCACTCCCCCTCGCGCAGGGCCTGGTGCGCCTGCGGGATGTGGCGGGCGGCCGCGAGCAGCAGCCCGACGGTGAGCTCGGCCGCCGAGACGAGGTTGGCGGTCGGCGCGGTGACGACCATGACGCCGGCAGCGGTCGCGGCCCGTACGTCGATGGTGTCCAGCCCGGTGCCGGCGCGGGCGACGACGCGCAGCCGGGGCGCCGCGGCGAGCACCTCGGCGTCCACGCGGGTGTCGGAGCGCACCATCAGGGCGTCGGCGTCGGCGACCGCGGCGAGCAGCACGGCGCGGTCGGTGCCGTCGCAGTGGCGCACGTCGAAGCCGTCGCCGAGGGCCGCCACGGTGGCGGGGCTGAGGGCGTCGGCGATGAGCACGACGGGCTGGCGCGGTGGCACGGGATCCTCGATCCTCGGTGGTGCGGGCGGACTGGCCGGACGATCAGGTGCACCACGTTGTGCCGTCGCTCAGGGTAGCGGAGGACCGCGGCATGCTGTGAGGCTGACCGCATGAGCTCCGGCGCCACCACCAGGGACGACCTCGCGGCCGGGAAGTACATGGCCCTCACCACCTTCCGCCGCACCGGGGAGCCCGTGACCAGCCCCGTGTGGGTGGTGCCGGTCGACGACGGTCGGGTCGGCTTCTGGACCTCCATGGGCTCGGGCAAGACCAAGCGGCTGGCGCACACCGCCCGCGTGGTGGTCCAGCCCTCCGACGCCCGTGGTCGCGTCACCGCCGGCTCCACCGCGCTCGAGGGCACCGCCGAGATGGTCCGGTCGGGGGCGGCCTTCGACGAGGTCAGCGCCAAGGTCCGCGCGAAGTACGGCGTGATGACCACGATCACCAAGCTGCTCGCCAAGGTCGGCCCCCAGGGCCGCAAGGGTCTCTCGTACGCCGACACGGTGGTGCTGATCAGCATCGAGGACGCCACGCCGGCCTGACCCGGCACCTGTGGAACACTCCGCCCGTGGAACCACGGGTCACCGGCGCGCTGCTGTGGTCGCGCGCCCTGCTCGTCGGATCGTTGGTGGTGCTGCTCGGCACCGCCGGACACGTGAGCGCCGGAGGGCTGCTCCCCGCACCGTGGGTCGTCACGGCCCTGGTGGCCTCGACGGTCGTGGCCTGTACGCCGGCGCTGGCCCGGCAGGTCTCCGCGCTGCGCTGCGCGGCGCTGCTGGTCGGTGGACAGGCCGCCGTGCACGTGGTCCTCAGCAGCACCGGCGGCCACGTCGGTGACCCGACCCGGGCCGTCCACGCGGGGCCCGGCCCCGCCTCGCTCCCCCTCGTCGAGGGCCGCCGCGTCGGGTCCCTCCACGACGCCTACACCGCCGCCGAGACCGGCGGTGGCCTCTCGGCGGCGCTGCCCGTCCAGCACCTGGTCACCGACATCGCTGCCCACGCGCCGATGATGGCCGCCCACCTCCTGGCAGCCGCGCTGGTGGGCTGCTGGCTGGCCGTCGGGGAGCGCGCGGCCTGGTCGTTCGTGCGGCTCACGGCCCGTCGCGCGCACGTCGCCGTGCGGGCCGTGGGCCCGGTCCCCGTGCTGCCCACGCACCGCACGAGCGCACCGGTCGGCTGGTCGCCGGTCCGCCCGGCCCCACGGGCGCTGTGGCGCCGTGGCCCGCTGCCCCGCCGCGGGCCACCGGTCCTCGTCTGACCGTCCGCCCCGGCACGCCCCGCTGACGCACGGACCCGGACGGTCGCCGCGCGCCGCCCACGACCCGGCCCGGGTCGCCGGCGGCGTACTCCGTCCTGCCCCGGCGCACCGCGCAGCCGGGGCCGTCCGACCGCCCGGGCGCGACCGCGCCCTGCCCGAGGAGACCCAGGAGGCCTCCCGTGACCACCTCGCTCCACCCACCCCTGCCCACACCCGACCCCACCCCCGAGCCACGCCGCCCCGACCAGCCGGCCGGCCGGGGCGGACTGCTCCGGGCCGCGTGGCGCTGGCACTTCTTCGCCAGCTTCCTGGTCGTCCCGGTCCTGCTGCTGCTGGCGGGGACCGGGCTGATCTACCTGTTCCGCTTCCAGCTCGAGCCGCTCCTGCACGCCGACCTCATGCGTGTCGACGTGCCCGCTGACGCGCAGGCGGCCGCCACCACCAAGACGCCCACCACCCAGCTCGACGCCGTGCGGAAGGCCTTCCCGGACGCCACGGTCGTCTCCGTCACCGAGCCCGGCGCGGCCGACGAGCCGACCCGCTTCTCGGTCACGACCGCCGACGGCGCCGGCCGGGACGTGTACGTCGACCCCTACGACGGCACCGTGCTCGGCTCCCTCGACCCGGACACGACGCTGTCCGGGTACGCCGTGCGCCTGCACGGGGAGCTGATGGCCGGTCGCCTGGGCGACGCCGTCATCGAGCTCGGAGCGTGCTGGGCCGTGGTCATGGCGCTGACCGGGTACTACCTGTTCTGGCGCGGCCGCACAGCGCGGCGTCGCCGGCGGGCGGCGGGTCGCCCCGGGGCCCGGCTGCGCTCCCGGCACGCCTCCATCGGACTCGTCGCCGGCGTCGGTCTGCTCTACCTGCTGGTCTCCGGCCTCCCCTGGACCGGCGTGTGGGGCGAGAGGGTCCAGACCCTGGCCACCGACAACGGCACCTCGATGTGGAGCCTGGACCCGGGAGCCGTCTCCGACCCCACGTCCACGCTGGACGAGTCCCTGCCGCACAGCCACGCGGGCGACGTGCCCTGGGCCATGGGTGAGGCGGAGGTGCCCACCTCGGACCCCAGCGGCCACGAGGGCCCCGTGGCGAACCTCGACACGGCCCTGGCCGTGGCCGACCGCGAGGGGCTGCGCCATCCCCTCACCGTGGCCCTGCCCTCGGACGACCCGGCCGAACCGGGCGTCTACTCGGTCATCGGCTACGCCTTCGACGCACCGTCCGACGAGCGCACGGTGCACGTCGACCGCTACAGCGGCCAGGTCGTCTCGGCCTACGGCTTCGACGACTACCCGCTGCTGGCCAAGGTCGTCTCCCAGGGCATCGGTCTCCACGAGGGCAGGTCGTTCGGCCTCTGGTCCTTCTGGGGCGCGGCCCTGATGTGCCTGGCGATCATCGCGATGTGCGTCACGGGTCCGCTGATGTGGTGGCGTCGCCGCCCGCGCGGGGCCGGCCGCCTGGGCGCACCGCGCGGCCGGATGCCGCTGCGCTCGTCGCCGCTGCTCGTGGTCGCGCTGGTGGCCCTGGGGGTCTTCCTCCCGCTGTTCGGGATCTCCCTCGTGGTCGTGCTCCTGCTCGACCAGCTCGTGCTGCGGCGGGTCCCGGCGCTCGCGGGCTGGTTCGACACCGTCCGCGCCTGAGGCCGCTGTCGGCCGGGGGGCACCGCGCCTCCCGGCCGACGGCGATGGCGACGGCGACGGCGACGGCGACGGCGACGGCGATGAGTCAGGGTCGGTGGCCTGGTCCACACTGGCGACCACCACGACCCGAGGAGGGACCATGAAGCTGCTGCTGACCTCAGGCGGCGTGAGCGTGCCGAGCATCCGCGAGGAGCTCGTGCGGCTGCTGGGCCAGCCGGTGGAGCAGAGCACTGCTCTGTGCATCCCCACCGCGATGTACGCCCACCCCTGGGTCGGCATGGGCGAGAAGCCGTGGCGGTTCGTCGCCGGCCGGGAGCAGAACCCGATGGTCGACCTCGGGTGGGCGTCCATGGGCCTGCTCGAGCTGACCGCACTGCCCTCCCTCGACCCCGACCTGTGGGTGCCGCGCGTCCGCGAGGTCGACGCCCTGGTGGTCGCGGGCGGTGACGTGCTCTACCTCGCGCACTGGATGCGTGAGTCGGGCCTCCTCGACCTGCTGCCCGAGCTGGAGGACACCGTCTGGGTCGGGCTCAGCGCCGGCAGCATGGTGATGACCCCGGAGGTCGGCGAGGACTTCGTCCAGTGGCGCCCACCCTCCGGCGCGAGCGACACCCTGGGGCTGGTCGACTTCGCGCTCTTCCCGCACCTGGCCCCGGACGGCGAGCCCGGCAACTCCCTGGCCGAGGCGCAGGACTGGTTCGGACGCGTGTCGGCGCCGGCGTACGTCCTCGACGACCGCAGCGCGGTCGTGGTCGCCGACGGCCGGACCCACGTCGTCTCCGAGGGCACCTGGCACCACTGGGACCGCTGAGCCGGACGAAAACAGGTGGCGCGGGGGCGCGGCCGCTCCTAGCGTGGCGTCGTCCCACCCCCTCCCGGCAGGAGTCGCCGTTGCTCGTGTGAGTACGCCGCCCCCGACCCGACCGCAGGCACGCGGCCGGGTCGCCCGACGTCCACACCCCGGAGCGACATGTCCTCTCCCCTGCCCACCCCCGCGCTCGCGCTGCACGCCCTCGACCTCGTCCGCCCCGACGGGACCGTGACGCTGCGGGGTCTCGACCTGCTCGTGCCGCCCGGACGCTCGGGCCTCGTCGGCGCCAACGGCTCCGGCAAGTCCACCGTCCTGCGGCTGGCCGCCGGACAGCTGGCACCCACCGCCGGGCACGTCACCACGACCGGACGGGTCGGCCTGCTGCCGCAGGACCTCGCACTCGACACCGCGCAACCGGTGGAGGACTTCCTGGGCCTCGGCCCGGTCCGCCGAGCGCTGCGCCGGATCGAGTCCGGCTCAGTCGACGAGGCCGACTTCGACGCGGTCGGCGACGACTGGGACGTCGACCAGCGGGCCCACGCCCAGCTCGAGAAGCTGGGACTGCCCGGCGAGCTCCTCGACCGCCGGGTCGGCGAGGTCTCCGGCGGCGAGGCCGTCCGGCTCGCGCTGGCCGGGCTGCTGCTGGCCCGGCCCGACGTGCTGCTGCTCGACGAGCCGACCAACAACCTCGACCGGTCGGCGCGGGCCCACCTGCATGGGGTGGTCGACTCCTGGCCCGGGACCCTGCTGGTGGTCAGCCACGACCGCGAGCTGCTGGAGCGGGTCGACCGGATCGGTGAGCTGCGCACGCCCCGGCAGGGCCCCACCCGGGTCAGCTGGTACGGCGGCGGCTGGTCGGCCTATGCCCAGCAGGTCGCCGCCGAGCGCGAGGCGGCCGACCACGCGGTGGCGGTCGCGCGAGCCGACGTACGACGGCAGCGACGCGACCTGCGCACCACCGAGCAGCTGCTCGCCGCCCGGCACCGCATCGCCCGTCGCGACGCACCGAACACGGTCAAGGCCGCGCGGGACTTCCTGCGCAACCGTGCCGAGAAGGCCGAGGGCGCCCTGCGCAGCGGGCAGGACGACCGGCTCGTCCGGGCCCGCGAGCGGCTCGAGAGCGCCGAGCTCGCGGTCCGCGACGACGCCGCGATCAGGGTGGACCTGCCCGGCACGACCGTCCCCCGCGGGCGCCGGGTGCTCACCACGCACGAGCTGGTGCTGCGCACCGGTCGTCGTGTCGACCTCGACCTCGCCGGGCCGGCCCGGGTGGCCGTCGTGGGCCGCAACGGCAGCGGGAAGTCCACGCTGCTGCACACCCTGGCCGGGGAGCTCGCGCCCAGCGCCGGCCGGGTCGACCGGCACGTCCCCACGGCCCTGCTGCGCCAGCGGCTGGACCTGCTCGACGAGTCGATGACGGTGGCGCAGAACGTGCACGCGGCCCACCCCGGCGCGAGCCCGACGCAGGTCCGCGCCCTGCTCGCGCGCTTCCTGTTCCGCGGGGCCGACGGCGACAAGGCCGTGCCCGCCCTGTCCGGCGGGGAGCGCTTCCGCGCGACGCTGGCGACCCTGCTGCTGGCCGACCCGGCACCCCAGCTGCTGCTGCTCGACGAGCCGACCAACAACCTCGACCTCGCGTCGTACGACGCCCTGGTGACTGCCCTCGCGGCCCACCGCGGGGCGCTGGTCGTCGTGAGCCACGACGCGGCGTTCCTGGAGGAGGTCGGCGTGGACCGGGTGCTGGACCTCGACGAGCCCCCCGTCGACCCGGTTCAGGCGAACAACGACTGACCCACGAACCCGTCCTCGCGCGTGCCCGGCGGGACGGCGAACAGCGCCGACCCGGTGACCTTGAGGTACTCCATCAGTGCGTCGTGGCGGGCCATCGCGCTCTGGATCGGGATGAAGTGGGTGTCGGGGTCGCGGACGTAGGCGAGGAAGAACAGCCCGGCGTCGAGCCCGCCCAGGGCGTCGGTGCCGTCCACGAAGTTGTAGCCGCGGCGCAGCATCCGTGCCCCGCCGTGGAGGTCGGGGTGCACCACCCGCACGTGGGCGTCCTGGGCGATGACGGTCGTCCCGTTGCTGCCGGGCATGTCGAGGTCGGGCGCGGTGTGCTCCTCCCCGCCCGACAGCGGGGCGCCGGTGCCCTTGGTGCGGCCGATGAAGTCCTCCTGGTCCCCCAGGGGCTGGCGGTCCCACACCTCGATGGTCATGTTGATCCGGCGCGCGACGAGGTAGGAGCCGCCGGCCAGCCAGTCGCCGGGCGACTCCCCCGCACCCACCCACACGTGCTCGTCGAGGGCCGCGGTCTCCTCGGCCTTCACGTTGGCGGTGCCGTCCTTGAAGCCGAAGAGGTTGCGGGGTGTCTCCTGTGCGGTCGAGGTCGTCGACGTGCGGCCGAAGCCGAGCTGGCTCCATCGGACCGCCACCGTGCCGAAGCCGATGCGGGCCAGGTTGCGGATCGCGTGCACCGCGACCTGGGGGTCCTGGGCGCAGGCCTGGACGCACAGGTCCCCGCCGGAGCGGGCCGGGTCGAGCGTGTCGCCCGGGAAGTGCGGCAGCTCGCGCAGCACCTCGGGCCGCCGGTCCGCCAGCCCGAAGCGGTCCCGCCCCTCGGCGTCGCGGAAGAGCCCCGGCCCGAACCCGATGGTGACGGTCAGCCCGCCGGGCGGCAGGCCGATCGCCTCCCCGGTGTCGTCGGGCGGGAGGTTCGTCGCACCCCCGACCGCGCCGATCGGCCCGGCGTCGAGTCCCTGCGTCATCCGCTCGGCCGCCTCGGTCCAGCGGCGCAGCAGGTCGACCAGCGCCGCGCGGTCCTCGGTGATGACGTCGAAGGCCGCGAAGTGCAGACGGTCCTGCGCCGGCGTGGTGATGCCGGCCTGGTGCACGCCGCGGAAGGGGTACAACGCCGCGACCGACCCCGCTGCCGACCCTGCGACCGACCCCGCGGACCCGGCCGGGTCCGCGGGCGAGCGCCCGACGGCGTACCCCCCGGCCGCGAGACCGCCACCGGCCAGCCCGGCGGTGATGCCCCCGAGGAGCCCACGACGCGAGAGACCCATTGCCATGACGACCGGCTCAGGCCAGGACCGCTGCGGTGAGCCGCGACAGCGGCTCGGACAGCGCGTTGACGGCGTTGGCGAGCTCCTTGACCTCGGCCGGCGACAGCTCGTCGTAGGACACGAACCCGTCCTCACCGACACGGTGCTGGTCGAGCAGCGCCTCGAGCTCGGCGAAGCGGTCGTCGAGCTCGGTCGCCAGGGCGGGGTCCTTGGTCTCGAGGATCGGCGCGACGCCCTCGAAGCCCACCCGGGCGCCGTCGACGTTGGCCTGGAAGTCGTAGAGGTCGGTCCGCGACCAGTACTCCTCCTCGCCGGTCACCTTGCCGGTCGCGACCTCCTCCAGCAGCCCGCGCGAGCCGTTGGCGATCTGGTCGACGGTGAAGTCGAGCTGCTGGATGCGCGCGTCGAGCTTCTCGGTGTTGGCCAGCAGGTCCTGGGCGAACTCCTCGCGCTCGGCGTCGCCGAGCGGGGCGTAGCCCTCGGCGCGCTCGGGCCACAGGTCCTTCTCGATCCGGTGCCAGCCGGTCCACTCCTGGCCGGGCTCGAGGTCGGCCTCGCGCAGGTCCATCTTGGGGTCGAGGTCGCCGAAGGACTCGGCGACGGTCTCGATGCGCTCCCAGTGGACGCGGGCGAGCGGGTAGAGCTCGCGGGCCGCGTCGTCGTCGCCGGCCTCGTAGAGGTCGACGAACTCGCGCGTCCGCTCGAGGAGCTGGTCGGACTGGTCGCGCACGTAGGTCGCGTACGACGTCAGCGCCTGCTCCACCAGCGCCTGCTCGTCCGCGGACACCTCGACCTCCTCGCCGGAGTCGGTCACCGTGAAGGCGGCCCGGATGCCCTCGCCTGTCATCCCCGGCTTGCACGCGGTGGTGTAGTCGCCGGCCGGGAGGTTCAGCACGAGCTGGCGGGTGGCCTGTGGGCCGACGTTCTCGACCTCGCCCTTGATGGCCAGGCCGTCGGCGTCGAGCAGGTAGAACTCGGTGACCTGCGACCCGGCGTTGGAGACGTCGAAGCGCAGCGTGCCGGAGGGGGCCTCGGTCGCCGAGAGCTCGCAGGCGTCCTCCGACGAGGTCACCGCCACGGTGCGGGCGTCGCCGCCGGCACCGTCGCCGGCGGTGTCGGTGCTCTCGGTGCAGGCCGCGAGCACGGGCAGGGCGAGCACGGCGAGGACCGCCAGGGCGGGACGGGTGGGGAGCAGGGTCGAGCGCATAGGGATGCCTTTCGTGGCAGCGGGTGTGGTGGAGCGGTCGGGGCGGGATCAGGCGGCGGCGGGCGCACCGGCCGGGAGGCGGGGGCGGCGCACGCGGCGTAAGAACAGGGCCAGGACGGGCACGACGTAGAGCAGCCAGACGGCGGCCTCGAGCCAAGTGGTCTGCGGGGAGAGGTTGAGGGTGCCCTTGAGCAGGGTGCCGACCCAGGTGCCGGGGCCGATCACGTCGGAGACGTCGAAGGCGTAGGAGTGCAGGCCGGGCAGCAGGGCGGCCTCCTGCAGGTCGTGGAAGCCGTAGGCGAGCACGCCGGCGGCGACGAAGACCAGCAGGACCCCGGTCCAGGTGAAGAACCGGGTCAGGTCGATGCTGATCGCCCCGCGGTAGAGCAGGTAGCCCAGGAGCACGGCCACGGCGATGCCGAGCAGGGCGGCCAGGATCGGGGTGGCCGTCTGCTCCCCCGCGGTTCCGCCGGTGGCCTGGCGGGTGTTGCTGTAGAGGATCAGCGTGGTCTCGAGGCCCTCGCGGCCGACCGCGAGCACGGCGACGAGGACGAGCGCCCACCCGCTGCCTCCGGCGGCCTGGTCCACCTGGCCGCGGAGCGTGGCGCCGATGGTGCGGGCCGCGGTGGCCATCCAGAAGATCATCCAGGTGACGAAGGCCGCGGCCACGATGGACAGCGCCCCGCCGACCAGCTCCTGGGTCTGGAAGGTGAGCTGGCGCGACTGGAGGCCGAGCCCGACGGTGATCGCCGCGCAGAGGGCCACGACGAGCCCCACGCCGAGCCAGATCCGCGGCAGCAGGTGGCGTCGGTCGCTCTTGACCAGGTAGGCCACGAGGATGCTCACGACCAGCGCGGCCTCGAGGCCCTCACGCAGTCCGATCAGGAAGTTGCCCAGCACAAGCACCACCGTAAGGCATAGGTAAGCCTTGCCTCACTAAGGGTGCCCTGTCTCACAGTGCGGTGGGCCGGAGCACGGCCCGGCGGTCAGCAGGTGCCGTCGACACCACACACGTCGGCGTCCCCGCCGGCGACGACCTCGACCGTGGGCCGGGACTCCTCCCAGGCCTGCTGCAGCACCCGGGCGAACACGTCGGTGGGCTGGGCACCGGACACGGCGTACCGCCCGCCCACGACGAAGAACGGCACACCGCTCACGCCGAGGTCCATGGCGGCGTCGATGTCGGCGACCACGGCGTCGGCGTACTCCTCACCCGACAGCACCTCGTCGACCCGCTCGGCGTCCAGGCCCACCGACAGCGCCTCGCGGCGCAGCACGACGTGGTCCCCGACGTCCTGGGCGTCCTCGAAGTACGCCGAGAGCAGCGACTCCTTGAGGGTGGCCTGGAGCGCGGGGCCGCCCTCCGCGAGCGCGAGGTGCAGCAGTCGGTGGGCGTCGATGGTGCGCGTGTGCAGGGTCTCCTGCAACCGGAAGGCCAGGCCCTCCTCGGCGGCGAGGTCGGTGAGCTGCTGCTGCATCTGCCGCATCTCCGCCTCGCTGCGGCCGTACTTGCGCGCGAGCACCGGCGTGGTCAGCTCGTGGCCGTGCTGCGGGGCGGAGGGGTCGAGCTGGAAGGACCGGTAGACGACCTCCACCTGCTCGCCGTGCTCGAAGTCGGCCAGCGCGGCCTCCAGGCGGCGCTTCCCCACGAAGCACCACGGGCACACGACGTCACTCCAGATCTCGACCTTCACGCAGGGTCCAACCGACCCGCTCGGACGGCCATTCCGCCCCTGAGGTGAAGAAGTGGTGAAGGTCAGGGTCGTCTCGGGGTCGGACCGGGGGCCGGGTCCGAGTCGCTCCCCGATGTGCCGGGCCCCCTCCCCACGCCAGGCTCGGTGCCATGATCGAACTCCTCGAGCTGACCAAGCGCTACGGCGAGCACCTCGCCGTCGACCACGTCTCGTTCACCGCCCTCCCCGGGCGCGTGACCGGGTTCCTCGGCCCCAACGGCGCCGGCAAGTCCACCTCGCTGCGCATCCTGAGCGGCCTCACCCCGGCCACGACGGGCACCGCGACCGTCCTGGGCCGCCGGTACGCCGACCTGCCCGACCCGGGCCGCGAGATCGGCGTCCTGCTCGACGCCTCCGCCCAGCACGCGGGCCGCACCGGCCGCGAGGTGCTGCGGGTCGCCCAGGAGACTATGGGCCTGCCCCGTGCTCGGGTCGAGGAGATGCTCCACCTCGTCTCGCTCACCGACGACGAGGCCAAGCGCCGCGTCCGGGACTACTCCCTGGGCATGCGCCAGCGCCTCGGCCTGGCCACCGCCCTCCTCGGCGACCCTGCGGTGCTGGTCCTCGACGAGCCCGCCAACGGCCTGGACCCGGCCGGCATCCGCTGGATGCGCGACCTGCTGCGCGGCCACGCCGAGCGCGGCGGCACCGTGCTGCTCTCCTCGCACCTGCTGCACGAGATCGAGGTCATCGCCGACGACATCGTGGTCATCGGCCAGGGTCGCGTGGTCGCGCAGGGCACCAAGGAGGAGCTGCTCCACGACGACCGCACCCTGGTGCGTGCCGCCGAGGTCGGCGCCCTGGCCGCCGCCCTCCAGCAGGCCGGCTGGACCGTCGAGCGGGTCGACCCCGCCGACCCCACCGCCGGCCTGCGCACCGACGCCTCCCTCGCCGTGACCGGCCAGGTGGCCCTCGAGGCCCGGCTCCCCCTGCTCGAGCTCCGCGCCGCCGACGGCGCCGGTCTCGAGGAGATGTTCCTCCAGCTCACCGCCGACACCCAGCGAGAGGCCGCCTGATGACCACCCTGACCACCACCTCGGTCCCGGCCGGCTCCCCGAGCACGCCGACCACCTCGTCGTACGCCGACCGCCCGGCCCCGCCGCCCATCCCCTTCGCCCGGCTGCTCAAGGTCGAGATGCGCAAGATGTTCGACACCCGCTCCGGCCTGTGGCTGATGGCGTCGGTGGCGATCCTCTCGGTGCTCGCCAGCGCCGCGGTCGTGCTGTGGGCCCCGGAGGAGGAGGTGACCTACGGGTCCTTCGCGGGCGCCGTCGGCATCCCGATGGCGATCATCCTCCCGGTGATCGCGATCCTCTCGGTGACCTCCGAGTGGAGCCAGCGCACCGGGCTCACGACCTTCACGCTCGTCCCGCACCGCGGCCGCGTCCTGGCCGCCAAGACGGTCAACGCCGTCGCCGTCGCGGTCGTCGGCATGGCCGTCGCCGCCGTCGTCGGCGCGGTCGGCAACCTCGTGGGCTCGGCCCTCAACGGCACCGACGTGGTGTGGGACATCAGCGTCTCCGACTTCGCCGCGATCGTGCTGGCCAACGTCCTCGGCGTCCTGATCGGCTTCATGCTCGGCGTCGTGCTGCGCTCCTCGCCGGCGGCGCTGGTGGGCTACCTGGTCTACGTCTACGTGCTGACCGGGCTGACCTTCACCCTGGCCGCCGCGCAGGAGTGGTTCGCCGACCTGCAGCCGTGGGTGGACTTCAACTACACCCAGGGCGCGCTGTTCGAGGGCTGGAGCAACACCGGGGAGTACTGGGCCCAGCTCGGTGTCACCTCGCTGCTGTGGCTGGTGCTGCCGCTGGCCGTCGGCTCCTGGCGGATGCTGCGCTCCGAGGTGAAGTAGCCGCCCGATGCCGGACCGGAGGGTGTGTCGTGAGAGGGGTTCACGACACACCCTCCGGTCGCATGCCACAGGCCGCACCGCACGCCGTGGGCGGGCCCGTCCACCCGCGCAGCGCCAGCACACCGCCGACCGTGACGGCCAGGCGGCAGGGCTCGAGCACCTGCTGCCATCCGATGCGCAGCGTGACGTCGCCGCGCGCGGCGGCCTCCAGGTCGCGCTCGAGGTCCGCCCAGCGGTCCAGGGCCCGGCTGTGGCCCAGCCGCCCGTCCAGCTCGATGTTCGTCCGGTACGCCGAATAGCGCACGTCCCGGAACACCGCACGACCCGCGACCGCGTCCCACGCCTGTCGGACGCCACGCGGCAGTGCGTGCCGACGCTCGACGTCTCGCAGGTAGCGACGCTCCAGAGGCGACTCGGCCCCCGACTCGACGTCACGCACGACGTCGAGCAGCAGCCGCCGACGCGGGAGCCTGCGCTGCTCGACCAGCACGTCCTCCAGCCTCGCCGGCACGGTCAGGCCCTCCCGCACCACGTCGGCGAGCACCGCCACGGCCTCGTCGTCGCCGCGAGCACGCGAGGCGACCATGAGGGCGGCGTGCTCCACCCGCAGGCGGGGCGGAGAGGCCCGGGGCAGGGCTGCGGCATCGAGACCCCGCAGCTGCACCGCCCTGACCCCGGGCACGGCATCGAGACGGCGGCCGTGCGGCACGGCGATCTCGACGACGCGGCGCTCCCGGTCCCAGCCGTCGCCGCCGCACGACCAGCCGGCACGCGACCCGCCGGCGCGCAGGGCCGACCGACCGGCCAGGACCGACCCCGGGTGGAGCAGCAGAGCGGCCCACTCCTCCTGCGCCGTCGAGAGACGACCCGTGTGGTCGACGTAGACCCCGTCACCCACCCGCACCCACTCGCGACGGCGCACCCGTCGCGCGACGAGCACCTCGCTCATGCCCGCGGCCAGCACCTGTCGTCGTGAGACCACCCCGGCCTGGCGGCGCAGCAGCCGATCGATCGCGTCCATGTCCCGATCGTGCGCGGGCGTGACGCCGCACGGAGGGCTCGCGGCCGGTGCTGTGGAGGGCGGTGCTCGGACCGGAGGGTGTGCAGTGAAAGGGGGTCACGGCAGAGCCTCCGGTTGCAGGCCGCCGGCGTACGACGCACGAGAGCCGAGCCCCGGGAGGGACTCGGCTCTCGTGGTGCTGCGCGAGGTGGCGCCGGCTCGGCCGGAAGGATGCGCCGGCTCGGCGGGGAGCGTCAGCGGGCGGCGGTGCCCTCGACGTAGTCGGTGTCGTGGCTCTTCACCCAGGCCATGAGCTTGCGCAGCTCGCGACCGGTCTTCTCGATCGGGTGCTGCTCGCCCTGCTCGCGGAACTTCGTGAACTCCGGGGAGCCGTTGTCCATGTCGGTGATGAAGCGCTCGGCGAAGGCACCGTTCTTGATGTCCTCGAGGACGGCCTTCATGTTCTCCTTGACCCGCTCGTCGATGACGCGGGGACCGGAGACGTAGTCACCGAACTCGGCGGTGTCGGAGACCGACCAGCGCTGCTTGGCGATGCCGCCCTCGTACATCAGGTCGACGATGAGCTTGAGCTCGTGGAGGCACTCGAAGTAGGCGACCTCGGGCTGGTAGCCGGCCTCGATGAGGGTCTCGAAGCCGTACATCACCAGCTGCGACGCGCCACCGCACAGGACGGCCTGCTCGCCGAACAGGTCGGTCTCGGTCTCCTCGGTGAAGGTGGTCTTGATGCCACCGGCCCGCAGGCCGCCGATGCCCTTGGCGTACGACAGCGCCAGCGGCCAGGCGTCGCCGGTCTCGTCCTTCTCGACCGCGACGAGCACGGGGACGCCGCGGCCGTCGACGTACTCACGACGCACCAGGTGGCCGGGGCCCTTGGGGGCGACCATGAAGACGTCGACGCCCTCGGGGGCGGTGATGTAGCCGAAGCGGATGTTGAAGCCGTGGCCGAAGACCAGCGAGTTGCCGGGCTGCAGGTTGGGCTCGATCTCGTCGGCGTAGAGCTTGCGCTGGTGCTGGTCGGGAGCCAGGATCACGACCACGTCGGCCTGGGCGGCAGCCTCGGCGGGGGTCATCACCTTCAGGCCCTCGGCCTCGGCCTTGGCGCGGCTCTTCGAGCCCGGCTGCAGGCCGATGGTGACGTCGACACCGGAGTCACGCAGCGAGAGCGAGTGGGCGTGACCCTGGCTGCCGTAGCCGATCACGGCGACCTTCTTGCCCTGGATCAGGGACAGGTCGGCGTCGTCGTCGTAGAACATCTCAGCCACGAGGGCTTCTCCTTCTTGTTGGGGTGCTGCGTCGGTGGAGGTCGGTGGAGGTGGGGTCAGGAGCCGACAGCGGTCGGCGCGGGCACGGAGACCGGGCGCAGGGAGCGCTCGGAGATCGACCGGGAGCCCCGGCCGATCGCGACCATGCCCGACTGCACGAGCTCGCGGATGCCGAAGGGCTCCACGATGCGCAGGAAGTCGGCGATCTTGCCGGCGTTGCCGGTGATCTGGACGGTCACCGCGTCGGGGGCCACGTCGACCACCTTCGCGCGGAAGAGCTGGACGGTGTCGAGGACCTCGCCGCGGTTCTCCGCGGTCGCGGCGACCTTGACCATGACCAGCTCGCGGTGCACGGAGGCAGTCGGGTCGAGCTCGACGATCTTGATGACCTCGACCAGCTTGTTCAGCTGCTTGGTCACCTGCTCCAGCGGCGACTGGTCGACGTTGACCACGATGGTCATCCGGGAGATGCCCTCGTGCTCGGTCGGCCCGACGGCCAGGCTCTCGATGTTGAAGCCGCGCCGGGAGAACAGGCCCGCGATCCGGGTCAGGACACCGGGCTGGTCCTCGACGAGGACGGAGAGGGTGTGCTTGGTCATTTAGAGCTCGTCCTCTTCCCACTCGGGCGCGAGGTCCCGGGCGTACTTGATCTCGTCGTTGCTGGTGCCGGCGGCCACCATCGGCCACACCATGGCGTCGCGGTGGACCCGGAAGTCGACGACCACGGGCACGTCGTCGATCTCCATCGCCTTCTCGATCGTGGCGTCGACGTCGTCGGGGCTGTCGCAGGCCAGGCCCACGCAGCCGTAGGCGTCGGCCAGCTTGACGAAGTCGGGGATGCGGACCGGGCCGCCGTGGCGCTGGAGGTTGGTGTTGGAGTAGCGCTCGTTGTAGAAGAGCGTCTGCCACTGGCGCACCATGCCGAGCGACTCGTTGTTGATGACCGCGACCTTGATCGGGATGTCCTCGATCGCGCAGGTGGCCAGCTCCTGGTTGGTCATCTGGAAGCAGCCGTCGCCGTCGATGGACCACACCGTCGCGTCGGGGCGGCCGACCTTGGCGCCCATCGCCGCGGGGACCGAGAAGCCCATCGTGCCGAGGCCGCCGGAGTTGATCCAGGTGCGCGGGTTCTCGTAGTCCACGAAGTGCGCGGCCCACATCTGGTGCTGGCCGACGCCGGAGGTGTAGATCGCCTCGGGGCCGGCGATCTTGCTGAGCCGCTGGATGACGTACTGCGGAGCCAGGCCCTCGGCGGGCGGCTCGTAGCCCAGCGGGTAGCGCTGCTTGAGGCCGGCCAGCCAGGCCACCCACTGCTCGTAGTCGCCGGTGTGGCCGGCGTCCTGCTCGGCCTGCAGCGCCACGACCAGGTCGGAGATGACCTCGCGGCAGTCGCCCACGATCGGGACGTCCGCGTGGCGGTTCTTGCCGATCTCGGCCGGGTCGATGTCGGCGTGGATGACCTGCGCGTGCGGGGCGAAGGAGTCGAGGTTGCCGGTGACGCGATCGTCGAAGCGGGCGCCCAGGCTGATGATCAGGTCGCTCTTCTGCAGCGCCGCGACCGCCGCCACCGTGCCGTGCATGCCCGGCATGCCGAGGTGCTGGGGGTGGCTGTCGGGGAAGGCACCCAGCGCCATCAGCGTCGTGACCACGGGCATGCCGGTGAGCTCGGCCAGCACCCGCAGCTCGCGGCTCGCGCCGGAGCGGATCGTGCCGCCGCCGACGTACAGCACCGGCTTGCGGGCCTCGAGGATCAGCCGGGCGGCCTCGCGGATCTGCTTGGAGTGCGGCTTGGTCACCGGGCGGTAGCCGGGAAGCGTGAGCTCGGTGGGCCACTGGAACGTGGTCATCGACTGCAGCGCCGACTTGGCCACGTCGACCAGGACCGGCCCGGGGCGACCGGTGGAGGCGATGTAGAACGCCTCGGCGACCGTGCGCGGGATGTCGGCGGGGTCGGTGACCAGGAAGTTGTGCTTGGTGATCGGCATCGTGATGCCGCGGATGTCGGCCTCCTGGAAGGCGTCGGTGCCGATCATCGAGGCACCGACCTGGCCGGTGACCGCCACCATCGGGACGGAGTCCATGTAGGCGTCGGCGATCGGGGTGACCAGGTTGGTCGCGCCCGGGCCGGAGGTCGCCATGCAGACGCCGACCCGGCCGGTGGCAGCGGCGTACCCCTGCGCGGCGTGGCCGGCGCCCTGCTCGTGGCGGACCAGGATGTGGCGGATGGAGGAGTCCATCAGGGGGTCGTACGCCGGGAGGATGGCGCCGCCGGGGATGCCGAAGATGTCGTCGGCCCCAGCCGCCTCCAGCGACCGGACCAGGCTCTGCGCGCCGGTGATCTCGCTCATGACCTGCTCATTTCCTCTCACTGCTCCTGTCTGCGCCCTGGCGACCGGCGGGCCACCGGGCTGACCCCACAAAAAAGCCCCTCGGCCCTGAAGGCTACGAGGGGACGACGCGCTGGCCGGACGGGGTCGGTCTCAGCCCACGCGTCGCGTGCGTACGAGAAGGTCCTGGCGCATGTCGCAAAGGTATCCCGCCCGTCCACCCACGTCATCCGCCGGACTCCCTCGTCCCACGATGTGGGACGAGCGTCCCGCGATGTGAACCTGCCGGAGTCGAGCAGCGAGCGCTGGCGAGCGCGCCACGGTGGTCGAGCAGCGAGCGCCAACGAGCGGGCCCCGGTGGTCGAGCAGCGAGCGCCAGCGAGCGGGCGTCGAGACCCCTCGAGACCCGTCCAGACCCTAGGCCGCCGGGCCCGGCCCCCGGCCGAGCCACGTCGTGAGGCAGGCGCGGTTGCCCTGCGCGTCCTCGAGCACCCAGTACGCCGGCGCCTGGTCGTCGCTGACGAGCCGGCCGCCGGCCGCGAGGACCGCCGCCATCCGCTCCTCGACCGCCTCGGGCGGGACCCGGACGTCGGCGTGCCAGCGCTGGCGCGGCGCGCCGAGCTGGGCCGCCACGTGCTGCTCTGTCGGCTGGAACCACACCGACGGCCAGCGTCCGCCGGGGTCGACGGCCTCGTCGTCGTGCTCCTCCAGGCCCAGCACCGCCGCCCAGAACGGCTTGACCTCCGCGAGGTCCCAGGTGTCCAGCGCCCACTCCACCGACTGCAGTCGACCCGGCACGGCGCCCACCTCCAGCTCCGCCGCCACCTGCGAGACCGCCGCCGCCAGGCGCAGGTCGCGCCGGGTGATCCCCCCGACGTCGTGGCTCCAGGTGCGCACCTCGACCGCGCCGTAGCGCAGGTCGACGTCGGGGTGGTGGTCCATGGCGTCGGCCAGCCCCGCCACCTCGGCCACCAGCCGCGCACCCGTCGTGAAGTCGCCGGTCTCGAAGCGCGCCGCCAGCACCCCGAAGAGCGGGCGCCAGTCCCCCAGCCCGTCCTGCACGGCCGCGTCGACCTCGGCCTCGGTGAGCACGTGCCGGTCAGCCGGGGCGATCACGGGCGCACCTCCTGCCCGGCCGGCAGCACCTGCTGGCCCAGGGGGCCGGGGTTCCAGGCGATCTCCCAGCGGTAGCCGTCCGGGTCGGCGACGTACCCGGTGAAGCCGCCCCACTCGCGCTCCTCGGGGCCGGAGAGCCGCCTGGCGCCAGCGGCCACCATCTGCGCCATCACGGTCGCGACCTCCTCGCGGGTCGCCACGTTGTGGGCCAGGGTGATCGGTGCGGGCCCCTCGGCCGCCGGCCCGACCTCGGCCTCGAACGCGGCGAGGTCCCACAGGCTCAGCACCAGGCGCTCACCGACCTGCACCATCAGCACGTCCTCGCCGTCGTACGTCGGCTGCCAGCCGAGCCCGTCGACGTAGAAGGCCCGGGCGGCGGCGACGTCGCGCACCGCCAGCGTCACGAAGCTCAGTCGTTGCTCCACGCCTCCACCCTGCCGGTCGCGGGCCGGGCGCGCCAGCACCTCCCCCGCCCCGGGTGCACCGGGCGCTAGCGTCTGGTCCGGCGCGGCCCCTCCCGGTGCCACCGCCGCGCCGCGAAGGAGCCCCCATGAGCACGTACGCCCGACCGCTGCACCTGACGACCGCCGTGGTCGCCACCGCCGCGCTGGTCCTCCAGCTGGTGCTGGTGGTCAACGGCGAGGCGGTCCTCGACGAGACGAACGCACCACCCACGGCCACCGCCGTGGCGCGGTACTTCAGCTACTTCACGATCCAGTCCAACCTGCTGGTGGCGATCGGCGCCTGGACCCTCGCGGCCGACCCGGGGCGCGACGGCCGCGGCTGGCGGGTGCTGCGGCTGGCCGGGCTCACCGGGATCACCGTGACCGCGCTCGTGCACGCGGTGCTGCTGCGGCCCCTGCTCGACCTCGAGGGCGCCTCGTGGCTGGCCGACACCCTGCTGCACGTCGCCGTGCCGTTGCTGGCGGTGCTGTCCTGGCTGCTCGTGGGGCCGCGGCCGCGCACGGACCCGCGCAGCGGGGCGCTGGCGATGGTGTGGCCGGTGGCCTGGCTGGTGTGGACCCTGGTGGTGGGGGCGGTGAGCGGGTGGTACCCCTACCCGTTCCTCGACGTGGCGGAGGAGGGCGCGCTCTCCGTGGCGCTCACCTCGCTCGTCATCACCGTGCTGATCGTCGGCGTGATGGCCCTCATCGGGTGGCTGGACCGTCGGCTGGCTGCTCGGGCGACTCCTTCTGGAGGGTCTCCCGGGCCACGAGCCACGGCAGCAGGGCCGCGAGGCTGACGAACCCGGTCACCACGAAGGCAGCCTCGAAGCCCCACCGGTCGGCCACCAGCCCGATCAGCACCGGCCCGAGGATCGCGCCGCCGTCCTGGGCCATCTGGAAGGTGCTCAGGACCGTCCCGCCGCTGCGCTGGTTGCCGATCACGTCGGCCACCGTCGCCTGCTGGCCGGGGTTGACCATGCCGGCACCGAAGCCGGACACCGCGGAGAGCACGAGCAGCACCAGCAGGCTCTCGCTGAAGCCCATCAGCCCCAGCGTCACCGAGGTGACGGCCAGGCCGAGCACCACCATCGGCTTGCGGCCCACGGTGTCGGCGACGCGCCCGGAGAACTGCAGGCTCGAGGCGGTGCCGGCCGCGGCCACCGCCAGGGCCACGCCCGCCACCCACGTCTCGTCGTGGACCGCCACCGCGAACTGCGGCACCACCGCCACGCGCACGCCGAAGTTGGCCCACCCGTTGGCGAACGCCGAGGCCAGCGCCGCGCGGTACGCCGAGTCGCGCAGCCCCTCGCCCAGTCGCATCGGCGGGGCGGGGGTCGCGGTCGGGTCGGGACGCAGGCTCGCGCCGGACAGCTTGACCCCGACCACCAGCGCCGCGACGACCAGCGCGACGGCGTACGCGACGAAGGGGACGCGCAGGCCGAAGCCGGCCATCAGGCCCCCGAGGACCGGGCCGAGCATGCCGCCGATGAGGAAGGAGCTGGCGTAGGCCGACGACACGCGACCACGCATCGTCGGGGGCGCGAGGCGCACCAGCAGCGCCATCGCCGAGACGGTGAACATCGTCGAGCCGAGTCCGCCGATGCCCCGGAAGACCAGCAGCTGCCAGTACGTCTGCGCCACCGCGGTCAGCAGCGAGGAGGCCGCGACGACGCACAGCCCGGTCATGTAGACCCACCGCTCCCCCAGCCGCGCGACCAGCACGCCGGAGCCGGGCGCGCCGAGGAGGCGGAAGAACGCGAAGATCGACACGACCACCGACGCCGCGGCGACCCCGACGTCGAAGCTGCGGGCGTAGGCCGGCAGCACCGGGCTGATCAGCCCGAAGCCGATCGCGATGACGAACGCCGAGGCGATCAGGACCTTGATCTCGCCGGGGATGGGCGGTCTCGACGCGCGCTCGGTGGCGCTCGCTGCTCGACCACCGTCGTGGGTGCTCACGAGGAGGCCAGCACCTCGGCGGCCGCGCGCATTCCCGCCTCCACCTCCGCGAACGACGTCGACAGCGGGGCCAGGCCGACCCGCAGGCCACCGGGGTCGCGGTAGTCCGGGATGACGTCGCGCTCCCAGAGCCGGGCCACGACCTCGCGCATCGCGGGGTGGTCGACCGTGACGTGCCCGCCCCGGCGTGCCGGGTCGCGCGGCGAGGCCACTCGGGCACCGAGCGGCGCGAGCAACGCGTCGGCCAGCTCGATCGCGTACGACGTCAGCGACACGGACTTGGCCCGGACCGCCGTCATGCCGACCTCGGCGATCGTCGCGACGGTGTCACGCAGCGCCAGCATCCCGACGACCGGCGGGGTGCCCGAGATCATCCGGCGGATGCCCGGGGCGGGTGCCCAGTCCGGCCCCATCGCGAACGGGTCGGCGTGCCCCATCCACCCGGTCACGGGCTGGTCGAGCACGTGGTGGTGCCGCTGGGCGGCGTAGACGAACGCGGGCGACCCGGGGCCGCCCCCGAGGTACTTGTAGGTGCAGCCGACGGCCAGGTCGACGCCCCACTCGTCGAGGGCCAGCGGCACCGAGCCGACCGAGTGCGAGAGGTCCCACAGCACGACCGCGCCGACGTCGTGGGCGGCGCGGGTGATCGCCTCGGCGTCGGCCAGCCACGCCGAGCGGTAGGCGACGTGGCTGAGCAGCACCACGGCGGTGTCGCCGGAGAGCTGGGCCGCCACGTCCTCGGTGGACACCCCGGCGGCCGGGTCCACCTCGACCCACCGCAGGGTCAGCCCGAGCTCCCGGGCGACCGACGCGGCGACGTACCTGTCGGTCGGGAAGTCGTCGCGGCACAGCACCACCTCGTGACGCCCGGGCCGCAGCGCGCAGGCCGCGCGCAAGGCCTTGTAGAGCAGCACGGTCGTGGAGTCCCCGACGGTGGTCTGGCCGGGCGCCGCCCCCAGGCAGGCGGCCGCGATCTCGTCGCCGACGACCAGCGGCAGCTCCATCCACGACTCGTCCCACCCGCGGATCAGCCGCCCGCCCCACTCGGCCTCGACGAAGGTCGTGAGCCGCTCGGCGGTGACCCGGAGTGGCCGGCCCAGCGAGTTGCCGTCGAAGTAGACCAGGGGCGTCTCGCTGCCGACGTACCGCTCCCGCAGGTGCGCCAGCGGGTCGGCGGCGTCGAGGGCGGCGGCGTCGGGGGCGGCGGCGTCGGGGGCGGTTGGGCCGGGCTGGGTGCTCACGGCGCATGTCTACCCGAGGGGGCGCGGGGCTGCTGGCATGCTCCCGGCATGAGCATCCGCCCCGAGCTGCTGGAGGTGCTCGCGCGGCGGGCCCTGACCGAGGACTCCGCCCGCCCCGACGCCGTCGAGCGGCTGCACGCGCGCGGCGGCCGCACCGCCCGGGAGAACGTCGCGGCGCTGGTCGACGACGGCTCGTTCGTGGAGTACGGGCGCTTCGTGACCGCGGCCCAGTCCCAGCGCCGTCCGCTCGAGGAGCTCCTGGACCGCAGCGTGGCCGACGGGATCGTGGGCGGGCTCGCGACGATCGAGGGCCACCAGGTGGCCGTCATGTCCTACGACTACCTCGTCATGGCCGGCACCCAGGGGATGCGCGGGCACCGCAAGACCGACCGGCTCATCGACGTGGTCTCGCGGCTGGGCCTGCCCACCGTCTTCTTCGCCGCGGGCGGGGGCGGCCGACCGGGCGACACCGACATCCCCCTGGTCTCGGCGCTCGACGTGACGACGTTCGCGGCGTGGGCCCGGCTCTCCGGGCGGGTGCCGCGGATCGCGGTGGTCGAGGACAACTGCTTCGCCGGCAACGCCGTCATCGCCGGCTGCTCGGACCTCATCGTCGCCACCGAGCGTGCCTCGCTGGGCATGGGCGGGCCCGCGATGATCGCCGGCGGAGGGCTCGGGGACGTGGCGGCCGCCGACGTGGGTCCGATCGAGGTGATGGAGGCCAACGGCGTGGTCGACGTGACCACGGACGACGCGGTCGGCACCGCCCGCGAGCTGATCGGCTACTTCCTCGGGCGGTCGTCGAGCTGGACCGCACCGGACCAGAGCGCCCTGCGCGACGCCGTGCCCGAGGGTGAGCGCACCGCCTACGAGCTGCTGCCGATCGTCGAGACGCTGTGCGACGAGGACTCGGTGACGGTGCTGCGACCCACCTTCGCCCCCGAGCTGCTCACCGCGCTCGGGCGCGTCGAGGGCCGCACCGTCGGCGTCCTCGGCAACGACACCCGGCACTGGGCCGGCGCGATCACCGCCGACGCCGGCGACAAGGCCGCCCGGTTCCTGCAGCTGTGCGACGCCCACGGCTTCCCGGTCGTCTCGCTGGTCGACACCCCCGGGATGATGGTCGGCGCCGACGCGGAGCGCACCGGCCTGGTCCGGCACACCTCACGGCTGCTGGTCGCCGCCGCGCGGATGGAGGTGCCGCTGATCGGGGTGGTGCTGCGTCGCGGGTACGGCCTCGGCGCCCAGGCGATGCTCGGCGGCAGCACCCACGAGCCGCTGATGACGCTGGCCTGGCCCGGTGCGCACCTCGGTGCGATGGGGCTCGAGGGAGCGGTGCGGCTCTCGATGCGCCGCGAGCTCGAGGCGATCGAGGACGAGGCCGAGCGCGAGGCGCGGGTGCGGGAGCTCACGGCGTACGCCCAGGCGAGCTCGACCGCCCTCGAGGTCGCGCGCCACTTCGAGATCGACGACGTCATCGACCCCGCCGAGACCCGCGGGGTGCTCGTGCGGCTGCTCGACGCCGCGGATCGCGACGGTCGGCTGGTCGGCAGCGGACGTCCGGTCGACACGTGGTGAGGCGCCCACCGATGAGTCCGTCGGTGCCGGCTGGTCTGATGCGGACATGAGGAAGCTGATCGTCACCGAGTTCATCACCCTCGACGGCGTCGTGGAGGACCCCAGCTGGACCTTCTCGGAGGTCCCGTTCGAGGAGGCCGCCTACGACATCAAGGGCCGCGAGCAGGAGGAGGCCAGCGCGCTGCTGCTCGGCCGCGTCTCCCACGACGAGTTCGCGCCGGTGTGGCCGTCGATGGAGGAGTTCGAGGCCTACAACGCGATGCCGAAGTACGTCGTCTCCTCGACGCTCCAGGGCTCGGACTGGACCAACACCCACGTGCTGCGGTCCCTCGACGACGTCGCGGCCCTCAAGGCGCGCACCGACGAGGGCGAGGGGCCGATCTACGTCCACGGGTCGGCCACCCTGTCCCAGGGGCTGCTCGCCGCCGGGCTCGTGGACCGGCTGCACCTGCTCGTCTTCCCGCTCGTCCTCGGCGCCGGCAAGAGGCTCTTCGCCGACTCCGGCGAGACGGTGAAGCTCGAGCTCGTCGAGCACGCGGCCTACGCCAACGGGGTCACGCTGCAGGTGCTCGACGTCGTCCGCTGACGGCCGCTCGTACGAAAACAGGCGCAAGGACCGACCCTCCGTCGCCGCGCACGCCTGACCTGGGCAGACGCGGGTTCTTGGAGGGTCGGGCCGTGGTTGTGCCTGTCCTCGTCCGGCGTCCCCGTCAGCCCGTGACGGCGCCGTGCGCGGCGGAGGAGACGATCTTGGCGTACTTGCCGAGCACACCCTTGGTGTACTTCGGCGGGTTCGGGGCCCAGCCCTCCCTGCGGGAGTCCCAGTCCTCGCCCTGCTCGACCTCGAGGGTGCGGTTGAGGACGTCGAGGGTGATCTTGTCGCCGTCGCGGACGAAGGCGATCGGGCCGCCGTCGACGGCCTCGGGGGCGACGTGGCCGACGCAGAGACCGGTCGTGCCCCCGGAGAAGCGGCCGTCGGTGAGCAGCAGGACGTCCTTGCCGAGGCCCGCGCCCTTGATGGCACCGGTGATGGCGAGCATCTCGCGCATGCCGGGGCCGCCCTTGGGGCCCTCGTAGCGGATGACCACGACGTCGTTCGCGACGATCTTGCCGGCCGCCAGCGCGTCCATCGCGGCGCGCTCGCCGTCGAAGACCCGGGCGGTGCCCTCGAAGACGGTCTCGTCGAAGCCGGCGGACTTCACCACGGCCCCGTCGGGGGCCAGCGAGCCCTTGAGGATCGTCAGGCCGCCGGTCTTGTGGATCGGGCGCTCGAGCGAACGGATGACGTCGTCGTCGAGGGCCGGCGGGTTGAGGTCGGCGAGGTTCTCGGCCAGCGTCTTGCCCGTGACGGTGAGCGCGTCGCCGTGCATGAGACCGGCGTCGAGCAGCGCCTTCATCACCACGGGGATGCCGCCGATCTTGTCGACGTCGTTCATGACGTACTTGCCGAACGGCTTGAGGTCGCCCAGGTGCGGCACCTTGTCGCCGATGCGGTTGAAGTCGTCGATGGTCAGCGGCACCTCGGCCTCGCGGGCGATGGCCAGCAGGTGCAGCACGGCGTTGGTGGAGCCGCCCAGCGCCATCACGACGGTGATGGCGTTCTCGAAGGCCTCCATCGTCATGATCTGGCGGGCGGTGATGCCCTTCGCGATCAGGTTGACCACGGCCTCGCCGGAGCGGTGGGCGAAGCCGTCGCGGCGGCGGTCGACGGCCGGCGGCGCGGCCGAGCCGGGCAGCGACATGCCCAGCGCCTCGCCGACGGCGGCCATCGTGTTGGCGGTGTACATGCCGCCGCAGGCGCCCTCGCCGGGGCAGATCGCGCGCTCGATCCGGTCGACCTCGTCACGGCTGATCTTGCCGGCCAGGCACGCACCGACGGCCTCGAAGGCGTCGATGATGGTGACGTCCTTGCCGTCGACCTGGCCGGGCATGATCGAGCCGGCGTAGAGGAAGACGCTGGCCAGGTCGAGCCGGGCGGCGGCCATCAGCATGCCGGGCAGCGACTTGTCACAGCCGGCCAGCAGCACCGAGCCGTCGAGGCGCTCGGCGTTCATGACCACCTCGACGGAGTCGGCGATGACCTCGCGGGAGACCAGCGAGAAGTGCATGCCCTCGTGGCCCATCGAGATGCCGTCGGAGACCGAGATCGTGCCGAACTCCAGGGGGTAGCCCTGGGCGGCGTGCACGCCGTTCTTGACCGCCTTGGCCAGCCGGTCGAGCGAGAGGTTGCAGGGGGTGATCTCGTTCCAGCTGGACGCCACGCCGATCTGCGGCTTCTCCCAGTCGTCGTCGCCCATGCCTACGGCCCGCAGCATCCCTCGCGACGCGGCCCGCTCGAGACCGTCGGTGACGTCGCGGGAGCGGGGCTTCAGGTCGGGGGTGCTGTCGGGTCCGGTCATGGGGGAAAGCCTACGTGCGACGGCTCTCACGCTTTCGACACGTCTCAACCCTCCGGCTGCGCGGGTGCGCACCGACGCCCTAGCCTCTTCGGGTGACTGGATCCCCTGCCGCACCCCCGACGGTGACCTGGCCCGACCACGCCGCCGTGCTCTTCGACCTCGACGGCGTGATCACCCCCACCGCCGAGGTGCACATGCGTGCGTGGGCGGAGATGTTCAACGAGTTCCTGGCCGCCTACGACGGCCCGGCCGACGACCGCTCCCCCTACACCGACGCCGACTACTTCGCCCACGTCGACGGCAAGCCCCGCTACGACGGCGTCCGCGACTTCCTCGCCTCCCGCGGCATCTCGCTGCCCGAGTCCGGCGACCCGCAGTCGGTGCAGGGCCTCGGCGACCGCAAGAACGACGCCTTCAACGCCGTGCTCGAGCGCGACGGCGTCGACCCCTACCCGGGCACCGTCGCCCTGCTCGACCACCTGCGCGACCTCGGTACGCCGCTGGCGATCGTCTCCTCGAGCGCCAACGCCCCCGCGGTGCTGGACGCCGCCGGGTTGTCCGACCGCTTCTCGACGGTCGTCGACGGTCGCGTCGCTGCCGCCGAGGGCCTGCCCGGCAAGCCCGCACCCGACACCTTCCAGCACGCCGCGGACGCCCTGGGGGTCCCCCGGGAGGCGGCCGTGGTCGTGGAGGACGCGGTCTCCGGCGTACGCGCCGGTGCGGCGGGGGGCTTCGCGCTCGTCGTCGGCGTCGACCGCGGGGCCGGCCGCGACGTGCTCAGCGACGCCGGGGCCGACGTGGTCGTCTCCGACCTGGTCGAGCTGGTGCCCGCCGCCACCGACGGGGCCGGTCAGTGAGCCGCGGGCCGGTCCTCGGCGACCCGATGGACCGCAGCCGCTTCCCCGTCGACCCGTGGCGCCTGGTCGAGCGCACCCCGGGCCACCACGACCTCGGGGTGACCGAGACGCTGTTCACCGTGGCCAACGGCTACCTCGGGATGCGCGGCAACCCCGAGGAGGGTCGTGACGCCTACGCGCACGGCACCTTCGTCAACGGCTTCCACGAGACGTGGGAGATCCGGCACGCCGAGGCCGCCTACGGCTTCGCGCGCACCGGCCAGACGATCGTCAACGTCCCCGACGCCAAGCTGATGAAGCTCTACGTCGACGACGAGCCGCTGATCCTCGGCACCGCCGACCTCGAGCACTACGAGCGCATCCTGGACTTCCGGGACGGGGTGCTGCGCCGCTCCCTGGTGTGGCGCACCCCGTCGGGCAAGCGGGTCAAGGTCGACTCGACCCGGATGGTCTCGATGACCCAGCGCCACCTGGCGCTGCTCACCCTCGAGGTCACCATGCTCGAGGGCGACGCCCCGATCGTGATCTCCTCCCAGCTGCTCAACCGCCAGGACGGCACCGACGAGTACCACGACGCGTCGGCGGCCATGGGCGAGGGCGTGGACCCGCGCAAGGCCGGCAGCTTCGAGCACCGGGTGCTGCTGCCGCGGATGAGCCAGGTCGAGGACGACCGGATGCTGCTGGGCTACCAGTGCGCCTCCTCGAAGATGACGATCGCCGTCGCGGCCGACCACACGCTGCACACCCACGACGACGCCGACGTCGTGGTCCGCCACGACGACGACCTGGCCAAGATGGTCTACCGGGTGCAGGCCGACCAGGGCCGCCCGGTGCGGCTGGAGAAGGTCGTGGCCTACCACTCCTCGCGCGGCGTGCCGGTCCGCGAGCTGGCCGACCGCTGCGACCGCACCCTGGACCGCGCCGCCCGCCAGGGCATCGGTGACGCCGTCGCCGAGCAGCGCGCGTGGTTCGACGCGTTCTGGGACGCCGCCGACGTGGACACGCTCTCCGAGCGCTCCGACGACGAGGCCCGCGCCACCCAGCAGGCGATCCGGTTCAACCTGTTCTCCCTGGCGCAGGCATCCGCCCGCGCCGACCAGTGGGGCGTGCCCGCGAAGGGCGTCACGGGGTCCGGTTACGAGGGCCACTACTTCTGGGACTCCGAGATCTACGTCGCGCCGTTCCTCACCTACACCCAGCCGGCGCTGGCCAAGAACCTCCTGCACTTCCGCTCCCGGATGCTCGACGCCGCGCGGCACCGGGCCGCGGAGATGGCCCAGAAGGGCGCGCTGTTCCCCTGGCGCACGATCAACGGCGAGGAGGCCTCGGCCTACTACGCCGCCGGCACCGCCCAGGTCCACATCGACGCCGACGTGGTCTACGCGCTGACGCAGTACCTCGCCGCCACCGACGACGTGGGCTTCCTGCTGCGCCACGGCATCGACATCCTCGTCGAGACCTCCCGGATGTGGGCCGACCTCGGCTTCTGGCGCGAGAACGGCACGCCGACCTTCCACATCCACGGCGTCACCGGCCCCGACGAGTACACGACGGTCGTCAACAACAACCTGTTCACCAACGTGATGGCCCGGCACAACCTCGAGCAGGCCGTCGCCGCCGTCGAGCGGATCCGTCGTGACCACCCGGTCGACTTCCGCCAGATCTGCGCCCGTCTGGGCCTCGAGGACGACGAGGTCGCGGAGTGGGCGCGCTGCGCCGAGGGCATGCACATCCCCTTCGACGAGGGCCTGGGCATCCACCCCCAGGACGACTTCTTCCTCGACCGTGAGGTCTGGGACCTCTCCCGCACCCCCGACGAGCTGCGACCCCTGCTGCTGCACTACCACCCGCTGGTGATCTACCGGTTCCAGGTGCTCAAGCAGGCCGACGTCGTGCTCGCACTGTTCCTCCAGGGCGACCGGTTCACCGCGGAGGAGAAGCGCGCCGACTTCGAGTACTACGACCCGATCACCACCGGCGACTCCACGTTGTCGGCGGTCGTGCAATCCGTGATGGCGGCCGAGGTCGGCTACCACGAGCAGGCGTGGGAGTACTTCCGGCAGGCGTTGTACGTCGACCTGGCCAACCTGCACGGCAACACCGTGGACGGCATGCACATCGCCTCGACCGGCGGTGTGTGGTCGGCGCTGGTCTGCGGCTTCGGCGGGATGCGCGACCGCGGCGGTCGGCTGAGCTTCGACCCGCGACTGCCCGACGCGTTCGACCAGCTGACGTTCGCGCTGGTGTGGCGCGACTCGCGGGTCCGGGTGCGGTTGGCCGCGGACTCGATGACGTTCACCGTGGTCGCGGGCACCGGCGGGGTCCCGGTGAGCGTGCGCGGGAGCGAGCACGTCGTGCACGCCGACGAGCCCCTCGTCGTACCTCTCGGCGAGGGGGGCGCGGCCGGCACCCGGCTGGGACACGAGCTCGACGAGCACCCGCAGCTCGGCGGCACGCGCGCCGACGGCTCGAAGATCACCGCCGGCGTGCCGGAGCCGATCCCGATGGCCGACGAGGCCCCGGAGCTCGCCGGTCCCCCGCCCACCGACCCACCCGCCTTCGGCCTCCAGGACTGACCGGGACTGCCGAACCGGCGTATCAATACGCCGGCTCGGCCTGGCCGTCGGGTCGAACCGGCGTATCAATACGCCGGCTCGGCGTGGAGGCGGCTCAGACCGCGGCGGCGCGCACGCACATCACGTCCGGCAGGTCGCGTACGGCGCAGAGCCACGTCTCCCCGGCATCGGGCGAGACCCACACCGACCCGTTGCGCGCGCCGACGTACACCCCCGCCGTGGCGTGGTCGTCGACCGTCATGGCGTCGCGCATGACTCCCACGTAGAAGCTGTCGGGCAGCTGCCCGGCGCCGAGCTCCTCCCAGGTGTCGCCGGCGTCGCGCGAGCACCACACCCGGGCCCTCGCGCCGACCGGGTAGCGCCCCTCGCCGCCGCCGAGCGGGAAGGTGTAGATCGTGTCGGGCTCGTGGGGGTGCACGACCATCGGGAACCCGAAGTCCGAGGGCAGGCCGTCGGCGATGGAGGTGTAGGAGCCGCCCTCGTCGTCGGAGCGGAAGACCCCGCCGTGGTTCTGCACGTAGAGCCGCTCGGGACGGGAGGGGTGGCGGGCGACCTTGTGCACGCACTGCCCGTAGGGCGGGAACTGCTGGCCCTCGGGCAGGAAGATCGCGGAGATGCCCTGGCTGCGCGGGTGCCACGAGGCGCCGTCGTCGGTGGTCCGGTAGACCCCGCCGGTGGAGATCGCAGCGGTGACCGACGCGGGGTCCTCCGGGTGCGGGAGGACGGTGTGGAAGGCCTGCCCGCCGAAGCCCGCGCCCCACTCGGCGCGGTGCGGGTGGTCCCAGAGGTTGCGCTCGAGGGCGTAGGTCTCGCCGCCGTCGGTGGAGCGGAAGATCGCCCCCGGCTCGGTGCCGGCCCACACCACGCTCGGTTGCGCACCGGCCGCGAGCTGCCAGACCCGCTCGACCGAGGCGTCGACGTCGTCGGGGAAGCGCGGCGCCTGCTCGGCGTCGCGCCAGGTGGCGCCGAGGTCCTCGCTGATCCGCACCTGCGGGCCCAGCCACGACGACGACGCGCCCACCAGCAGGCGGGGCGTGCCCCCGCGGGTGTCGACCAGGCAGGAGTAGACCTCCTCCATGTCGCTGTGCGGGCCGCTCCACTCCCACTCCCGGCGGGCCTCGTCCGAGCGTCCGACCCACAGACCCTTGCGGGTCCCCACCATCAGCACCGTGCTGCTCACGGCTGCCTCCCGTCCGTCGTCCACGTGTCGTGATCACCTAGGTTGACCCGGTGACCGGGCCGAACTCATCGAACACCTCGGCACCGACGGTGTCACCCGTCTGGCTCGTGCTCATCGGGATCGCCTCGGTCCAGCTCGGTGCCGGCTTCGCCAAGTCGCTGTTCGACGACGTCGCGCCGACCACGATCGTGTGGCTGCGCCTGGCCACCAGCGTGCTGGTGCTCGTGGCGGTCCTGCGGCCGCGGGTGCGCGGCCGCAGCCGCGAGGACTGGGCGGTGGTGGTGGCGTTCGGTCTCAGCCTGGGCCTGATGAACTGGGCGATCTACCAGTCGTTCGCGCGCATCCCGCTCGGGGTGGCGGTCACGATCGAGTTCATCGGTCCGCTGGCGCTCGCGGTGCTCGGGTCCCGACGTCCGCGGGACCTGCTGTGGGTGCTCCTCGCGGGAGCCGGGGTGCTGCTGCTCGGCTTCGACGGCGACCACCTCGATGCCGCCGGGGTCGGGTTCGCCCTGCTCGCGGGCGCAGCGTGGGCGGCGTACATCCTGCTCAGCGCGCGCACAGGGCGCCGCTGGGAGGGGCTGGACGGCCTGGCCGTCGCCAGTGTCGTCGCGACCGTGCTGCTGACGCCGCTCGCCGTCGGCATCGGCGGGACCGACCTGCTCGACCCGTGGGTGCTGCTGGTCGGCGCCGCCGTCGGGGTGCTGTCTTCGGTGATCCCCTACAGCTGCGAGCTGGTCGCGCTGCGCACCCTCTCCCCCGGGGTCTTCGGGATCCTGATGAGCCTGGAGCCGGCCGCCGCCGCGCTGGCCGGCATCGCCGTGCTCGGCGAGCTGCTCGGGCCCCCGCAGTACGCCGCCATCGCCTGCGTCGTCGTCGCCAGCGTCGGCGCGACCCGCAGCGGCCAGCAGGCCGTGCTCCGGGACTGACCCGCCCCCGCCGAGCCGGCTGCTCATGGCCGGAAGCGGACCCGTTCACGGAGACGTCACACGCGCGCCCTTGTGAGAGCACTCTCACGACCTAGGGTGGGTCGCGTACCCGCCGATGGCCCCACCCACTGGCTCCCTGCTGTCCCCCGAGGAGTCGTCCCGCATGCAGTCCGAGGCACCCCGTACGCCGCCGTCCGCCGCGACGCCCCGCCTGACGGTCCTCACCACGACCCGCAGCGTGTCCGGCTCGGCGTGGCAGGCCCTCAGCTCACGGCTGCCGGGCTCGGTGCTCACCTCGGTGCAGCGCTGGGCGGTCGACTCCCAGCGCTCGGCGTGCCGCAACGCCATGGTCGCCGGTACCGCCCTGGCGGTGCGCCGCGCGGAGCGGGAGGAGGTCGAGGAGTTCCTCGCCGCCCGGGTCCCCGCCCCCGCCACCGAGCAGAGCCGGCTCGACGCCCTCGCCGGGCACGAGCCGCAGCCGTCCGACGGCCCCGGTCGCGCGCAGGCTGATCCTGGGGGTCACCCGGGTCACACCGCCCACGGCTGAGCAGCGCCCCCACCCCGGCTCGGTCTCGGGCACAATCGCGGCATGCCGACCTCCGCGGACCGAGCGGTCACGACCTCCTCCGTCACCTTCCACGAGGTGCTCTCCGACGACGGCACCCGCCTGCGGGCGTGGACCAACGACCCCGAGGGCACCAAGCCGGGGCCGACGGTGGTGCTCTGCAACGGCCTGGGCACCAACCCGTGGACCTGGCCGGCACTGCTCGACCCCGCCTGCGAGGTCCGGGTCGTCTCCTGGAACCACCGCGGCACCGGCGGCTCCCAGCGGCCCGAGGACCCCGAGCGCTGCGGGATCGAGGAGTTCGTCGAGGACGGGCTGTCGGTCATGGACCACTTCGGGGTGGCCAGGGCCGTGCTCATGGGCTGGTCGATGGGCGTCAACACGATGTTCGAGCTGGCCTTCCGCCACCCCGAGCGGGTCTCGGGCCTCTTCGCCGTCGCCGGGGTCCCCGGTGACACCTTCGCCACGATGCTGGGCCCGCTGCACCTGCCGCACGTCGTCTCCCGCACGCTCACGATCAACGCCGCCCGCGCCGCCAAGCACGCCGGGTGGGCCCTGACCCCCATCGCCCGGCGGCTGCCCATCGGCAAGCGTGCGGTGGACCTGCTCAGCCACAGCGGCTTCATGCTGCCGGTCCGCGACCCCGAGATGACCGCCACGGCGATCACCGAGTTCCTGACGACCCCCTTGGACTGGTACTTCCACCTCGCGCTGCGCACCTCCGAGCACGGGCGTGTCTCGCTGCGCAACATCCGGGTGCCGGCGACGTTCGTCGCCGGCCGCTGGGACGTCCTGGCCGGCGCGCGCGACATGCGTACCGCCGCCGACCGCATCGAGGGTGCGACCTACGTCGAGCTGCCGGGCAGCCACTTCCTGGGCCTCGAACGCCCCGAGGAGGTCCACGCGCTGCTGCTGGAGCTGCTCGAGAAGGTCTCGTGACCCGCCTGCGCCGGGGCGTCGCTGCCGCCGCGGTGCTGCCGCTCGCGCTGACCGGCTGCCTGCAGGAGGGCAGCACCTCGACGGTCACGATCATCGAGACGACCGCCACCGGCACCCCGCTGCCCGTGCCGACCAGCGCGCCCTCCAGCACCGCAGCCACCGGGTCGCCGACCGACGACCCGACCGACGACCCGACCGACGCCGGCGAGGAGTCCGGGCCGCCCGAGCTCGTCGGCACGATCGCGACCGGTCTCGAGGTGCCGTGGGGCATCGCGTTCCTGCCCGACGGCGACGCGATCGTCACCGAGCGGGACTCCACGCGCGTGCTGCTGCTGCGCGGACCCGAGCACGAGGTCGTCGAGGTCGCCACGGTCGACGCCGCCGCGCCCGCGGGCGAGGGAGGGCTGCTCGGGGTGGCCGTGTCACCGTCGTACGACGACGACGGGCTGGTCTACCTCTACCTCACCACCCCCACCGACAACCGGGTGGTGCGCGGCGTGCTCGAGGGCGAGCGGCTCGGCGAGCTCGAGTCGGTGCTGACCGGGATCCCCAACGGGTTCATCCACGACGGCGGCCAGCTGGTCTTCGGCCCCGACGGCTACCTCTACGTCTCCACCGGCGAGGCCGGCGATCCGCCGCGCGCCGCGGACCCCGACGACCTGGGCGGCAAGGTCCTGCGGATCACCCCCGACGGCGACCCCGCGCCCGGGAACCCCGACCCCGACTCCCCCGTGTGGACGCTCGGCCACCGCAACATCCAGGGGCTGGCCTTCGTCGGCACCAAGCTGTGGGCCTCGGAGTTCGGCCAGGACCGCTTCGACGAGCTCAACCTGATCACCGCCGGGCGCGAGTACGGCTGGCCCGCGGTCGAGGGCGAGGGCGGGAAGAAGCAGGGCTACGTCGACCCCCAGGTCACCTGGGCCACCGACGACGCCTCCCCCTCTGGCCTGGCCTACGCCGACGGCCGGTTGTGGCTCGGGGCCCTGAAGGGCCAGCGGCTGTGGCGGGTCGAGGTGAAGAGCAAGAAGGCCCGCAAGCCGCGCGCCTTCTTCGTCGGCGACCACGGGCGGCTGCGCTCGGTCGTCGCCGCGCCCGACGGCACGCTCTGGGTCACCACCAGCAACCGTGACGGTCGGGGCTCCCCCGTCGACGGGGACGACAAGATCCTGCAGATCCGGCCCTGAGCACGCTCGGCACGGTTCATCGGCCGGCCGATGAACCTGCCGGCTCGGCCACCGTCCCCACCACCGTCGCCCGCCGCGCGGCCCGACGGAGCACGGCCAGGACAGCGGGGCCGAGGATGACCACGGCAGCGGCGTTGGTGATCGCGCGCATGGTGTCCCAGCCGCCGGTGGAGGTGAGCAGCGTGTAGACGCCGAAGCGGTGGAGGTTCTCCAGCAGCGGCGCGCCGGGCACGTAGGACAGCTCGCCCTCGTGGCCGGGCACGGCGATGCCGAGGGCGAAGGGCCAGCTGGAGAGGTTCATCAGCGCCCCGAAGAGGTACGCCGCCACCACGGCGTAGGCCGCCAGCAGCACGATCTCGAGGCGCCCCCGCGCCCGCGGCAGCAGCCCGGCGCCCATGCCGACCCAGGCCGAGATGAGCATCTGGTACGGCAGCCACGGCCCGACCCCGGCGGTCATCAGCGCCGAGGCGAACAACGACGTGCACCCCAGCGCGAAGCCGAACCCGGGCCCCAGCACCCGCCCGGAGATGATCAGCAGGAAGAAGACCAGCTCCACGCCCGAGAGCCCCGGGGAGATCGCCCGGGTGACGGCGTTGACGGCGCTCAGCACCCCGAGCAGCGCCAGGACCCGCGCGTCGAGGCCACCCTCGGTGACCTCGGCCAGCACCACCGCGACCACGACCGGCAGCAGCGCGAGGAACAGGAACGGCGGGTCCACCCGGGTGCCCTCGGGCACCCGCAGCAGCAGCGGCCAGACCAGCATCATGAGGCCGGCGAACGACGCCAGCCCCAGCACCGCCAGCGAGCGCCGCGACAGCGGGACGGCCGCGACCCGCAGATCGGGGACGCCCCCGCTCACGCCGTCTCCAGCGCGGCGACCACCTCGTCGACCCGCAGCCACGGCGGGCCGAGCACCTTGGTGACCTGCGGGGCGAAGGCCGGCGACTCCGCGACCACCGTTCGCGCCGGCCCACGGGACACGACCTCGCCGTCGGCCAGCACCAGCGCGTCGTCGGCGGCCTGGGCCACGAACTCCACGTCGTGGGAGGCCACCAGCACCGCGTGCCCCTCGGCCGCCAGGTCTCGCACCGTCCCTGCCAGCACCCGCTTGGCGGCGTAGTCCAGCCCACGCGTCGGCTCGTCGAGCAGCACCACACCGGGCCGGGCGGCCAGCACCAGCGAGAGCGCCAGCGCGAGCCGCTGGCCCTCGGACAGGTCGCGCGGGTGCGCGTCGTCGGGCACGCCGGGCACCAGCGAGTCGAGGATCTCCCGGCACGAGCCGTCGCCACCGTCGCCCGCGTCCAGCTCCTCGGCGACGGTCTCGAGGTAGAGCAGGTCCGCCGCGTTCTGCGGGAGCAGCCCGACCAGGGCACGTCGCTGCGCCGCGGGCCGCTCGGCAGGGTCGGCGACGGTCTCGCCCCGGCGTACCTCCACCGTCCCGGCGAAGCGCGCACCCGTGCCCTGCAGCGCCCACAGCAGCGAGGACTTGCCGGAGCCGTTGCGCCCCATCAGCGCGGTGACGCGGCCGGCGGGCAGCGTCAGGTCGACGGAGCGTACGGCGACCTCCCGGCCGTGGACCACGGTGACCCCGCGGGCCCGCAGGCCGTCAGCGTCCGCGTCGGCAGGCGGCGCCGCGGGGGCCGGGGAGGCCGCCGCGAGCCGGTCGCCCAACCCCCGAGCCCGCCGCCGGGCGTCACGCACGCTGAGCGGCAGCGGGCTCCAGCCCGCGGCCCGCCCGAGCTCGACGATCGGCGGCACGACCGGGGAGGAGGCCAGCAGGTCGACGGGGGCGCCGACCTGGACCCGCCCGTCGCCGGTCATCAGGCACATCGTGTCGGCGAACGGCACCACCCGCTCCAGCCGGTGCTCGGCCAGCAGCACCGAGACCCCGAGGTCGTGCACGAGCCGGGTG
Organism: Nocardioides marinus; assembly: GCF_013408145.1. Classification (NCBI taxonomy): domain Bacteria; kingdom Bacillati; phylum Actinomycetota; class Actinomycetes; order Propionibacteriales; family Nocardioidaceae; genus Nocardioides; species Nocardioides marinus. The sequence goes on from NZ_JACBZI010000001.1 coordinate 2,534,229, forward strand.
AGGGTGGCCAGCACCTCCTCGGCCGCGGTGGGGTCGAGGGCCGAGGTCGGCTCGTCGAGGACCAGCAGCCGGGGGTGCATGGTGAGCACGGCGCCGATGGCGACCCGCTGCTGCTGGCCGCCGGAGAGGGTGCGCAGGTCGCGGGCGCGCAGGTCGGCGATGCCGAGCAGGTCGAGGGTCTCCTCGACCCGGCGTCGCATCGTGGCGGCCGGGAGGCCGAGCTGCTCCATGCCGTAGGCCAGCTCCTCCTCGACGGTGTCGGTGACGAAGCCCAGCGCGGGGTCCTGGCCGACGTAGCCCACCACGTGGGCACGGTCGCGGGGCGGGCGGCGCAGCACGCTCTCGCCCTCGAGCAGCACGTCGCCCGCCAGCACGCCCCCGGAGAAGCGGGGCACCAGACCGGCGACGACGCCGAGCAGCGTGGACTTGCCGACACCGGTGGGCCCGGAGAGCAGCACCAGCTCGCCCTCCTCCACGACGAGGTCGACGTCGGCGAGCACCGGGGCATGCCCGGCGCGGTAGCCGAACCGGACGCCCCGCAGCTCGAGCACCGGCGCGCTCATGCGGCCACCGCCTCGGCCTGCTCACGGGCCAGCCGCCCCCGAGGGACCGGTGGGGAGGCCGGCGGCGGCGCGGCCAGGCCACCCGCGAGCGCCACGGCGACGCCGGCGAGCACGCCGAGGCCGATCACCGGCACCACGTCGAGGGCCGGGTAGGAGATGGCCAGCTGGGTCCGGGCCGTCCACACCCACAGCGCGGCGGTCAGGACGCCGGCCCCGGCGACGACCCACTCCGGCCACTGCCAGGCGTCGGGGCGGTAGCGGGTGCGCTCGACCCGGCGCCCGGCGCTGACCAGCCCGAGCACGGCCAGGCCCACGCCGAGCAGGAGCACGGGCAGCGCGAGGTAGCGCGGGGCGGTGCGGTCGAGCACCGCGTAAGTGCCCAGGCAGGTGCCGCACAGACCGATGATCATCAGGGCACCGGTGCGCACGCGGGCCCGCCGGTCCAGGCCGGGCGCCCGGCCGTAGCCGCGCGCGTCCATGCCGGCGGCCATCGCCATCGACCGGTCGATCGCGTCCTCCAGCACCGGCACCAGGAAGCGACGCACCCCTCGGACGCGCCCACCCGCCCCGGCCCGCAGGCCCTGGGCGGCGCGCACCCGACGCACCGAGTCGGCCAGCTGGGGCAGCACCGTCACCGCGACCACCATGGCCGCTCCGACCTCGTAGAGCGCCGGCGGCACCGAGCGCAGCAGCCGCTTGGGGTTGGCCAGCGCGTTGGCCGCGCCCACGCACACGACGATCGCGGCCAGCCGCATGCCGTCGTAGAGGCCGGCGAGGATCGACTCGAGCGTGATCGCCCCGAGCAGCGTGATGCCGGTGGTCCACTCCGGCAACGGGATCGCCGGCAGGTCCAGAACGACGGTGCCCGGGTAGCCGCCGCCGAGCAGCAGCCGGAACACCACCCGCAGCACCACGATCGCCAGGCCCAGCCACAGGTAGATCCGGAAGGAGCGCGACCACGGCTGGTCGGAGCGACGCGCGGCCACCACGACCGCCGCGGCGCCCACGAGCAGCAGCAGGGAGAACGGGTTGGTCGTCATCGACGCCGCGGCCGCGAGCCCGAGCGCCCACACCCACCACGCGACCGGGTGCAGGTCGCGTGGCAGGCGGGCGGTGCGCAGGCTCGTGACCGCGGCGTTCACGACGCAGATCTCCGGCGCAGCCAGACGGCGCCGCCGCCACCCGCGGCCAGCACCAGCAGGGCCACCGGCGCGACCCACACGGGCAGGCCGTCGGGCTCGGCCCCGGCCGCCTGCGTCGTACGACGCTCCGCGGAGGCGTCCGCGGACGACTCGACCTCCGGGGTCGCCGAGTCGGTGGCCGTGGCGCTCGCGGTCGCCTCGTCGGAGTCACGACCCTTGCGAGCGCGCTGGCGCTTCGTGGCCGACCCGTCGGTGGTGCTCGTGGCGCTGGGTCCCGTCGTCGCGCTCGAGGAGCCCGCGACGGAGGGCGACGACCCGCTCGACGAGCCACCGCCACCCGAGGTGGGCGTGGCCTTCTTCGTGGGCGAGGCGGTCGGGCTGCTCGCCGGGGCGCTGCTCGGACTCGACGCCGCTGCCTTCGGCGGTGTGGCGCTCGGCGGCGCGGAGCCGTCGACGTCGTCCCACGACAGGGCGACGGAGCCGCCGTCGGGGATGGTGAGCCCGTCGACGCCGACGGTGGAGTAGGTCCAGGTCCCCGACGTGCCGTTGGACCACCACAGGCCCCAGTAGGCGTCGGCCGGCGGGGTGTTCTGGCACGCCTCCTGCTCCGCGGAGGGCAGGTCGTCGACCCGGCACACGAAGCCCGGCTGGGTGCGCACGCGGGTCAGGGTGTGCCCTGCTGCGTCGAAGAGTGCAGGGGCCTTGCCACCGCCGCCCCCGGCCACGCACGCGGTCTGCACACCGCCGCCGAGGGAGTTGAAGTCGACCACGACGCTGACGCCACCGCCCGCCGCACACGTGGCCGCGGTGGCGGACCCGGCGCCCACCCCTCCGAGGGGCAGCACGACGGTGGCCGTCGCCAGGGCGACGACCACCGCGCGTGCGATCAGGCTCACTGCTTGCACGTGGCCTTCGAGAGGTTCTGCAGCGACGGCGCGGCCTGCGTGGCGGCCCGGCGCCACTGGTCGCGGGTCTCGACGGTGATGCCGTCGGTCTTGCCGGCCTTGAAGGCCGCGCGGTCGAACGCGATCGCGCCGATCTCCTGGTCCAGCTGGGTCTCGGAGTGCTTGCTCGCGACCTGGAACTTCTTCACCCAGCGAGCAGCCTTGCGGGCCTTGCCGCACGAGCCGACCGCACCGAGCGCCCAGCCGGCCAGGCCGGTGGAGTTGGTGTTGGCACCCTCGCCGTCGACACCGGTGCCGAACGAGCCGTTGTCCTTCTGGACGCTGCCGAGCCAGGCCGCGGCGGCGTCGACCGCAGCGGTCACGTCCGCGCCGCCATCGACCTCGAGCAGCTGGTTCAGCACGAGCGCGGTGGTGTCCACGCTCGGCTGGCCCTCGGCACCGTCGCAGGTCTGGTCCTCGGCGTCGGCGTCAGCGGTCAGCGGGAGCCGGAAGTAGCCCTCCTCGCACTGCTGCTGCAGCAGGAAGGAGACGGCGGCGTCGGCGTCGGCGGAGCCGGCGCGCGAGAGCGCGACCGCCGCGAAGGACTGACCGATGGTGTTGGCGTAGTCGCCGTACGCGCTCTGGTCGACGATCCGCCCGGCGGAGGGGCCCTCGTCGGTGGTGACGCCCTCGAGCTGGGCGACCAGGTCGGTGCCGTCGACGTCGGTGGCGTCACCGCCGACGAGGAGGGTGTAGGCGGCCAGCTTGGCCGTGGCGCCGGCGTACACCGCGCCCTCGTCGAACTCCCCGCCCTGGGTGTAGGACGCGACCTGACCGGCCGCGGCGGCCGCGATGTCGCGGGCGACGGCGCCCTTGCGCTCAGCACCCTTGAGCGCGAGGCCGGCATCGATGCTCAGGCCGACGTCGGTGAAGTCGTACTGCTCGTTGACCAGCAGGTCGCCCTCGCCGAGCTCGCCGGCCAGCCACTGGACGGCCTTCTTCTCCTCGCGGACGCCGGCGCGGGCGGCGTCGGCCGGGGCGATGGTGCCGAGCGCGAGCGCCGCGGTGCCGGTGAGCGCGACGGCGCCGCGCAGGATGGTGTGCTTCACGAGGTGTCCTCTCCGCTGCTCAGCGGGAGGGCACGGCACGGGCCGCGTCCCCCGCTGCGTTCCTCGACAGCGTGTGTGGGGGTACGTCGCCTTGCGGGTGCTCCGGCTCACGCGCCCCGGCTGGGGCGCGCCTACGGTTGCGGGTCAGCGCCGGACTCGGACCGGCTTCCCCCAGCAGGGCGCGTGTGGATGGGTGTCGGCGGCAGCCTACGCCCTGGTGGTCAGGAGAGCTTCTCCAGGATCAGCTCGCGGACCCGGGCCGCGTCGGCCTGGCCGCGCATCTCCTTCATGACCGCCCCGATCAGGGCGCCGGCGGCGGCGACCTTGCCGTCGCGGATCTTGTCGGCGACGTCGGGGTTGGCGGCGATGGCGTTGTCCACGGCGGTCGAGAGCGCACCGTCGTCGGAGACGACGGCCAGGCCGCGCTTCTCGACGATCTCGGCGGGCGTGCCCTCGCCGGCGAGCAGGCCGTCGAAGACCTGGCGGGCCAGCTTGTCGTTGACCACCTTGTCGTCCACGAGCTTCTGCACGGCCGCGACCTGGGCGGGGGTGACGCCCAGCTCGGTGATCTCGACGCCGGCGTCGTTGGCGCGGCGGGAGAGCTCCGAGAGCCACCACTTGCGGGCGGCCTGCGGGGCCGCACCCTCGGCGACGGTCTCCTCGATGGCCTCCACGACCCCGGCAGCGACGACGTCGCGCATCTCGAGGTCGGTGAAGCCCCAGGCCTCCTGGAGGCGGGCCCGGCGCTCGACCGGGTTCTCCGGGAGGGTGCCGCGCAGCTCCTCGACCCACTCGCGCGACGGCGCCACGGGCACCAGGTCGGGCTCGGGGAAGTAGCGGTAGTCGTCGGCGTCGGACTTCGGGCGACCGCTGGTGGTGATCCCGGTGTCCTCGTGCCAGTGCCGCGTCTCCTGGAAGATCGCCTCGCCCTTGTCGAGGATCGCCGCGTGCCGCTGCATCTCGAAGCGCACCGCCCGCTCGACGGAGCGGAAGGAGTTCACGTTCTTGGTCTCCGTGCGGGTGCCGAGCACGCCGCTGCCCTTCGGCGACAGCGAGAGGTTCACGTCGGCACGCAGGTTGCCCTGGTCCATCCGGGCCTCGGAGACGCCGAGGGCCACGATCAGGTCGCGCAGCTGCTGCACGTAGGCCCGGGCGACGGCCGGCGCCTTCTCCCCCGCGCCGAGGATCGGGCGGGTCACGATCTCGATGAGGGGGATGCCGGCGCGGTTGTAGTCGACCAGGGAGTAGTCGGCGCCGTGGATGCGTCCGGTGGCGCCACCGACGTGGGTGGACTTCCCGGTGTCCTCCTCCATGTGCGCGCGCTCGATCTCCACGCGGAAGGTCTCCCCGTCGACCTCCACGTCCATGTAGCCGTCGAACGCGATGGGCTCGTCGTACTGGCTGGTCTGGAAGTTCTTCGGCATGTCCGGGTAGAAGTAGTTCTTCCGGGCGAAGCGGCACCACTCGGCGATGTCGCAGTTCAGCGCGAGACCGATGCGGATCGCCGACTCCACGGCCTTGCCGTTGACCGCCGGCATCGCGCCGGGCAGGCCCAGGCAGGTCGGGCACACGTGGGTGTTGGGCTCCCCGCCGAAGGCCGCCGGGCAGCCGCAGAACATCTTGGTGGCGGTGTTGAGCTCGACGTGGACCTCCAGGCCCAGCGCCGGGTCGTAGGCCGCCAGCACGTCGTCGAAGGGCACGAGGGTCTCGGTGGTCGCACTCATCGGGCCACACCTTCCAGCGCAGGGACCTTGTCCAGGAGGGGACCGCCCCACCGGTCGTGCAGCGCGGCCTCGAGGGCGGCGCCCACGCGGTAGAGGCGGTCGTCGGCCATCGCCGGGGCGAGGACCTGGAAGCCGGCCGGCAGGCCGTCCTCGTCGGCCAGCCCGCTGGGCAACGAGATGCCGGGGACGCCGGCGAGGTTGGCGGGGATGGTGGCGAGGTCGTTGAGGTACATCGCCAGCGGGTCGTCGAGCTTCTCCCCCAGCTTGAACGCCGTGGTCGGCGCCGTGGGGCTGACCAGCACGTCGACCTGGCCGAAGGCGGCCTCGAAGTCGCGCGAGATCAGCGTGCGCACCCGCTGGGCGGTGCCGTAGTAGGCGTCGTAGTAGCCGCTGGAGAGCGCGTAGGTGCCCAGGATGATGCGGCGCTTGACCTCGTCGCCGAAGCCGGCGTCGCGGGTGGCGCGCATGACCTGCTCGGCCGACGGGGCGTCCACGCCCTCGGGCAGCACCCGCATGCCGTAGCGCATCGCGTCGAACTTGGCGAGGTTCGAGGACGCCTCGCACGGCATCACCAGGTAGTAGGTCGCCAGCGCGTGCACGAAGCTCGGGCAGGAGACCTCGACGACCTCGGCCCCGGCCGCGGTCAGCAGCTCCAGCGACTCGTGGAAGCGGGCCAGCACGCCGGCCTGGTAGCCCTCGCCCTGCAGCTCGGTGATCACGCCGACGCGCAGGCCCGTCAGGTCACCGGTGGCGCCCTGGCGGGCGGCCTCGACCAGGCCCGGGACCGGCTGGTCGACCGAGGTGGAGTCGAGCGGGTCGTGGCCGCCGATCAGCTCGTGCAGCAGCGCGGCGTCGAGGACCGTGCGGGTGACCGGGCCGACCTGGTCCAGGGAGTTGGCCATCGCGACGAGGCCGTAGCGCGACACCCCGCCGTACGTCGGCTTGACCCCGACCGTGCCGGTGACCGCGCCGGGCTGGCGGATCGAGCCGCCGGTGTCGGTGCCGAGGGCCAGCGGGGCCTCGAAGGCCGCCACCGCGGCGGCCGAGCCGCCACCGGAGCCGCCCGGGATCCGCTCGAGGTCCCACGGGTTGCGGGTGGGGCCGTAGGCGGAGTGCTCGGTGGAGGAGCCCATCGCGAACTCGTCCATGTTGGTCTTGCCCAGGATCGGCAGACCGGCGTCCTTGAGGCGGCGCACGACGGTCGCATCGTAGGGCGGGATCCAGCCCTCGAGGATCTTCGAGCCGCAGGTGGTGGGCAGCCCGGTGGTGGTGAGCACGTCCTTGACCGCCACCGGCACGCCGTCCAGGGCGTGCAGCGGGGCGCCGGCGGCGCGGCGCTCGTCGGAGGCGACGGCCGCGGCCAGCGCCCCTTCGGCGTCGACGTGCAGGAAGGCGTGCACGCCGGCATCGGCGGAGCCGTCGACGGCCGCGATCCGGTCGAGGTGGGCCTGGGTCAGGGCCACCGACGTGGTCTCGCCGGCGGCCAGCGCCGCGGCCAGGTCGCCCGCGGTGCGGCGGGTCGTCTGGGTCGTGTCGCTCACTGCTCGTCCCCCAGGATCCGCGGCACGGCGAAGCGCTGCTCCTCGGCGGCCGGTGCCATCGCCAGCGCCTGCTCGGCGGTGAGGCCGGGCACGACGACGTCCTCGCGGAAGACGTTGGTGAGCGGCATCGGGTGCGAGGTCGGCGGCACGTCGGCGCCGGCCACCCCACTGATGGAGGCGACCGACTCGAGGATCACCGACAGCTGGGGAGCCAGGTGGTCCAGCTCGGCGTCGGACAGGTCGATCCGGGCCAGGGTCGCCAGGTGGGCGACCTCGTCTCGGGAGATCTCGGGCATGCGGCTCATCCTAGGAGCCGGGCGCGCTCACTCCGTGGTCGGGCCGGACTCCAGCAGCGCCTTGAAGCCGTCCTCGTCGAGGATCGGCACCCCGAGCTGCTCGGCCTTCTCGGCCTTGGAACCGGCGTTCTCCCCGATGACGACGTAGTCGGTCTTCTTCGACACCGAGCCGGCCGCCTTGCCGCCACGGCTCAGGATCGCCTCCTTGGCGGAGTCGCGGGAGAAATCGACGAGGCTGCCGGTGACCACGATCGTGAGCCCCTCGAGCGTGCGGGGGGTGGACTCGTCACGCTCGTCGGCCATCCGCACGCCGGCGCGCTCCCACTTCTCCACGATCTCGCAGTGCCAGTCGACCTCGAACCACGCGGTGACCGCCTCGGCGATGGTCGGCCCCACGCCCTCGGCGGCGGCCAGCTGCTCCTCGGTGGCCTCCCGGATCGCGGCCATCGAGCCGAACTCCTGGGCCAGGGCCCGGGCGGCGGTCGGGCCGACGTGCCGGATCGACAGCGAGACCAGCACCCGCCACAACGGGACGTCCAAGCGGTCGGCGAGCTTGCCGAGCAGGGCGCGCCCGTTGGCGTTGAGCACGCGCTCCCCCGCGTCGTCCTCCTGCTCGGACTTCTTGGCCGCGCGGGTGTAGAGGTCGGTGCGCAGCAGCTTGGCCTCGTCGAGGTCGAAGACGTCGCCCTCGTTCATCACGACCCCGGCCTCGAGCAGCGAGACCACGCCCTCGTAGCCGAGGTGGTCGATGTCGAAGGCAGAGCGCCCCGCCACGAAGGAGAGCCGCTCGCGGACCTGCCCCGGGCAGGCCTCGTGGTTGGGACAGCGCAGGTCCTTGTCGCCCTCCTTCTGCTCGGCCAGCGGGGTGCCGCACGAGGGGCACTCGGTGGGCATCACCCACTCCGCGAGGCCTTCGGGGCGCAGCGGGAGCACCGGGCCGAGCACCTCGGGGATCACGTCGCCGGCCTTGCGCAGGATCACGGTGTCACCGGGGCGGACGTCCTTGCGCCTGACCTCGTGGGCGTTGTGGAGGGTGGCGTTCTCGACCGTCGAGCCGGCCACGCGGGTCGGCTCCATGACGGCGTACGGCGTCACCCGGCCGGTGCGGCCGACGTTGACCCGGATGTCGAGCAGCTTGGCGTTGACCTCCTCGGGCGGGTACTTGAACGCGATCGCCCACCGTGGCGCTCGGCTCGTGGAGCCCAGGCGGCGCTGCGCGGCGACGTCGTCGACCTTCACGACCACGCCGTCGATCTCGTGCTCGACGTCGTGTCGGTGCTCGCCGTAGTAGGTGATGAACTCCTCCACCTCGGCCAGCGAGCCCAGCACCTTCGCCCGGTCGGAGGTCGGCAGCCCCCAGGCACGCAGCGCGGCGTACGCCTCGGACTGGGCCGCCGGCTCGAAGCCCTCCCGGGCGCCCAGGCCGTGGCAGACCATGCCCAGCGCACGGGTCGCCGTGACGCGCGGATCCTTCTGCCGCAGCGAGCCGGCCGCGGCGTTGCGGGGGTTGGCGAAGACCGGCTTGCCGGCCTCGGTCATCGCCTCGTTGAGCCGCTCGAACGCCTCGGTGGGCAGGAACACCTCGCCGCGCACCTCGACCAGCGCGGGAACCGGGAACTCGTCGGTGCCGGTGAGGCGGTGCGGGACCGAGTCGATGGTCCTGACGTTGGGGGTGACGTCCTCGCCGGTGCTGCCGTCGCCGCGGGTCAGCGCGCGCACGAGCCGGCCGTCCTCGTAGAGGAGGTTGATGGCCAGGCCGTCGACCTTGAGCTCGCACAGCAGCGCCGGCGACTCCACGCCGTCGCGGCCCAACCGCGCGTGCCAGGCCTCGAGCTCCTCGAGGGAGAAGGCGTTGTCGAGGCTCTCCATCCGCTGCAGGTGGTCGACCGGCGTGAACTCCGTCGAGACCGCACCACCGACCTTCTGGGTCGGGGAGTCGGGGGTGCGCAGCTCGGGGTGCGCCTCCTCCAGCTCCTCCAGGCGACGCATCCGACGGTCGAAGTCGGCGTCGTCGATGCTGGGAGAGTCGAGCACGTAGTAGCGCCAGCGCGCCTCCTCGACCTCCTCGACGAGCTGCTTGTGCTCCTCGCGCGCGGCGTCGGTGGCGGCGTCGGGCGACGCGGCGTCGGTCGAGCTGGTCATGCCCGCATTCTGCCCGGCGCCATCGACAGCCAGGCCCCACCCCGGGGCCTCCGCGAGGGAGCGGCCGGGCTCAGCCCAGCTCCTCGCCGGCGAGCGCACGGGCGGCCAGCCGCTCCTCCTCGCTGACCTCCCAGACCTCCCACGCCGCGTGCAGGGCCAGCCCGATGATCAGGCACCCCAGCAACAGGTCCGGCCAGCCAGACCCCGTACCGAGGGTGACCAGCGCCATCACGATGATGGCGAGGTTGACCAGGACGTCGTTGCGCGCCGAGAGGTACGCCGCACGACTCAGCGAGCCGCCCTCATGCCGTACGCGGACCAGAAGCCACGCGCTCACGGCGTTGACCACGACGGCCCCCAGCGAGGCAAGCACCACGGGCAGCACGTCGGGCGGCACCGGCTCGGCGAAGCGTCGTACCGCCTGCAGGGCCGCCAACGCCGCCGGCCCGAGGATGAGCAGCGCCATCAGCTTGCCCATCACCGCCCGCCGCGCCATCGGCCAGCCCAGCGCCACGAAGATGAGCAGGTTGACCGCGGTGTCCTCCAGGAAGTCCACGCTGTCGGCCAGCAGGGCCACGGAGCCGGCGGACAGCGCGACGGAGAGCTCCACGGCGAAGTAGCCGAGGTTGAGCAGCGCCACGACCAGGACCACTCGTCGCAAGGTCGGGACCGACCCGTCCTCGTGCTGCACCCGCCGTCCCTCCCTCATCGGTGACCGGCCGCCCCGGTCGGCGTCCATGATGGACGTCGACCGGCACGTCGCCGCGCCCGGGTGCGGCCGCCCCGGCCGACGGCCACCCATCCGGACCTGGGGTCGGCGACGAAGATGGGGACGTGAGCACTCCCTCGCTGACCCGCGTCGACCCGACCCTGGACCCGGGCGCCGTTCCGCGCGCCGTCACGCTGATGCTGCACGGCGGCACGCAGCGCTCGACCGACCCCGTGGGGTCGCGCAGCGCGTCGTGGCACCGGATGGCCGCGATCCAGCGCCGCATCACCCCCCAGCTGCACGCCGAGGGCATCGCCAGCTGGCTGCTGCGCTACCGCGTGCGCGGCTGGAACGGCGACGGTGCCGGGCCGCGCGAGGACGCCCGCTGGGCGCTGGAGCAGGTCCGGGCGGCGTACGGCGAGGTGCCGGTGGTGCTGCTGGGCCACTCCATGGGCGCGCGCACGTCGGCGTACGTCGCCGACGACCCGCAGGTCGCGGGCGTGGTCGCCCTCGCCCCGTGGTGGCAGCCCGACGACCCGGTCCGGGCCCTGCGCGGCCGGCACGTCGTCGCCGCCCACGGCGTCGCCGACAAGATCACCTCGGCCCGGATGACCCGCGCCTTCCTGGTGCGCGCGGCCGGGGTCGCGGCGAGCACCGAGTACGTCGACATGGGACGGGTCGGTCACTACATGCTGCGGCGCGTGGACCGGTGGAACGACGTCGCCGTCGACGGCGTGCTGCGCGTCGCGGCCACCGCCACCGTCTAGGGGGCCCTGGTCCAGACACCTCCGCCGGACTCGGGAATGTCGGCGGCGTGTGTCATCGTTGGCACCGGATGGAACGGAACCGTTTCGTTTCATCGAGGTGAACGGAGGGCCACGCATGACGCCACGCCAGGCCCGATCTCATGAGGCCCCTGCCGCCGACTCCCCCACCCGTCCGCGGGTGGAGGGTGACCGTGAGCGGGAGATCCTCGAGGCGACCCTCGACGTGCTCGTCGAGGTCGGCTACGACCGACTGACCCTCGACGCCGTCGCCACGGCGGCCAAGGCCTCCAAGGCCACGCTCTACCGTCGCTGGAACGGCAAGGCCAGCCTCGTCGTCGACGCGCTGGCGCACGACAAGGGCCCCTCCCCCGAGCCGCCCGACACCGGCAGCCTGCGCGAGGACCTGCGACAGGCCTACTGCGGGCTGGGCGGGCTCGCGAGCCCGCGACAGACGGCCCTGTTCGGCAGCATCATCACCGCGATCACCACCGACACCGAGTTCGCCGAGGCGTTCCGCGAGGTCGTCGTCGGACCCAAGATCGCCACGGCCCGCGTCATCTGGGAGCGCGCCGCCGCCCGCGGCGAGGTCTCCCCCGACGCCGACCTCGAGGTGCTCGAGCCCGCCCTCGCGGGGATCCTCATGCACCGCGCCCACCTCATCGGCCAACCGCCCACCCCCGACCTGGTGACCCGCGTCATCGACGCGGTGATCCTCCCGGCCGCCCGTGCCGCCGGCACCGGAACTGGCACGCCCACCACGACCACCGACCCGAAGGACCCCTCGTGACCGACCTGACCACCGACCCGGCAGCGTCCGGGCCCGAGGCGCCGCGCGACTCCGCGTCCAAGGCACCCCGCCACGCCGCGTGGGCACTGGTGCTGATCTGCACCGCGCAGCTGATGGTGGTGCTCGACAGCACCATCGCCAACATCGCCCTGCCCAAGATCCAGGCCAGCCTGGACATCGACTTCGCCAACCTCAGCTGGGTCGTCACCGGCTACGCCCTGGCCTTCGGCGGCCTGCTGCTCCTCGGTGGCCGCCTGGGCGACCTCTACGGTCGCCGTCGCGTCTTCATGATCGGCGTGACGCTCTTCGCGCTCGCCTCCGCCGTCGGCGGCATCGCCCAGAACGAGGCCATGCTCCTCGGCTCCCGCGGCGTGCAGGGCCTCGCGGCAGCGCTGGCCTCCCCCAGCGCGCTGGCGCTGATCACGACGACGTTCCCGCCGGGCCCTCAGCGCAACCGGGCGTTCTCGGTGTTCGCCGCCATGTCCGGCATCGGTGCCGCGATCGGCCTGGTGCTCGGCGGCTGGCTGACCAACCTCGACCCCGAGTGGGGCTGGCGGCTGACCTTCCTCATCAACGTCCCCATCGGCCTCGCGGCGGCGTTCCTCGCCCCGCGGCTGCTGCCCGACTCCGAGCACCACGAGGGCTGGCTCGACGTACCGGGCGCCATCACCGGCACCGTCGGCCTGCTCTCGCTGGTCTTCGGCATCACCCGCACCGGCAACACCGACCCCGACACGGTCTCGGCCGTCAACCCGATGGGCACCCCCTACGGCTGGGGTGACCCGGTGGCGCTGGCGTTCCTCGCCGTCGGCGTGGTCTCCCTGGTGGCCTTCGTGCTGCTCGAGACGCGGGTCCAGCACCCGCTCATGCCGTTGCGGATCTTCGCCAGCCGCAACCGCGCCGTCGCGTTCGTGTCGATGATGATGACGCCGGCCGCGATGTTCGCGATGTTCTACTTCCTCTCGCTCTACGTGCAGGACGTCATGGGCTACTCCGCGCTGCGCACCGGCTTCGCTTTCCTGCCCTTCGCATTCGGCATGATCATCGGCGCGACCACGTCCTCGAAGCTGATCGCCCGGATGGACCCGCGCTACCTGACCGGCACCGGCACGCTGCTCGCGGGCTTCAGCCTCTTCATGTTCTCCCACCTCACGCCGGGCCAGGAGAACTACTGGACCGACATCATGCCGTTCATCGTCACCATGTCGCTGGGCATGGGCCTGACCTTCGTCCCGATGACGCTGGTGGCCCTGCACGGCATCCCCTCCGCCGACGCCGGCATCGGCTCCGGCGTGCTCAACACCATGCAGCAGGTCGGCGGCGCCCTGGGGCTGGCGATCCTGTCGACCGTCGCCTCCCACTTCATCCTGGAGCGGGCCGCCGAGCTCGGCGGGTCGGGCGCGGAGCCCGGCGAGGTGGCGGTGCTGTCCTTCGCCGAGGGCGCGACCACCGCGTTCCTCGTCGGCGCCTTCATGATCTGGGCGGCCTCCGCCCTGGTCTGGGCGCTGCTGGACGTCAAGCACACCGAGCTGGCCACAGACGACGCACCCGAGGGCGCGGCCGTCCACGTCTGACCAGCCCCGCTCCACCACCGAGCCGGCGCGTCCTTCCGTCAAGGGCGCGCCGGCTCGGCGTCTCTGGGGCCCGCAGCGCGTCGAGCCGGCGTATTAATACGCCGGCTCGGCGTCCTGGGTGGGTCGAGCCGGCGTATCAATACGCCGGTTCGGCACCCCAGCGAGGGTCAGGTGAGGGCGGTGGCGACCTGGCGGGAGAGCTGGAGCGCGCGTCGGGCCCAGGAGGTCGACGCACCGGCGAGGCCGCAGCCGGGGCCGACGAGCAGGGTGCCGGCCTCGGGGTCCAGGCCGAGCATGTCCAGCCAGCGCTCCACGCGCTGCACCACGGCGGTGTCGGTGAGGCCGCCCGCCGGCTCGGTGGTGGGTACGACGCCGAGCGCGACGGCCACGCCGGCCTCGAGCGCCTCGGCGACCGTGTCGTGGTCGGCCGCGGAGAGCACCGAGAGGTCCACGACCAGCCCGGTCGCCCCGGCGCCGCGCACGAGGCCCCACGGGACCCCCGGCGCGCACGAGTGCACCCACGGCTCGGCACCCTCCTCGGCGATCGCCGAGAGCACGGTCTCCAGCAGCGCCGAGGCCTCCGGCGGGTGCACCACCCGGTGCCTGGAGAAGCCCGAGGCGGTGGGCACCGCCCCGCTCAGCACCGCGGGCAGCGCCGGCTCGTCGACCTGCACCACCAGCGAGGTGGCACCCGGCACCCGACGCCGCACGTCACGGATGTGGGCGCGCAGCCCCTCGGCCAAGGACTCGGCGAGGTCGCGCCGCGCACCGTGGTCCGAGAGCACCCGGTCGCCCCGCGGCTTCTCGACGGTCGCCGCGAGCGTCCACGGCCCGGCCACCTGGGTCTTGAACGTGCCCGCGTAGCCCTGCGTCAGCTCCTCCACGCAGTCGAGGTCCTGGCCCAGGAGGCTCCGGGCGCGGCGGTGGTCGACGCCGGGCGCCCCGGAGGTGCCCACGAGCCGCCACCCGGACGGCTGGAGGTCGACGTCGAGCCCCTCCAGCACCGCCAGTGCCCGGCCGGTCATCGACGCGGTCGCCCCGCGACCGGGCAGCTCCGGCACGTGCGGCAGGTCGGGCAGCTCGCCCAGCACCGCCCTCACGGCCTCGGCGTAGGCAGCGGCGTCCTCGCCCGGCATCGAGCCGACACCGCTCGCCCGGGTCATGACGCGCTCCCGACCGGCGAGCGGTCCGTGGAGGCGATCGTGGCCGAGCCGACGACCCGGCTGCCGTCGTACACCACGACGGCCTGGCCGGGCGCGATGCCGTACGCCGGGTCGAGCAGCTCGACACTGACCGACTCGCCACCGTCGTGGACGCGCAGCCGCGCGCGGTGCTCGTCGCCGTGCGCCCGCAGCTGGACGGTGCAGTCCCCCCAGGTGTCCGACGCGGGGACGGTGCCGCACCAGCGCGGACGGATGCCCTCGAGGCCGTGGACGGCCAGCCGCTCGCGTGGCCCCACCCGCACGGTGCCCTCGACCGGCTCGATGTCGAGCACGAAGCGGGGCTTCCCGTCGGGCGCGGGCGTGCCGATGCGCAGGCCCTTGCGCTGGCCGATGGTGTAGCCGTAGGTGCCGTCGTGGCGCCCGAGCTCCTCGCCGGTCTCGTCGTCGACGATGACGCCACCGTGGTTGGGCGCGCGCTCCCCCAGCTTCTCGCGCAGCCAGCCGGCGTTGTCGCCGTCGGCGACGAAGCAGATGTCGTGGCTGTCGGGCTTGTCGGCGACCAGCAGCCCGCGCCGGGCGGCCTCCTCGCGCACCTGCGCCTTGGGGGTGTCCCCGAGCGGGAAGAGCGAGTGCCGCAGCTGGTGCTGGTCGAGCACGCCGAGCACGTAGGACTGGTCCTTGCCGGCGTCGACCGAGCGGTGCATCTCCACCAGGCCGTCGGCGCCCTCGCGCAGGATCGCGTAGTGGCCGGTGGCGACGGCGTCGAAGCCGAGCGCCAGCGCCCGGTCGAGCACCGCGGCGAACTTGATCTTCTCGTTGCACCGCAGGCAGGGGTTGGGGGTGCGCCCGGCGGCGTACTCGTCCATGAAGTCCTCGACCACGTCGGCGTGGAACCGCTCGGAGAGGTCCCAGACGTAGAACGGGATGCCGATGACGTCGGCGGCGCGACGCGCGTCGTTGCTGTCCTCGATGGTGCAGCAGCCGCGGGCCCCGGAACGGTACGACGCGGGGTTGCGCGAGAGCGCCAGGTGCACCCCGGTCACGTCGTGGCCGGCCTCGTGGGCACGTGCGGCGGCCACGGCGGAGTCGACCCCGCCGGACATCGCGGCCAGCACCTTCATCGCAGCCCCCTCACAGCTTCGCCGCGCGAGCGCGCTCGACGGCCGGGCCGATCGCGTGGAGCACGGCGTCGACGTCGGCCTCGGTGGAGGTGCGGCCGAGGGTGAAGCGCAGCGAGCTGCGCGCCTCGTCCTCGTCGCGGCCCATGGCCAGCAGCACGTGGGAGGCCTGCGGCACCCCGGCCGAGCAGGCCGAGCCGGTCGAGCACTCGATGCCACGGGCGTCGAGCAGCATCAGCAGGGAGTCGCCCTCGCACCCGGGGAAGGAGACGTGCACGTTGCCGGGGAGCCGCGCGCGGTCCCAGCCGGGCACGGAGTCGGGCCCGGGCCCGTTGAGCACCACGTCGGGCACGACCTTCCGCAGCCCGTCGACCAGGCGGCCGCGCAGGGCGCGGAGGTGGGCCGCGTGCTCGGCCTGCCGGGCGACGGCGAGGTCGAGGGCGGTCGCGAACCCCACGACCGCGGGGGTGTCGAGGGTGCCGGAGCGCACGTCGCGCTCCTGACCGCCGCCGTGCAGCAGCGGGGCCACCGGGAGGTCGCGGCGCACGACCAGCGCACCCGCCCCGTGCGGGCCGCCCACCTTGTGGCCGGAGACCGTCATCGCGTCGACCCCGGAGCCCGCGAAGTCGACCGGCACGGCGCCCACGGCCTGCACGGCGTCGGTGTGCACCGGGATGCCGTGCTCCCCCGCCGCGGCGACCACGCGCTGCAGCGGCTGGAGGGTGCCGACCTCGTTGTTGGCCCACATCACCGAGACCAGGCCCACCGACGCGGGCTCGGCGAGCGCCGTCCCCAGCGCGGCCGGGTCCAGCCGCCCGTCGGCGTCGACGGCGAGGTGCTCCACGGCGTAGCCCTGCTGCGCCTCGAGCCACTCCAGCGGGTCGAGCACGGCATGGTGCTCCACGGCGGTCGTCAGCAGCCGCGTGCGGCGCGGGTCCTGGTCGCGGCGTGCCCAGGCCAGGCCCTTGAGGGCCAGGTTGTCGGCCTCGGTGCCACCGGAGGTGAAGACCACCTCGCCGGGACGGCACCCCAGCGCGGCGGCGACCCGCTCCCGGGCCTCCTCGACCGCCCGGCGCGCGGCGCGGCCCGAGGCGTGCAGCGAGGACGGGTTGGCGGTGCGACCGAGCTGCTCGACCATCGCCTCGAGAGCCTCCGGCACCATCGGCGTCGTGGCGGCGTGGTCGAGGTAGACGGGGTCGGTCATGGCGCCGCCCAGCGTACGGCGCCGGGCCAGGTCACTCCCAGCCAGCGTCCCGGCCGGTGCCCCCAGTCACGGGACGACGCGCACGCTGCCGATCTTGGTCTTCGCGCCCTTGGCGATGCGGCAGGTGAGCTCGTCGGACATGGAGAACGACCCGGTCACGGTGATGGTCGCGGTGAACCTGCCGGGCAGCTTGACCGGGTAGGTGTCGATCTTCTTCAGCCGCACCGCCTGCGCGGTGCCGGTGCCCTCGAGGACGAGCAGCCCCTCGGCCGGGACCTCGGTGGACGGGAGCTCGAGGCGGCGGATCTTCCGCTTCTTCGTGCCGACCTTGTACGTCGCGTCGTCGGAGCGCCCGGAGACCTCCTCGACGCCGTAGTCGCGCATCGTCTGGGTCATCTCCTCCGGCACGACGATGGAGAAGTCGATCGGGCGGGCGGCCATCTTCTTGCCGGCCGTGACCGTCCGCGGCAGCTGGACGCGGACGAAGGTCTCGAAGTCACCGGAGCCCAGCACCTCGGAGGCACAGGTGTAGACGGTGGTCCGCTCCACCATCCTCGGGTCCTGGTCATTGGCCGCTCCGGCAGGAGCGGCGGCCAGCACCGGGAGGAGCGGGGCGAGCAGGGCGGCGGCGACGGCGGGGAGGAGAGGGCGCACGGGTCCAGGGTAGTGCGCGGGGAGCTCCGGCCGACCTGGGCCGGCGGACCCACCGCGGCGGGCGGGCGGTCGCACCGGTGTGGCGCGACGGAAGGATGCGCCGGCTCGGCGGCTACGGCGTCAGCAGCACCAGGTCGTCACGGTGCACGACCTCACGCTCGTAGGCCGCGCCGAGCTCCTCCTTGAGCTGGGCGGTGGAGCGCCCGACCAGCGCCGGGACCTCCTCGGCGTCGAAGTTGACCAGGCCGCGGGCCACGACGGTCCCGTCGGGACCGGCCAGGTCGACGGGGTCACCGGCCACGAAGCTGCCGCTGGCCCCGGTGAGGCCCGCCGCCAGCAGCGAGGCGCGCCGATCGACCACGGCGCGCACGGCGCCGGCGTCCAGGTGCAGTGCGCCGCGCGACTCCGTCGCGTGCGCCAGCCACAGCAGCCGGGTCGGACGACGGCGACCGGTCGCGTGGAACAACGTGCCCACGCCCGTGCCGGACAGGGCCTCGCCGGCCCGCTCGGCCGACGTCAGGACCACCGGGATGCCGGCACCGGTGGCGATCCGGGCGGCCTCGACCTTGGTCACCATGCCGCCGGTCCCCACGCCCGCCGCTCCCACCGAGCCGATGGAGACGGCCTGGAGGTCGGTCTCGTCGCGCACCTCGTCGAGCAGGCGCGCCCCCTCACGGGTCGGCGGACCGTCGTACAGGCCGTCGACGTCGGAGAGCAGCACCAGCAGGTCGGCGTGCACCAGGTGGGCGACCAGGGCGGCCAGGCGGTCGTTGTCGCCGAAGCGGATCTCGGAGGTCGCGACGGTGTCGTTCTCGTTGACGATCGGCAGCACGCCCAGCTCGAGCAGCTGGGCGAGCGTCTGGTGGGCGTTGCGGTAGTGCGCGCGCCGGGTCACGTCGTCGAGGGTGAGCAGCACCTGGCCGGCGACCAGTCCGTGCCGGGAGAGCTCCTCGGTGTAGCGGTGGACCAGCAGCCCCTGCCCCACCGAGGCGGCCGCCTGCTGGGCCGCCAGGCCGCGGGGGCGCCGGGCCAGGCCGAGCGGTGCGAGCCCGGCCGCGATGGCGCCGGAGGAGACCAGCACGACCTCGACACCGCGCTCGCGGGCCGCGGCGAGCACGTCGACGAGCGAGCGGACGCGGTCGGGGTCGATGCCACCGGCCGCGGTCGTGAGCGAGGAGGAGCCGACCTTGACGACGACGCGGCGCGCCTCGGTCACCTCCCGGCGCAGGGTCACCCCCGGCCCTCCGGGTCGTCCTCGGCCCACTCGCGCGCCTGCTCGGCCTCGTGGGCCCCCAGCAGGTCGGGATCGTCCTCGCCGCCGATGTCGTACGACGTGGGGCCGGCCGCACCGCGGCGCTCGACGTCCAGGCGGCGGGCCACGTCGGCGCGGGTCTCGCCCTCCTGCCGCTCGGGCATCGCGGCGTCGATGTCGCGGCGACGACGCGAGGCGTCACGGCGGTCGTCGAAGCGCTGGTCCTCGCCGCGACGGCCCAGCATCTCCGCGCCGGCCTCGATCCCCGGCTTGAAGTCGAAGACCACGGAGTTCTCGTCCCGGCCGATCAGGACGGTGTCGCCCTCGATCGCGCCGAGCTGCAGCAGCCGGTCCTCGACCCCGAGCCGGTTGAGGCGGTCGGCGAGGAAGCCCACGGCCTCGTCGTTGCTGAAGTCGGTCTGCCGCACCCAGCGCTCGGGCTTGGTGCCGCGCACCCGCCAGCCGCGATGACCGGGCTCGGCGGGCACCTCGTCGCTCTCGATGACGGTGAAGTCCGCGCCGTCCGCGCCCGCCGGACGCAGCACGATGCGCTGGGCCTCGACGACGGGCTTCTCGGTGCGGGAGGCCGCCACGATCTCGGCCATCGCGAAGGTGAGCTCCTTCAGGCCCTCACCGGAGGCCGCCGAGACCGGGATGACCCGCAGGCCGCGCGAGCGCAGGTCCTCGATGGTGATGTCGGAGATGTCGCGCCCGTCGGGGACGTCGATCTTGTTCAGCGCCACCAGGCGCGGCCGGTCCTCGAGACCGCCGTACCGGCTCAGCTCGTTCTCGATGATGTCGAGGTCGTCGAGCGGGTTGCGGCCCGGCTCGATGGAGGCGGTGTCGATGACGTGCACGATCGCGGCGCAGCGCTCCACGTGCCGCAGGAAGTCGTGGCCCAGTCCGCGGCCCTCGCTCGCGCCCTCGATGAGGCCGGGGACGTCGGCGACGGTGAAGACGGTCTCGCCGGCGGTGACCACCCCGAGGTTCGGCACCAGGGTGGTGAACGGGTAGTCGGCGATCTTCGGCCGCGCCCGCGACATCGCCGCGATGAGGCTGGACTTGCCGGCGCTGGGGAAGCCCACCAGGCCGATGTCGGCGACGACCTTCAGCTCCAGGACGACCTCGAGCTCGTCGCCGGGCTCGCCGAGGAGCGCGAAGCCCGGCGCCTTGCGCTTGGCCGAGGCCAGCGCGGCGTTGCCGAGACCGCCACGGCCGCCCTCGGCGATGACCAGCTCGGTGCCGGCGCCGACGAGGTCGGCGAGCAGCTCGCCGTCACGGTTGCGTACGACGGTGCCGTCGGGCACCGAGAGGACGAGGTCCTTCCCGTGGCCGCCGTTGCGGTGGCCGCCCGCACCGTGGCCGCCGTGCTCGGCGCGACGCTTGGGGCTGTGGTGGTACTCCAGCAGCGTGGTGACCGCGGGGTCCACGCGCAGGATGATCGAGCCGCCCGGCCCGCCGTTGCCGCCGTCGGGTCCACCGAGCGGCTTGAACTTCTCGCGGTGCACCGAGGCCACGCCGTTGCCGCCGCGCCCGGCGCTGACGTGCAGCGTCACGCGGTCGACGAAGGTCGGCAGTGCCATGAGGTGCTCCTGGTGTGATCGGCTGGAGGTGGTCGGGCTCAGTGTGCTGGGCCCGGGGCGGACCGGGGTCCTACGACGGGAACGACGAAGGGCGCCCCGTGGTCGGGACGCCCTTGGTCGGTGGCCGCTCGTGGCGGCCGGGGTGCTCGGGGAGCGTCAGCTCACTCGCCCGGGACGATGTTGACGACCTTGCGGCCGCGGCGGGTGCCGAACTCCACGGCACCGGCCTGCAGGGCGAACAGCGTGTCGTCGCCGCCACGACCCACACCCGAACCCGGGTGGAAGTGGGTGCCGCGCTGGCGGACGATGATCTCGCCGGCGTTGACCAGCTGGCCGCCGAAGCGCTTGACGCCGAGGCGCTGGGCGTTGGAGTCGCGGCCGTTCTTGGTGGACGCCGCGCCCTTCTTGTGTGCCATGGATGTGTTCCTTCGCGAGTTGTCGCTGAGCTGCCGACCGGCTGCGTCAGAGGGAGATGTCGGTGACCTTGACCTGGGTGTACTTCTGGCGGTGACCCTGGCGCTTCTTGTACCCGGTCTTGTTCTTGTACTTCTGGATGACGATCTTCGGGCCCTTGGTGGCGCCGAGGACCTCGACGGTCACGGCGGCCTTGTCGAGCCCGGTCGAGGTGACGGTCTCACCGTCGACGGCCATGACCACGGGGAGGGTCAGGGTCTCGCCCACCGGCGTGGTGACCTTGTCGATCTCGATGACGTCGCCCACGGCAACCTTCTGCTGGGTGGCGCCAGCGCGCACGATCGCGTACACCGCGGTCTCCTTCGTCGAACTCGTCTACGTCTGGTACTGCAGGGATCTGGGTCCGGGGCACCTGCCCGCGCCGGTGCCTCCCCCAGGGAGGTCGGCGACGCCGCTGGGGCCGCACGGAGAAACAGCACGCTCACGGGCGCACCGAACGTCAATAGTACGCACCTGCGGGTCGCGCCCGCAAAACGTCACCGCTTGCGCGACCCCTTGCGCTTGACCGGCACGTGCTCCACCGTCGAGCCGCCTGCCGGCTCGGTCTCGGCGGTGCCCGGCTCGACCGTGCCGCTGACCGGGGGCTCGCCCACGCCCGCGGGGGCGTCGGCCTGCTCCATCGTCGGCACCGGGCTCCCCCCGGCCGGCCGCGAGGAGCGGCTCGAACGGGTCCGGGTGACCACCTTCGGTGCTGCCACCGGGGCCTGGGCCGCCGGCTCGGGAGCGCTGGGCTGGGTCGTGGGGTCCACGACCACGGCCGCGGCCTCGCCGGTCGTCAGCGGCGCCGTACGCCGCGCGGCGCGACGGGTCCGTGTCACGACCCCCGAGCTGCCGGCCGGCTGCTGGGCCGGCTGCTGGGCCGGCTGCTGGGCCGGCTGCTGGGCCGACTCCTGGGCCGGCTCCTGGGCCGGATGCTGGGCCGACTCCTGGGCCGACTCCTGGGCCGACTCCTGGGCCGACGGGGAGTCGGGACCCGCCGCGGGGGCCACGGGCTCCTCGACGGGCTGCTGGGCACGCTCCTGGCCGCCCTGCTCGGCCGGGGCCTCGGGCGCGTCCGCGCCCTGCTGCCCACGCCGGCGCTGGTTCTTGCCCTGCCCCTTGCCCTGGCCCTGACCCTGGGACTCGCCCTGGCCCTGGTCCCGGCCCTGGGGCTTGTCCTCCCGGGCTGGCGTGTCCGCGGGCACGTCCTGCGACGTGGCCTCCACGGCCCCGTCGGCCTGGGCGGCCTCTGCGGCCTCAGCGGCCTTGTCGGCACGGGCCATCGCCGCGACGTCCTTGGGCGAGGGAGCCGAGGCCTGCCCACCCTGGTTGCCGGACTGGTTGCCGCCCTGGCCGCCGGACTGGTTGCCGGACTGGTCGCCCTTGCCCTTGCCGCCACGCGAGCGGCGGCCGCGGCCACCGCGGTCGTCGTCGTCACCGCCGCCGCGCTTGGGGTCCACGGGGTGGTCGTGGACGACCAGGCCGCGGCCCTGGCAGTGGGTGCAATTCTCGCTGAACGCCTCGAGCAGGCCGGTGCCGATCCGCTTGCGCGTCATCTGCACCAGACCCAGCGAGGTCACCTCGGCCACCTGGTGCCGGGTGCGGTCGCGGCCCAGGCACTCGACCAGGCGGCGCAGCACCAGGTCGCGGTTGGACTCCAGGACCATGTCGATGAAGTCGACGACGATGATGCCGCCGATGTCGCGCAGCCGCAGCTGGCGCACGACCTCCTCGGCCGCCTCCAGGTTGTTCTTGGTGACGGTCTCCTCGAGGTTGCCGCCGGAGCCGGTGAACTTGCCGGTGTTGACGTCGACGACGGTCATCGCCTCGGTCCGGTCGATGACCAGCGAGCCGCCCGAGGGCAGCCACACCTTGCGGTCCAGCCCCTTGGCGATCTGCTCGTCGATCCGGTACGTCGCGAAGACGTCCTTGCCGGCGTCGCGCCCCTCGCCCGCGGGCTCGAAGCGCTCGAGGCGGTCGGCGAGGTCGGGGGCCACGTGCTGGACGTAGTCCTGCACCGTCGACCAGGAGTCGTCACCCTGGATGACGAGCTTGGCGAAGTCCTCGGTGAACAGGTCGCGCACGACCTTCAGCGTCAGGTCCGGCTCGCCGTAGAGCAGCTGCGGGGCCGAGCCCTTGGCTTTCTTCTCGACGTCCTCCCAGCGGGCCTTGAGCCGCTCGACGTCGCGGGTCAGCTCCTCCTCGCTGGCGCCCTCGGCCGCGGTCCGCACGATGACGCCGGCGGTGTCGGGCACGATCTCCTTGAGCAGGGCCTTGAGACGGGCGCGCTCGGTGTCGGGGAGCTTGCGGGAGATCCCCGACGTCGTGCCGTCGGGCACGTAGACCAGGAACCGGCCCGCGAGGCTGATCTGGCTGGTCAGCCGGGCGCCCTTGTGACCCACCGGGTCCTTGGTGACCTGCACCAGGACCGACTGGCCGGAGGAGAGCACCGACTCGATCTTGCGCGGCTGGCCCTCCTTGTGGCCCAGCGCGGACCAGTTGACCTCACCGGCGTACAGCACCGCGTTGCGGCCCTTGCCGATGTCGATGAACGCGGCCTCCATGGACGGCAGGACGTTCTGCACGCGGCCGAGGTAGACGTTGCCGATCAGCGAGGTCTGGGACTCACGGGCCACGTAGTGCTCGACGAGCACCTTGTCCTCGAGCACGGCGATCTGCGTGAGGTCCTCGCGCTCGCGGATGACCATCACGCGCTCCACCGACTCACGGCGAGCGAGGAACTCGGCCTCGGAGGCGATCGGGGCGCGACGGCGACCGGCCTCGCGGCCCTCGCGACGGCGCTGCTTCTTGGCCTCGAGGCGGGTCGAGCCGGACAGCGCGGTGATCTGGTCCTCGGCCGAGCGGGCGCTGCGCACCCTGGTCACGGTGTTGGTCGGGTCGTCCCCGCCGTCACCGTCGCCCTCGCCGGACCGGCGGCGCCGACGGCGCCGACGCGAGCTGCCCGAGCCCTCGCCCTGGTCGTCCCTGTCGCCCTGCTGGTCGCCCTGCTGGCCGCCCTGCTGGCCCCCGCGCTGGCCACCGTTCTGGCCACCGTTCTGGCCGGACTCCTCGGAGCCGGCCCCGTCCTTGGTCCCGTCCTTGGAATCGGCCTTGGCGCCGTCCTTGGATTCGGCCTTGGAGTCGTCCTCGGCGCCGCCCTCGGAGGAGGTGTCGTGGTCCTGATTCCGGTCCTGGCCCTGCTGGTCGCCGCCCTGGCCACCGCCACCGCCACCGCCGCCACCGCGACGGCGGCGTCGTCCACCCCGTCGCCGGCGACGCCGGCCCGAGGACGAGCCGCCCTCGCCGTCCTGGTCGCCGTCCTGGTCGCCGTCCTGGTCGTCGTCGTCCTGGTCGCCGTCGGTGTCGCCGTCCTGGTCGTCGCTGTCCTGGTCGTCGGTGTCCTGGGCGTCCTGGACCGGGCCGTCCTGGACCTCGTCGTCCTCGTCCGCGTCCTCGCCCTCGGGCTGCGCGGCGTCCTCGACCTCCGTCGACTTCGTGGTCCTGCGGGCGCGGGTGGCCTTGGAGGCGTCCGGGGCCTGGAAGAGCGGGACGGGAGCGCCGCCGGGGGCGCCCTGCTCGGTCTCCTCCGCCTCGACGGCCGCCTCGGTGGTCTCGGGGGCCTGCTCCGCGGCGGGCTCGCTCTTCTTGGCGCGCGAGCCGGTCTTCTTGGCCGCGGCCTTCTTGGCCGGCTTCGTGCTCGCCGCCCCGTCGGCGTCGGCGTCACCGTCGACCGCAGCGGGCTCGGCAGCGGGCTCGGCAGCGGGCTTCTTGCTCGTGCGCTTGGCCGGGGCCTTCCTCGCCGGAGCGGGCTCGGTCTGCTCACCGGCCTCGGCGGGGCCGTCGGGGGTCGCCTCGGGCGCCTGGGCGGCCTTCGTCGTGGTGCGGCGG
This sequence comes from Nocardioides marinus, assembly GCF_013408145.1. Classification (NCBI taxonomy): domain Bacteria; kingdom Bacillati; phylum Actinomycetota; class Actinomycetes; order Propionibacteriales; family Nocardioidaceae; genus Nocardioides; species Nocardioides marinus. The sequence continues at coordinate 2,558,782 of NZ_JACBZI010000001.1, forward strand.
GTGCGGGTGGTCTTCTTCACCGCCGCCGGGGCGTCCTCGACGGGGGCGGCAGCACCCTCGTCGAGGGGCAGCTGCTCGTCGGGAGCCGGCTCCGTGGCCTTGGCCGCGGTCTTCTTGGCGGCCGGCTTCTTGGCCGCGGCCTTCTTGGCGGCCGGCTTCTTCGCAGCGGTCTTCTTGGCGGCGGTCTTCTTGGCCGCCGTCTTCTTCGCCGGCTTCTCGGCGGGCGGCTCGGTGGCGGGCTCGGCCGGGGTGTCGCCGGTGGTCTCGACGGCAGGGGTGATCGGCTCGTCGCCGACCTGGAACTCGTCGGGCATGTGTGCTGCTCCTCAGCCCGGGCGTGGGATGCGCAGCGTCCGGGCAGGTCCATCGCCGCGACCACGAGGGCCGGGCGCAAGTCTCGTCTGTGGCGGCGACTTCCTCCGGCGGTGCGTCACCTCGGCGGCCCTCGCCTGCCGCGGTCGCAGGGCCACAGGGCGGCTCGCTGTCACCGAACCCGCCTGGCCGCGTCGCGGTCTGGCGACGACCTGTCCTCGGTGTGCCGGCCCTTGCGCGGGACCGGCGAGAACGTCGTCGGGTCGTCGACCGCCGCGCGTTCCCGTCGGACACTGGGGTGACCGTCGGGCTCGTGCAGCGCTCGGAGACCGTGGCGAGTATCGCACACCCGACAGGTCGCGGCCGTGTTCCGGCGCACCTCGGGCGCGGCAGGCAGGACCCCGGCGAGCGGCTCCTCAGGCCAGCGGGTCGCCGACCTCGCCGGTCTCCGGGTCCAGGGGCCCCTGGGCCTGCCGGGTGAGCAGCGGCGCCGAGCCCGCCTCCAGCCCGGAGGTCTGGGTGAGCCCGCGCAGCACGTCGTCGGGGCGTACGGCGGGGATGGTGGCGTGGCGCAGCACCAGCTCCAGCCGGGCTCCCCGGTCGTGCGGCGCGACGCTCAGCGAGACCACCGCGGCGCGGCAGTCGAACTCACGCAGCCCCTTCTTGGTCATCCGCTCCACCAGCACGCTCTCGTGGGCCAAGAAGCCCTCGACCGCAGCGGCGGTGACGTCCGGGGCGCTCGCGACGTCGATGGTCCAGCGGCTGGCGTCGAGCCGGTCGGCCAGCGACCCGCCGGGCGACTCCACCACCTGCAGCACGTCCAGGCCCGGGGGCAGCGCCTGCTCGAGCTCGGCGTGGACGTCGGCGGGGTCGACGACCTGCGCCAGCGCGATCTCGAGGTACTCCGCCTCGCTGGCCGAGCCGGTCGGCGCCGCACCGGCGTACGAGATGCGCGGGTGGGGGTTGAACCCCGAGGAGTAGGCCATCGGGATACGTGCGCGGAACACCGCGCGCTCGAAGGCACGGGAGAAGTCGCGGTGGCTGGTGAAGCGCAACCGGCCGCGCTTGGCGTACCGGATCCTCAGTCGCTGGACCGGTGGGGCCTGCTGCTCGGGCTGCTCACGCACGCAGCACAGGGTAGGTGAGGTCCCCGGGGTCGCACCGCATCGCCGGCGAGGGGTAGACGGTGCCGACCCGCTCCCCCGCCAGCCACCCGGTGAGCCGACCGGCCTCCTGCCGCAGCGCCGCCCTGCCCTGCGCCGGGACGTCCTCGAGGAGGCGGACCGCCACGGTGCCGTCGTCGTCCTGGACCCAGCAGCCGACGACGCGCCCGTCCCACCACGCGGTCGTGCCGGCGTTGCCGTTGCGGTCGAAGACGGCCGGCGCGTGTGGCCCGAGGTGGAAGCCACGCTCCTTCCAGCCCATCGCGGTGGGGTCCAGCACCGGGAGCAGCGCCGCCCACGGCTCGACCGCGGGAGCCGGGTCGACGTCGTCGGGCAGGACGTACGCCGGCGCGACGGCGCCTCCATCGGCCGGGACCCCGACCTCGACGGCCCCCACCTCGGCCAGCGCCGCGCGCACGGCCCCCTTGGTCGCCCCCAGCCACCAGACCAGGTCGGTCTCGGTTCCGGGGCCGAAGCGGGCCAGCCAGCGCCGGACGAGCTCGGCGTACCCCTCGGCGGCGGTGAGCGGGGTCGGGACCTCGCCGAGCCAGGAACCCGTCGTGCGCCAGCGGGGCCGGAAGACCCGCCAGTGGCTGGTGTTGGCACCGCGGACCACGCGGGCCTCGGCGCCGAGCAGCGTGAGGATCCGGCCGGGGTTGAGCTGGGAGGAGCCCAGGTCGGCACGCACGTCGATCGTGGGGACGGCCGCGCGCAGCTCGGTCATGGTGAGGCCCTCGGGGGCGCCGTCGAGGGCGTCGATCACCTCGGCACCGGCCTCGGCCAACCACCGCTCGGGATCGGTGGCGACCCCGGCGGCGACCAGGTCGCGGTGCAGACGCGCACGCTCCGAGCCGGCGGTGCGAGAGGCCGCGCTCCCCCAGGCCGCCGGCAGCAGGTCCCGGGGGAAGACGAACAGCGTGCGTCGCATGGCCAGCTGCTTGACCAGGCTGCGCTCGGTCTCCATCGCGGCACTGACGTCGGCACGGGTGACCCCGTCGACCCGCGCGTGCACGGACAGGTGCACGGTCGCGGGCTCGGTGGAGTGCAGCACGACCACGGACCGGGTCGCCCCGACCGGGTCGGCGGCCCGGTGCCCGGGGGCCAGGGCGTGGCGCCGCGCGAGTCGCGCTCGTCGTTCTGCGTCGTCGACCAGCCTCGGGGAGCCCATGGCCCCGCATCCTGCCCCGGGGCGCCGACACCGGGAGCACTGACACCGGAAGCACTGACACCGGAAGCACTGACACCCGGAGTGCGGCACGGGGCGTCGACACCCGGCGCACCCAACGGCCCCGCCACCCGGTCGGGCGCCGAGGAGGTGCGAGCATCGGCCGGTGACCCGTCGTCCCTCGCCACTGTTCTGGGTCGGCCTGCTGCTGCTCTCGGTCAACCTGCGCCCCGCCGCCGTCAGCGTCGGACCGGTGCTGGAGGAGGTCAGCGACGGGCTGGCGATGTCGAGCGCGGAGACCTCGCTGCTGACCTCGCTGCCGGTGCTGGCCTTCGCCGTCGTGGGCGCGCTCGCGTCCGCCGCGGCCGCCCGCTGGGGACTCCACCGCGCCACCCTGCTCGCCCTGGTCGCCGTCACCGTGGGCCTGGCCGCCCGCGCGGTCACGGGGAACGCCGAGGTCTTCCTGCTGCTCTCGCTGCTGGCGGTCTCGGGCACCGCGCTGGCCAACGTGCTGATCCCCTCGCTGGTCAAGCTGCACGCCCCCGACCGGATCGGCCCGGCCACCGCGCTGTACTCGACGGTGCTGGCGGTGGGACTCACCGGCGGCCTCGTGCTGACCGTCCCGCTGAGCACCGCGCTCGGGGGTGGTGTGGAGGAGGGCTGGCGCTGGGGCCTCGGCGCCTGGACCCTGCTCGGCGCCGTGGCGGTCCTGCCCTGGCTCCTGCTGGTCGGCCACGACCGGACCCCTGCCCCGCCCGGGCCGCGCGTGAGGTTCCTCGACGTGGCCCGCACCCCACTGGGGCTGTCCCTGGCGGCGTACTTCGGCCTGCAGTCGCTGCAGGCCTACGCGATCTTCGGGTGGTTCGCCCAGCTCTGGCGCGACGCCGGCTTCTCCCCCACCGAGGCCGGGCTGCTGGTCGGGGTGCTCACGGGCACGACGATCCCGCTGTCCTTCGTGCTGCCCCGTGTCCTGGTGCGCACCCGGCACCCGGCCGCGCTGCTGCTGGGCGTCGCCGCCTGCTACCCCGTGGCCTACGTCGGCCTGGTCCTCGACCCGGTCGAGCCGGCGCTGCTGTGGGCCCTGCTCACCGGCATCGGCACCACGACGTTCCCGCTCGTGCTGACCCTGATCGGGCTGCGCGCCCGGACGGCGGAGGGCACGGCCACGCTGTCGGCCTTCTCCCAGTCGGTGGGCTACCTCATCGCCGTGGCCGGGCCGTTCGTCGTGGGCAGCCTCTACGCCGCCACCGACGGCTGGACCGTCCCGCTGGCCTTCCTGCTGGTGGCGCTGCTGCCGATGGTCTGGCTCTCGGTCCGGCTGGCGCGTCCGGCGTACGTCGAGGACCAGCTGCCCGCCGCCCGTCGCTGAGCACGGAACGGACCGCCGGCGCCCCGGGGAGCGGTGCGTGGCCAACCGATCAGCGACCCTGGACGCTTGAGGGCTCACCGCCCGCCGGGCGGGCGGGGGCCTCAGACGACGGAGAGCGGCAGCAGCTGCTGGCCGGTGGGACCGATCTGGATCTCGGTGCCCATCTCCGGGCACACGCCGCAGTCGTAGCAGGGGGTCCAGCGGCAGTCCTCGACCTCGACGTCGGCCGACCCGTCGGCCACGGCCAGCGCGTCCTCCCAGTCGCCCCACAGCCAGTCCTTGTCGAGACCGGAGTCGAGGTGGTCCCAGGGCAGGACCTCGTCGTAGTCGCGCTCGCGGGTGGTGAACCAGTCGAGGTCCACGCCGGTGCCAGCGAGGCCGCGCTCGGCCGCAGCGATCCAGCGGTCGTAGGAGAAGTGCTCCGACCAGCCGTCGAAACGGCCGCCGTCGCGCCAGACCTCCTCGATGACGCGGGCCACGCGACGGTCGCCGCGGGAGAGGAGCCCCTCGATGATGCCGGGCTTGCCGTCGTGGTAGCGGAAGCCGATGGCGCGGCCGAACTTCTTGTCCGCCCGCACGGTGTCGCGCAACTGCTTGAGCCGCTCGTCGGTGGTCTCGACGTCGAGCTGCGCGGCCCACTGGAAGGGGGTGTGCGGCTTCGGGACGAACCCGCCGATCGACACCGTGCACCGGATGTCGTTGTGCCCGGCGACCTCGCGGCCCTTGGCGATGACCGCCTTGGCCAGCTCGGCGACCTGCAGCACGTCCTCGTCGGTCTCGGTCGGGAGACCGACCATGAAGTAGAGCTTCACCTGCCGCCAGCCGTGGGAGTACGCCGTCGCGACGGTGCGGATGAGGTCCTCCTCGGTCACCATCTTGTTGATGACCTTGCGCATCCGCTCCGAGCCGCCCTCGGGGGCGAAGGTCAGCCCCGAGCGCCGGCCGTTGCGGGAGAACTCGTTGGCGAGGGTGATGTTGAAGGCGTCGACGCGGGTCGAGGGCAGCGACAGCGAGACGTTCGAGCCCTCGTAGCGGTCGGCCAGCCCCTTGGCGACGTCGCCGATCTCGGTGTGGTCGGCGCTGGAGAGCGAAAGCAGGCCGACCTCCTCGAAGCCGGACTTGCGGATGCCGTTCTCGACCATGTCGCCGATCGTCTCGATCGAGCGCTCACGCACGGGACGGGTGATCATCCCGGCCTGGCAGAAGCGGCAGCCGCGGGTGCAGCCGCGGAAGATCTCGACGCTGAACCGCTCGTGGACGGTCTCGGCCAGCGGCACCAGCGGCTTGGCCGGGTAGGGCCAGGCGTCGAGGTCCATCAGGGTGTGCTTGCGCACCCGGAACGGGATGCCGGGCCGGTTGGGCACGACGGCCTCGATCGAGCCGTCCTCGGCGTACACCACGTCGTAGAAGCGGGGGACGTAGACGTTGCCGGTGACCGCGAGGCGGCGCAGCAGCTCGTCCCGACCGCCGGGGCGGTCCTCGGCCTTCCACTCCCGGACGATGTCGGAGATCGCGAGGACGACCTCCTCGCCGTCGCCGAGGACGGCGGCGTCGAGGAACTCCGCGATCGGCTCGGGGTTGAACGCCGCGTGGCCGCCGGCCAGGACGACCGGGTGGTCCTCGGTGCGGTCGGCGGCGCGCAGCGGGATGCCGGCGAGGTCGAGCGCGTTGATCATGTTGGTGTAGCCGAGCTCGGTGGAGAAGCTGAGCCCGAAGAGGTCGAAGTCACCGACCGGGCGGTGGGCGTCGACGGTGAACTGCGGGATGGCCTGCTCGCGCAGCACCCTCTCCATGTCCGGCCACACCGCGTAGGTGCGCTCGGCGACGATCCAGTCGCGCTCGTTGAGCACCTCGTAGAGGATCTGGACGCCCTGGTTTGGCAGGCCGACCTCGTAGGCGTCGGGGTACATCAGCGCCCAGCGGACGGTCTGGCCGCCGGACTCCTCGGAGCCGGCACCGCAGTCCCAGTCCTTGACCGTGGAGTTCAGCTCGCCGCCGACGTACTGGATCGGCTTGGAGACTCCCGGCAGGTGCGGCTCGAGGAGCTCGAAGACGGACTGTCCTCGGCGCAGGGCGGCGGGGGCGGACATGGACTCACCTCGGCGGCTCGGGTGCGGTCAGGGCAAGGGACCAATGTACGGCGCAGCCGGGCGTGCCACCCAGTCCGCGACCGCCCGCGGGCTACTCGCGCGGCGCGGCCGGGGTGCTGGTGGGCGTGCCGGTCGGGGAGGGGGTGGCGGCCGCCGCCGCGGTGTCGGAGGCCCGGGCCGCGGAGGCCGAGGTGGCCCGCAGCTCCACCGGCGGCAGCAGGAGCAGGATGAGGAAGGCGAGCACGCCCACACCCGCGGCACTGAGGAACACCAGGTCCATGGACTCCGCGAACCCGACCCGGAAGGGGTGGGCCACGGCGTCGGGCAGCGTCTCGAGCACCGAGGAGTCGTCCTGGATGCCCTCGACCACGCTCTCGTCCAGGCCCCCGACCTGCGCGACGCCCTGTTGGAACTCCGGGGTGGTGGCCGCCTCGTCCAGCGCCGTGGAGATGTTGGGCCCGACGGTCGAGAAGAGGATCGAGAGGAAGATCGCGACACCGAGGGTGCCGCCGAGCTGGCGGAAGAAGGTGGCCGACGCGGTGGCGACACCGATCTCGGTGGGCGGCACCGCGCTCTGCACGGTGAGCAGCAGCGGCTGCATGCACGAGCCCAGCCCGAGGCCGAGCACGAACATCGAGCAGCTGACCAGCGGCAGCGGGGTGTCGGCGGTGGTGAAGGAGAGGAGGAACAGCCCCAGGACGATCACCGCGGAGCCGACGATCGGGAAGAGCCGGACGTGGCCGGTGCGGGAGATCACCCGGCCGGAGCTGATGGAGGCCGCCATCATGCCGGCGACCATCGGCAGCATCAGGATGCCGGCCTTGGTCGGGCTGGCCCCGTGCACGATCTGCATGTAGAGCGGCAGGATCATGATGCCGCCGAACATCGCCATCCCGATGATCACGCTGGCCGCGATCGTCACCGAGGCCACCCGGATGCGGAACATCCGCAGCGGGATCAGCGCGGCCTCCCCCATCGCGTGCTCGGCGACCACGAAGAGCACCAGGCCCAGCACCCCGAGGCCGTAGCAGGCCAGCGCCAGACCGGAGGCCCAGCCCCACTCGCGGCCCTGCTCGGCGACGGTCAGCAGCGGCACCAGGCCCAGGACCAGGGCGGAGGCGCCCCACCAGTCCACCCGGACGTCGCGACGCTCGACGCTGACGTTGAGGGTGCGCGCGACGACCACCAGGGCGATCAGGCCGACGGGGACGTTGACCAGGAAGACCCAGCGCCACCCGGTGACGCCGAGGATCTCCTCGCGCCCGGCGAGCAGGCCCCCGAGGACCGGGCCGAGCACCGAGGAGGTGGCGAAGGTGGCCATGAAGTAGCCGGTGTACTTCGCGCGCTCGCGAGGGCTGACGATGTCGCCGATGATGGCGAGCACCAGCGTCATCAGGCCGCCCGCGCCGAGGCCCTGGATGGCCCGGAACGCCGCGAGCATGTACATCGAGTCGGCGAACGAGCACAGCGCCGAGGCCGCCACGAACAGCGAGATGGCGAACATGAAGAGCTTCTTGCGCCCGTAGTTGTCCCCGAGCTTGCCGTAGATCGGGGTCGTGATCGTCGCGGTGATCAGGTAGGCCGTGGTCACCCAGGCCTGGACCGACAGGCCGTTGAGGTCGTCGGCGATCGTGCGGATCGACGTGCTGACGATCGTCTGGTCCAGGGACGCCAGGAACATGCCGAGCATCAGCCCGGAGAGGATCGTGAGGACCTGGGCGTGGGTGTACTCACCCGACTCGGGGGTCGACGAGGACGCGGGGGACGTGTTCGTTGCCATCGACAACCATCGTACGCCGTCGTGCGGCGCCGCGGGAACCGCTCAGGACGGTGACGTGGGACGCACGTCCCGCGGCAGGCCCTCGACGAGCTCGGCCATCGCCGCCTCCAGGGTCACCTCCGGCCTCCAGCCCCAGGCCCGTGCCCGCTCCGAGACGACGCTGCCCTGCCACGCCGGGCCGTCGTCCCAGGTGGGCTCCACGCCGAGCGCGGAGGTGACGGTCTCGAGGTAGTGCCGGAAGGTGCTCGCGCCCGCCGCGGCGTTCACCGCGGTGCATCGACCCGCGACCGGGCCGGCCCCGGCGTCCTCCCCCACCACGATCGTGCCGGTCGCCAGGTCCGCGACGAGCCGGGCCAGGTCGGCCACGTGCACCCAGGCGAAGGTCAGGTCCGGGACGGCGTGCGCCTGCGCGGGGTCCTCGGCCATCTCGCGGGGGCGCAGGGTGTTCCACAGCGAGCTCTCCCCCGGGCCCAGGATCACCGGCGGGCGCACCAGCACCCGGGTGGGACCGTCGAGCACCTCGAGCCGGGCGTCGGTGTCGCGCTTGGTCACGGGGTAGTCCCCGGCGTCGTCGGGCACGGGGTCGGAGGACTCGTCGACGTCGCCCACCCCCGCGCGCCGGTCGTAGACCGAGGCGGTCGAGACGTGCACCAGCAACCCCACCCCGGCCTCCCGGGCCGCCGTGGCGATCGTCGTCGTGCCCTCCACACCGACCCGCTCCTGGGTGGCCCGGTCGGTGCCCATCGGGTGCACCGTGGTCACCAGGACGTCGGCCCCCTCGACCAGCCCGGGGGCCTGGGCGGGGTCGGTGAACTCTCCGACGACCTCGGTGACGCCCTCGACCTCGGGGGCGGTGCCGCTGCGGCGTACGACGGCACGGACCGCGGCCCCGCGCTGCGCGAGGGCCGCGCACACGTGGGACCCGACGAGGCCGTTGGCTCCGGTGACGACGACGGTCGGCTGCTCACTCATGCCACCACCGTGCCAGGCCGCACCGGCGGGTTGGACCGCTCCCTAGGGTGAGGGCATGAGCTCCCCGGCGAGACGCGGCCCCTTCCAGTGGACCGTGGCGCTGCCGGTGCTCGGGGTCGCGCTGCTCGCGGTGACCTGGCCCAAGACCGAGCAGCCGCTCCTGCTGGCCCTGGTCGCGGTCGTCCTGGTCGGGGCGGTGCTGGCCGCGGTGCACCACGCCGAGGTCGTCGCGCACCGGGTCGGCGAGCCGTTCGGGTCGCTGGTGCTGGCGGTGTCGGTCACCGTCATCGAGGTCGGGCTGATCGTGATGCTGACCCTCGGCGGCGGCGACGGGGCCGCCACCTACGCCCGCGACACCGTCTTCGCCGCCCTGATGATCTCGCTCAACGGCATCGTCGGCATCTCGCTGCTGCTCGGTGCGCTGCGCCACGGCGTGGTGGCGTTCAACGCCTCCGGCAGCGGTGCGGCGCTGTCGACCGTCGTGGCGCTGGCCTCGGTGTGCCTGGTGCTCCCGGGGTTCACCGTCTCCGAGGCGGGCCTGGAGTACACCGGCTCGCAGCTGGCCTTCGCGGCCGTCGCCTCGCTCGTGCTCTACGGCGCGTTCGTGTTCACCCAGACCGTCCAGCACCGCGACTTCTTCCTGCCCGTGCGCTCGGACTCCCAGGGCCGGGTCACCGGCGTGTTCGACGTCGAGGACGCCGACGGCGACGGGCACGCCGACCCGCCGGGCGACGGCGAGACGCTGCTCTCGGTGGGGCTGCTGCTGGTCTCGCTGGTCTCGGTCGTGGGGCTGGCCAAGGTGCTCTCCCCCACGATCGAGTCGACCGTCAGCTCGCTGGGGCTGCCCTACGCGGTGGTCGGTGTGGTCATCGCGCTGCTCGTGCTCGCCCCCGAGTCGATCGCCGCCGCCCTCAACGCCGCCCGCGACCGGGTGCAGATCAGCCTCAACCTCGCCTTCGGGTCCTCCATGGCCTCGATCGGGCTGACCATCCCGACGATCGCGGTGGCCTCCATCTGGCTCGAGGGCGACCTGGTGCTGGGGCTGGAGCCGATGCAGATCGTGCTGCTGTTCATCACCGTCGTCGTGGCCACGCTCACCGTGGTGCCCGGGCGTGCCAAGCCGATCCAGGGCGTGGTGCACCTGGCCCTGATGGCGACGTTCCTGTTCTTCTCCCTCGTGCCCTGAGGCCGCACGGGTCGCGCCCGAGGGGGTCGCCCGTGGTCGCGCCTCAGGCGCGCGGAGCGGAGGCGCGCAGGTGGATGTTCTGCAGCAGCCCGATCGCCAGCAGCCCGGCGAACATCGAGGAGCCGCCGTACGACACGAACGGCAGGGGTACGCCGGTGACCGGCATGATCCCCAGGCACATCCCGACGTTCTGGAAGCCCTGGAAACCGAACCAGCAGGCGATCCCCGCGGCGGCCACCCGGCCGAAGACGTCGTCGGTGCGCGTGGCGATCACCAGCGCCCGCCACACCACCAGGCCCAGCAGCGCGATGAGCAGCCCCGCCCCGACCAGGCCGAGCTCCTCGCCCGCGACGGTGAAGACGAAGTCGGTGTGCTGCTCGGGGACGAAGCCCGAACGGGTCTGGGAGCCCCCGAAGAGGCCCTGGCCCCACACGCCGCCGTTGCCCACCGCGATGCGTGCCTGCTCGACGTTGTAACCGGCGCCTCGGGGGTCGAGGTCGGGGTTGGTGAAGGCCAGGAACCGGTCGACCTGGTAGGGCTTGAGCACTCCCCCGGCCACGGCGGCCAGCGCGGCAGTCACCCCGCCGCCGGCGAGCAGCGCCAGCCAGCGCCGCGGCGCCCCGGAGACGACGAGCACCCCGGTCACGGTGGCGGTGAGCACCAGCATCGTGCCCAGGTCGGGCTGCAGCAGGATGAGGACGGCCGGGACAGCCGCGATCCCGAGCATGAGCACGACCTCGACGAGCCCGACCCTGGGCCGCCAGCGACCCGCGGCGCGGTGCGCGAGCACCAGCGCCATCCCGATCACGACGGCCAGCTTGGCCAGCTCCGCGGGCTGGATCGACATCCCGCCCACCACGATCCACGACCGCGAGCCGTTGATCGTCGAGCCGGCGACCAGCACGAGCACCAGCCCGCCGACCGAGGCGAGGTAGGCCAGCGGCGCGGCCACCCGCACCCACCGGTGGTCGGCGACCAGCACCACGCTCATCAGCACCAGGCCGATCGCGATGTTGGTGACCTGCTTGTAGAGGTAGGCCCGCGGGTCGCCGCCGGTCAGGTCGTCGCGGGTGGTCGTCGCCGACCAGACCAGCAGCGTGCCGAGGACCAGCAACCCGGAGACCGCGGCCATCAGCCACCAGTCCACGCCGCCCCACCGCAGCAGCGGCCGGGTGCCCAGCGAGGAGGTGGGGCGTACGCCGGCGGGCCGGCCGGAGCGGGACGCCTGGACGGTCCGCGTGGCCATGGTGGTCATCGCGACGCCCTCCTCTTCGCGGCCGAACGCTTCTCCCGCGCCGGCGGGAGGATCGAGCCGTCGGCCAGGAACTTCGGCAGCCGGCCCGGCGGCACGGTCCCGGGGATGGCGGCACGGTCGGGGCGGACGGCGTCGCCCTCCACGCCGTACAACGCCTCCCAGATGGCCCGGACGGCCGGACCGGAGGTGCCCGACCCGGTGCCGCCCTGGCTGACCATCATCACCACGACGTAGTCGTCGGAGTAGGACGCGACCCAGGAGGTCGACTGCTTGCCGTAGACCTCGGCCGAGCCCGTCTTGGAGCGGATCTGCACCTCCTCGAGCGGGAAGCCGCCCATCCGCCAGGCCATGGTGCCCTGCCGGGTGACGCCCTTGAGCGCGGTGTCGATGTAGCCGATCGTCGAGGCGGGCAGGTCGACGGTGCCGACCTTCTTGGGCTCGATGCGCTCGATGACCGAGCCGTCGGGGCCGACGATCGCCTTGCCCACGCGCGGGGCGTAGAGGGTGCCGCCGTTGGCCAGCGCGCCGTAGGCCCGGGCCAGCTGCAGCGGCGTGACGACCGTGTCACCCTGCCCGATCGCGAAGTTGGCTGCGTCACCGGCGCGGTAGGCGTAGCCCTCGACGCAGAACTCGTAGGCGAACTTGTAGACGAAGTCGGAGGTCTTGGAGTCCTGCGGCTTCTCGGAGATGCCGCAGTAGAAGTCCTTCATCGACTTGTAGTACTCCCGCTTCCAGCGCCGGTCGGCGATGCGGCCGGCGGCCTCCCCGGGCAGGTCGATGCCGGTGCGGGAGCCGAAGCCGAAGTCCTTGGCCTCCTCCACCAGCGGGTCGAAGGCCTTCACGTCTGCCTCGTCGGAGCCGAACTTCTGCCAGTAGTGGAAGCCGACCCGGTAGAAGAAGGTGTTGCAGGAGACCTCGAGCGCCTTGTCGAAGCCGATGTAGCCGTAGGCCCCGGACTCGTAGTTCTTGAAGTCGCGGTTGCCGACGCGGAACGCGCTGGAGCAGTTCAGGCGGGTGTCGGTGGAGTAGCCGTGGGTGAGCGCGCCGGCGGTCATGAACGGCTTCCACGTCGAGCCCGGCGCGAACTGGCCCTGGGTGGCGCGTCCGAGCAGCGGGGTGCCGGCGGCCTCGGAGTAGAGCCGGGCCAGCTCGTCGTCGGAGATGCCGCCCACCCACACCTCCGGGTCGTACGTCGGGTGGCTGGCCATCGCCACGACCCGTCCGGTGTCGGCCTCGAGCACCACGACCGCGCCGGAGTCGGCGGCGTAGTTGCGCCCGGTCACCGTGTCCCGGGTCTGCCGGGCGGTGCGGATCGTCTGCAGCAGCTGCTGCTCCACCACCGACTGCACCTTGGCGTCGATGGAGGTGACCAGCGTGTCGCCCGGGCGGGCCTCCACGGCCGAGTCGTCGCCCAGCACGCGGCCCATCGAGTCGACCGCGACCGACTGGGTGCCCGGCAGGCCGCGCAGCCATGCGTCGTACTGCTTCTCGACGCCGGCGCGGCCCACGACCGAGGCGCCGTTGACGGAGTCCTCGCCGTCGGCCTCGGCCTGCTCGAGCTCCTCGGCGGTCACCGGGCTGAGGTAGCCCAGGACGTGGGCGAGGTTGACGTCGTAGGGGCGCGGGTAGGCCCGGACGCTCTGCTGCTCGGCCAGCACGCCCGGGTAGTCCTCGGGCTGCTCGAGGATGCGCAGGGCGACCTCGCGCTCCACGTCGCTGGCGACCGGGACGGGCTGGTAGGGCGAGCCGTTCCAGCACACGCCGGTCACCGCGCCCTCGTCGCCGCAGGTGACCAGGCGGCGCTCGAGCTGCTTGACGCCCACGCCGGTGGCGGTGCTGACGCGGCTGAGCAGCTCGCGACGATCGCGGCCGGGCAGCTTGCCGAGCAGGGTGCGGTCGACCGAGACGACCCAGGCCAGCCGGTTGGTCACCAGCGGGCGTCCCATGTCGTCGACGATCAGGCCGCGCTGGGGCTGCTCGACGATGTCGCGCACCGACTGCGAGGCCGCCTGGACGGTGTACTCCTCACCGGAGACGACCTGGAGGAAGTAGAGCCGGCCCAGCAGGGTCGCGAACAGGCTGAGCACCAGCGCCTGCAGGACCACGATCCGCAGCCGGGTGCGGTGGGCCCCGGCTGCCACGTCGGAGGGGCGGCTCATCGGGCGCTCACGTGACCCGGGCCGGCTCGAGACGGCGGAAGAGCCCCATGAGCGGCGGCAACACGAAGGGGGTGAGCACGACGTCCCACAGCACGGCGACACCGATCACCAGCAGCAGCTCGCCGACCCCGACGGACAGGTCGCCCACGAGCAGCCCGGTGATGGCGAAGAGGGAGGTGCCGACGAAGGAGCTCGCGGCGACGGTGCCCACGACGGTCGTCGCGGTCGGGCTGGACTCGCTGCGCACCCGCCCGGCGACGTACCCCACGACGGTGAGGGCCAGCGCCCAGCGCCCGGCGACGTGGTCGGCCGGCGGGGCCAGGTCGATCAACGCACCCGCGGCGAAGCCGACGACCATCGCGAACTGCGGGCCACGGGTCAGGGCACCGGCGACGACGACCAGCAGCGCGAGGTTGGGCACCACGCCCTGCCAGGCGACGTGGGGGAAGAGCGAGACCTGCAGCAGCAGGGCCAGCAGCACGGCCGCCGCGGCGGCCAGGGAGCGGGCGGTGGTCATCGACCGGCCTCCCGCAGCTCGCCGTCGGGCCCGACCAGGGCCCGGTCGGAGACGGTGCCGGTCGGCACGACGACGCCGACGACGTCGAGGGAGCCGAAGTCGACGTACGGGTCGACGACCACGCGCTGGGCGGTCTCGCGCAGCGAGGAGTAGACGTGGGTGACGCGCCCGATCGGCACACCGGCGACGTACGGCGCTCCCCCGTCGCTGCCCCAGGTCACCACCGAGTCCTGGCGGGCCGGGACGGCCGTGCGGTCGACCAGCTCGAGGTCGAGACGGCCCTCGTCGCCGACGACGCCGCGACCGCGCAGGAAGCCCATGTCCATGGTGTCGCCGACGCGGGCGCCGACGGTGGAGGACGGGTCGGTGATGAGCAGGACCGTCGCGGTGGTGCGCCCGGCCGAGACGACCCGGCCCACGAGACCGGCGCCGCTGACGACGGTCATGTCGGGCCGCACGCCGGCGTCGGTGCCGGCGTCGATGGTGACGGTGCTGGAGAAGGACTGCGCGGGGCCCCAGCCGACCACGCGGCTGGGGACCAGGCTGTAGCCGAGGTCCTCGGCGGCGGCGGTGAGCGAGTCGTAGGCGGCCAGCCGGTTGCGCTGGAAGGCGGCGCTGCCCAGCTCGGCGCGCAGCGCGGTGTTCTCCTCCTCCAGCGCCGCGACCTCCGCGCGCAGCGAGGAGTGGGTGCGCAGCAGGTCGGGGACGCCGACGACTGGCCGCACGATCGCGCTGGCACCCGCCTGGGCGGGGCCGACGACGTCGGCGACGACACCGCGCACCGGGTCGAGCGCCGCACCGTTGGCGGTGAGGTCGAGGGTCATCAAGGTGGCGCTGGCCAGGCCGAGGGCGACCAGGAGCGAACGGCTGGGCCGCTGCTGGCGCTCGAGGTCGGGGCCGAGGTGCCAGCGGCGCTCCCGACGCTCGCGACGCGCGGTGAGCGAGCCGAGGCGGCGCGGCGACGCGGCGGCCCGGCCGTCGCGGCCGGTGCGCTCGAGCAGGGCCATCAGTAGCGCCGCCGCTCGTTGACCAGCACCTGCTGGAGCGCCTCGAACTCCTCCACGCACTTCCCGGCGCCCATCGCCACCGAGGTCAGCGGGTCCTCGGCGACGTGGACGGGCATGCCGGTCTCGTGGCGCAGCCGCTCGTCGAGGCCGCGCAGCAGGGCGCCGCCGCCGGTGAGCACGATGCCGCGGTCCATGATGTCGCCGGCCAGCTCGGGCGGGGTCTGGTCGAGGGTCGTGCGCACCGCGTCGACGATCGCGTGCAGCGGCTCCTCCAGCGCCTGGCGCACCTCGGCGCTGGAGACCAGCACGGTGCGCGGCAGCCCGGAGACCAGGTCGCGGCCGCGGATCTCGGCCTCCGGCTCGTCGGGCAGCGGGAAGGCCGAGCCGAGGGTCATCTTGACCTCCTCGGCGGTCCGCTCGCCCAGGAGCAGGGAGTACTCCTTCTTCATCCACGCCACGATCGCGTTGTCGAGGTCGTCGCCGGCGGTGCGGATCGAGAGGCTCGTGACGATCCCGCCGAGGCTGATGACGGCGACCTCGGTGGTGCCGCCGCCGACGTCGACCACCATGTTGCCGGTGGCCTGGTGCACGGGGAGCCCGGCGCCGATCGCGGCGGCCATCGGCTCCTCGACGATGTAGACCCGGCGGGCGCCGGCCTGGTAGCCGGCCTCCTTCACCGCGCGCTGCTCGACCGCGGTGATCCCGCTGGGGACGCAGATGACCATCCGCGGCTTGGCGAAGGCACGCCGGCGGTGCACCTGCTGGATGAACCAGCGCAGCATCTGCTCGGTGGCCTCGAAGTCGGCGATGACCCCGTCCTTCAGGGGACGGATCGCGGTGATCGAGTCGGGGGTGCGCCCCAGCATCCGCTTGGCCTCGTGGCCCACGGCGAGAACCTCGCCGGTGCCGGAGTGCAGCGCCACCACGCTCGGCTCGTCGAGCAGCACGCCACGGCCCCGGGCGTAGACGAGGGTGTTGGCGGTGCCGAGGTCCACGGCCATGTCCCGGCCGAAGAAGCTGTTCGCCATCGGTGCTCGCCGCCGCCTCGTGCGCGAACCTGTGCCGGGGAAGGCAGGTCGTCACGCGCGCACGCTCCCGTCCGACCCTGAGGTCGAGGGTAAGGAGCGGCGTACGCCGAAACCGCGCGCCACGCCGGTGGCTGGAGTGACGCGTGTGACCGGAAATTCGCGCCGAGCCGGCGTATTGATACGCCGGTTCGGCGTCAGGTCACTGCGATGCGGGGCGGATCAGGCCTCGGGGTTTCGAGACGGGCGGCTGTCCGCGCCCTCCTCAACCCCCTCGGGCCACGGTGACCCGGCTCCGCCGGGTCAGCTGCCCTCCGGGAACCAGATGCCGATCTCGCGGACGGCGGACTCGGGCGAGTCCGAGCCGTGCACGAGGTTCTGCTGGACCGCCAGGCCCCAGTCACGGCCCAGGTCGCCGCGGATGGTGCCGGGGGCGGCGACGGTCGGGTCGGTGGTGCCGGCCAGCGAGCGGAAGCCCTCGATGCAGCGCTCGCCCTCGATCACGATCGCGGCGACGGGGCCCGAGAGCATGAACTCCACGAGCGGCTCGTAGAACGGCTTGCCCTCGTGCTCGGCGTAGTGGGCCGCGAGGAGCTCACGGGTGGCGGTGCGCAGCTCGAGGCGGACCAGCGTGTAGCCCTTGGCCTCGATCCGGCGGACGATCTCGCCGGTCAGGCCGCGGCGTACGCCGTCGGGCTTGACCAGGACCAGGGAGCGCTCAGTGGACGTCGTCATGGGCGCCACGCTACCGAGCGCCGAGCGCCCGCGCGCGGTCGGCCACGTCGGCGGGCACCTCGTCCGGCGACCACGCGTCGGCCTCCGGCGCGCCGGCGACCGTCTGCATCGGGATCACGCCGGCCCATCCCCCGGCGTCGACGTCCTCCGGCTCGTCGACCGGGCCACCCGCCCGGCGCTTGACCGAGGCCTCGGCCAGCGGCACCGCGAGCACCGCGGTGGCCGCCAGCTCCTTGCGCGTCGGCGGCCGCAGCGTGGCCGAGCGTCCCGGAACCATGTGGTCGACCACGGCGTCGAGTGCGCGCGCCCGCTCGGCGGGGTCCTCGACGACGCGGCAGCGGCCGATGACGACGGCCGAGCGGTAGTTCATCGAGTGGTGGAACCCCGAGCGGGCCGCGACCAGGCCGTCGAGGTGGGTGGCGGTCACGCAGACGGTCCGGTCACGGACCGAGGCCAGCCAGCCGGCCGCCACCGAGCCGTGGAGGTAGAGCGAGCCGCCCTCGTCGGGACCGTGGAGATCGACGGCGATCGCAACGGGCAGGACCACCGGGTGCGCCTCGTCGCCCCCACCGACCGTGACGCCCAGGTGCGCGACCAGCGTCTCGCGCAGGACGTCGGCCAGCTCGGCCCGATCGGTCGCCGCGCGCTCGCGGCTGCGGGTCAGCGTGGTGCGGGGCGTGGGAGAGAGCGGCGCAGCGGTGGTCATGAGACGATCCTGACGACCCCAGTGGCCTGTCGACCAGGGCCACTTCCTGATCAGATCGGCAGGCCAGTCGTGGATGTCCTCCCCCTCGCCCTGGATCGTGGCTCCGAGGTGCCCCTCGGGACCCAGGTCAGCGGGGCGATCCGCGACCTGGTCACCAGCGGGCGGCTGCACCGCGGCGACCGGCTGCCCTCCTCCCGCGCCCTGGCCCGCGACGCCGGCGTGGCGCGCTCGGTCGTCGAGCAGGCCTACGCCCAGCTCGTCGCCGAGGGCTGGCTCGAGGGCCGCCACGGCTCCGGGACGTACGTCGCCGCCGACCGCGCTCCGGGCCCCGTGCGCACCACGGTCCCCTCGCCCGGCCCGACACCGGGCAGGTCGCTCGTCCGGCTCGACGCGGGCACCCCCTGGATCGACCCGCGCCACTCCGACGCCTGGCGCCGAGCGTGGCGCGAGGTCGGCCACGCCCCCGGCCCCCGCGGCTACGACGACCCGCGCGGCATGCCCGTGCTGCGCGAGGCGCTGGCCGAGCGGCTCACCCGCACCCGGGGCCTGGCCGTCGACGCCGACGACGTGCGGGTCACCGCCGGGACCACCGACGGGCTGCGGCACCTGCTGGCGGGGCTGCCCCCGGGTCCGGTCCTGGTCGACGACCCCGGCTACCGCGCCGCTGTCGAGACGATCCGCGCGAGCGGGCGCGACGTCGTCGACCACCCCGCGGGCTCGCCGGTGCACCACCTGACGGGGTCGGCGGCGGCGTACTCCACCCCGGCGCACCAGCACCCCCTCGGCCCACCGATGTCCGGCCCCGACCGACTCTCGCTGCTCGACGCCGCGCGGCGCGCGGGGGCGGTGGTCGTGGAGGACGACTACGACTCGGAGTTCCGCTACGACGTCGCGCCGATCCCCGCGCTCGCGAGCCTGGACCGCGACGTCGTGGCCTACCTCGGCACCGCGTCGAAGGCGGTGGCGCCGAGCCTGCGCCTGGGCTGGATGGTCGTGCCGCCGGGCGTGCGCGAGGCCGTCGACCGGCACCGGTCGCTCACGCACGACACCGCGTCCTGGCCGGTCCAGCGGGCCTTCTGGGCGCTGCTGCGCGACGGGTACGTCGACCGGCTGGTCCGCTCGGCGCGGCGCACCTACGCCCGTCGTGCCGCCCGCGTGGCCGACGCCCTGGGGCCGTGGCTGGAGGGGACCCCGGCCGGGATGTACGCCACCGTGCTGCTCCCGCCCGACCTCGCCGTCACGGCCCACGAGCGGGCCCGCGCCGGCGGCTTCGACGTGCCGCTGCTCTCGGACTACACCCGCACCTCGGACCTCACCGGCCTGGTCGTCGGGTTCGGCGGCTGCACCGACGACGAGCTCGACCGTGCCCTCGACCTGCTCGTCTCGGCCGTCCGCGGGCGACCCGTCCCGGTGCGTGCCGAGCCGGCGTATTGATACGCCGGCTCGGCGTGGGCTCAGTCGGTGGCGGGGTCGGGGGCCGAGGAGTCCTCGAGGGCGGCGTAGGCGGCGGCGCGCTCGCGATCGATCTTGCGACCGAGCAGGTCCGCGGTGGCCCAGAGCAGGCCGAAGACCGCGCCCAGGAAGAACATCATCGTCACCAGGACACCCAGGCCGATCGCGACGCCCTGCAGGACCCAGCCCGCCCGGTAGGCGCCCTCGCTGCGCAGCGCGCCGGCCAGCAGCAGCGCGACGAGCGCGGGGCCCAGCCCGACGGCGAGACCGACCGGGACCGACACGTCGGTGAGGGTGAGCAGCACGGGCGTGGACAGCCCGAGCGTGATCGCCTCCAGGGAGAGGATCGCGGCGCACATGCCGCGACGGGGCGAGCGGTTCACGGGCGCGCCCCCGTCCCCGGCTGACGGCGGTTGCGGGTGAGCAGGGTGCGCGCCTCGCCGGCCGTGACCACCGAGCCGGTGACCAGGACTGCCCCGGCACCGATGCTGGCCGAGACCGACTCGCCGGCCTCCGCCAGCGTCGCGGCTGCCTCGATGGCGTCGGCCAGGCGCGGCACCACGGTGACCCGCTCCTCGCCGAACACGTCGATGGCGGTCTCCGCCAGCGTCTCGGCGCGCATCGCGCGGTCGGTCGAGCACTGCGTGACCACCACGTGCGCCAGGACCGGCTCGAGGGCCACGAGCAGGCCCTCGGCGTCCTTGTCGGCCATCACGCCGAGCACCCCCACGAGCGGGTCGAAGGTGAAGGAGTCCTCCAGCGCGGCAGCGGCGGCCGCGGCTCCGTGGGGGTTGTGGGCGGCGTCGAGGATCACCGTGGGGCTGCGGCGCACGATCTCGAGGCGGGCCGGCGAGGTGACGTCGGCGAAGGCGGCGGCCACCAGCTCGCCGTCCAGCGGCTCGCTGCCACCCACGAGCGACTCCACCGTCGCGAGCGCGATCGCGGCGTTCTGGGCCTGATGGGCCCCGTAGAGCGGCAGGAACACGTCCTCGTAGCGGCCGCGCAGCCCCTCGAGGGTCACGATCTGCCCGCCCACGGCGGGGTTGCGGGCGGAGACACCGAAGTCGACGCCCTCGCGGAGAAGGGTGGCGCCGACCTCGGCGACGCGCGCCACCAACACGGCGTCGACGCCGGGGTCCTGGGCCGCGGACACCACGACCGAGCCGGCCTTGATGATCCCGGACTTCTCCGAGGCGATCGCCTCCGGCGTACCCCCGAGGTACTTGGCGTGGTCCACCGCGATGGGCAGCACCACGGCGACGTCGGCGTCGATGACGTTGGTGGCGTCCCACGAGCCGCCCATGCCGACCTCGACCACCGCGACGTCGACCGGCGCGTCGGCGAACGCGGCGTACGCCATGCCCACGACGGTCTCGAAGAACGACAGCGGGTGCGGCTGGTCGTCGTCGACCATGTGGGTGTAGGGCGCGATGTCGTTGAAGGCGCGCACGAACGCCTCGTCGTCCAGCGGCTCGCCGTCGACGCTGATCCGCTCGTTCATCCGCTCCACGTGCGGGCTGGTGAAGCGACCCGTGCGCAGCTCGAGCGCGCGCAGCAGCGCATCCACCATGCGGGAGGTGGAGGTCTTGCCGTTGGTGCCGGTGAGGTGGACCGCGCGGTAGGCGCGCTGGGGCTCCCCGAGCAGCTCGGTGAACGCGCGGATGCGGTCCAGCGACGGCTCGAGGCGGGTCTCGGGCCAGCGCGAGAGAAGGGCGTCCTCCACCTCGGCCATCGACTTGGCGAGACGGGGGGACGACGGGCTGGTCACGGGAGGCTCACTCATGGCGGACCCAGTCTAGGTTCGGGCCCACCACACCCCCGATTCCTGAAACGTGTTCTACATCGTGCCGGCGGGCCCTAGATTGCTGGCATGCAGACGACGGTGGCGCTGGTCGAGGCGCCGGGCAAGGACTTCCAGCTGGTCGACGTGGAGCTCGACGACCCCCGCGAGGGCGAGGTGCTCGTGCGGATCGTGGCCGCCGGCCTGTGCCACACCGACATCACGATGCGCTCGTTCCTGCCCGCCGAGATGTTCCCCAACGTCTTCGGTCACGAGGGCACCGGCGTCGTGGAGCAGGTCGGCCCCGGCGTCGAGAACGTCGCGGTCGGCGACCACGTGGTGCTCTCCTTCAACTCCTGCCAGGCGTGCTCCCCCTGCCAGGAGGGCATCCCGGCCTACTGCGAGCAGACGCTGCTGCTCAACTACTTCGGCATGCGGCTGGACGGCTCCACCACGATGAGCCGCGACGGGGCGACCGTCTTCGGCTCCTTCTTCGGCCAGTCCAGCTTCTCCCAGCACGCGCTCGTGGGCGCCGAGTGCTGCGTCGTGGTCGACCCCGAGCTCGACCTGACCCGCCTGGCCCCCTTCGGCTGCGGCTACCAGACCGGCGTCGGCACGGTCCTCAACGTGCTCCAGCCCGGCGCCGACGACTCCCTGGTCGTGTACGGCGCGGGCGCGGTCGGCCTGGCCGCGGTGGCCGCCGCCGTGGCAGCCGGGACGGGCACCGTGGTCGCGGTGGACCTCCAGGCCTCCCGCCTCGCCGAGGCCGAGCGCCTCGGCGCCACCACCCTCGACGCCTCCGCCACCGAGGACGTCGTCGCGGCGGTGCGCGAGCTGACCGGGGGCGGCTCGTCCTACGCGATCGACACCACCGCGGTCCCCGCCGTGGTCAAGCAGGGCCTGCAGGGGCTGCGCAGCCGCGGCACGCTGGTCGCGCTGGGACTGGGCGCCGACGAGTACCCCGTCGACGCCACGGACCTGCTCCAGGGCGGCAAGCGGCTGATGAGCAGCCTGGAGGGCGACTCCGACCCCCGCGAGATGGTGCCGCGGATGATCCAGATGCGGGCCGAGGGCACGCTCGACCTCGACCCGCTCGTGACGACCTACCCCTTCAGCGAGATCAACACCGCGGTGGCCGACGTGCTGGCCGGGAAGGTCGTCAAGCCGGTCCTGGTGTGGTGAGCGCACCCGCCTCCACGAGCTCCATCCGCACCATCTCGGTCTGCGGCTCGTAGCCGATCCGCGCGTACACCCCGTTGCTGACCGGGTTGTCGACGTCGGTGAACAGGCACGCCCGGTCACCGGCCGCCAGGATCCGATCGGTCACCTCGGCGACCAGCGCAGCGGCGTACCCGTGCCCGCGGTGCTCGGCCGGCGTGTAGACCGGCCCGATGCGCGACACCCCGAAGGACGTGGCACTGTGCGCGGTCAGGTGCACGACCTCGCCGTCGACCTCCCACAGCCACACCAGCCCGTGACCCACGCGGTCCGCGGCCCACTCCCGGTCCAGGTGCTCGCCCTCCCCCTCGCGCGGCGGGCGCCCGGCCTGCCGGTCGGCCTCGGGCATGAACGCCTGGCACCACGCGGTGACCAGGTCCAGGTCGGCCTCGGTCGCGCGCCGCGACGAGCCGCGTACGCCGGTGGGCGCGACGACCCGGGTCGCCTCCCACAGCCGGTCGTGCTCGAGCACCCGGGCACCACCGCCCCGGGCCTCGGCCAGGACGCCGAGCACCACCTCGACGGACGCGCGGGCGCCGTTGGCGTGGGCGACGTCCTCACCCGTGGCCACGAGGTGACCTCCCAGTGCGCGGGCCGCGTCCTCGGACATCGGCAGCAGGTAGAGCGGGTAGGGCCGGAACGGCGCCGTGCGCATCCCCACGCCCACCACATGATCGCCGTCCAGCACCGCCGCCCACCAGCGCGGGTGCTCCGGCCTTTGCGGGTCATCGACGGCGCGCCCGAGGGTGGTCGACACCACGGTGCTCAGCACCGGGTCCGCGGCCAGGTGCTCGCCGGCGAGCGCCAGGAAGGCGGCCGGGTCCGTGGTCTGCTCGACGCGGTGGGTCATGGGCGGACGGTACGGCGACGCGAGGACATCGACATCCCCATTTCCTCTGGAGTGCGCAGGTCACGGAAAGCGTGTCACCAGCACCCCACTCGGCCAGGCCGGACCCACCTCTGGGCGAACTGGTTTCGGCAGCCACGGGGGCGGCTCATAGGATTCTCCGCATGACCGAGACCCCGCAGCAGGCCACCGAACCGACGAGCACGCCCGAGCGTGCCGTCGTCGTACCGGACAAGCCTGCGCTCGAGGGCCTCGAGGCCGCCTGGTCGCAGCGGTGGAAGGAGCAGGACACCTACGCCTTCGACCGCACCCAGCCGCGCGAGAACGTCTACTCCATCGACACCCCGCCGCCGACCGTGAGCGGCAGCCTGCACGTCGGCCACGTCTTCTCCTACACCCACACCGACCTCGTCGCCCGCTTCCAGCGGATGCGCGGCAAGTCGGTGTTCTACCCGATGGGCTGGGACGACAACGGCCTGCCGACCGAGCGTCGGGTCCAGAACTACTACGGCGTGCGCTGCGACCCCTCGCTGCCCTACGACCCCGACTTCACCCCGCCGGCCAAGCCGGACCCGAAGAAGCAGGTCCCGATCAGCCGACCGAACTTCATCGCGCTGTGCGAGGAGCTCGTCGAGCAGGACGAGCAGGTCTTCGAGCAGCTCTGGCGCACGCTGGGTCTCTCGGTGGACTGGAAGCAGCACTACACGACCATCGGCAAGAAGGCCCAGACCGTCAGCCAGCGCGCGTTCCTGCGCAACTTCGCCCGTGGCGAGGCCTACCTCCAGGAGGCGCCGACCCTCTGGGACGTCACCTTCCAGACCGCCGTGGCCCAGGCCGAGCTCGAGGCGCGCGACTACGCCGGCGCCTACCACCGCGTCGCCTACCACCGCCCTGACGGCACCCCGATCCACATCGAGACGACCCGTCCCGAGCTGATCCCGTCGGTCGTGGCGCTGATCGCCCACCCCGACGACGAGCGCTACCAGCCGCTCTTCGGCACCACGGTCACCTCGCCGGTCTTCGGCGTCGAGGTCCCGGTCGTGGCGCACCCGGCCGCGGAGATGGACAAGGGCGCCGGCATCGCCATGTGCTGCACCTTCGGTGACCTCACCGACGTCACGTGGTGGCGCGAGCTGCAGCTGCCGGTCCGCACGGTCATCGGCCGCGACGGCCGACTCTCCCGCGAGACACCCGAGTGGCTGGCCGCCGCCGACGAGGCCTACCAGCGCCTGGCCGGCAAGACCGTCTTCTCCGCCCGCGAGGAGATGGTCACGATGCTGCGCGAGAGCGGCGACCTCGACGGCGAGCCCAAGCCCACCCAGCGGATGGCCAACTTCTTCGAGAAGGGCGACAAGCCGCTGGAGATCGTCGCGACCCGCCAGTGGTACGTCCGCAACGGCGGCCGCGACGCCGCCCTGCGCGACGAGCTCGTCGAGGAGGGCAACCGGATCACCTGGCTGCCCTCGCACATGCAGCACCGCTACGAGAACTGGGTCAGCGGCCTCAACGGCGACTGGCTGATCTCGCGCCAGCGCTTCTTCGGCATCCCGTTCCCCGTCTGGTACCCCCTCGACGCCGAGGGCGAGCCCGACTACGACCACCCGCTCCTCCCCCGCGAGGAGCAGCTGCCCGTCGATCCCTCGACCGACGCCCCCCAGGGCTACGAGGAGGCCCAGCGCGGCAAGCCGGGCGGCTTCATCGGGGACCCCGACGTGATGGACACCTGGGCCACCTCCTCGCTCACCCCGCAGATCGCGGGCGGCTGGGAGGACGACCCGGACCTCTTCGAGCGGGTCTTCCCGATGGACCTGTGCACCCAGGGCCACGACATCATCCGCACCTGGCTGTTCAGCCGCGTCGTGCGCGCCCACTTCGAGCACGGGCAGGTCCCGTGGAGCCACGCCATGCTCTCGGGCTGGATCCTCGACCCCGACCGCAAGAAGATGTCGAAGTCCAAGGGCAACGTGGTCGTCCCGACCGAGATCCTCGACAAGTTCGGCGCCGACGCCGTGCGCTGGCGTGCCGCGATGGCCCGCCCCGGCCTGGACTCCCCCTTCGACGAGACCCAGATGAAGGTCGGCCGCCGGCTGGCGATGAAGGTGCTCAACGCCTCCAAGTTCGTCCTCGGCAACGTCGGCGCCACGCAGACCAACGCCTTCGAGGTCTCCGAGCCCGTCGACTGCGCCCTGCTGGGCCGGCTGGCGCTGGTGGTTCGCCGGGCCACCGAGGCGTTCGAGGCCTACGACTACACGACCGCCCTGGAGACCACCGAGAAGTTCTTCTGGGAGTTCTGCGACGACTACCTCGAGCTGGTCAAGGAGCGCGCCTACGACGAGGACGGCGGCGCGGCCACCGCGTCGGCCAAGGCCGCCCTCGCCATCGCGCTGGAGGTCCAGCTGCGGCTGCTCGCGCCGTTCCTGCCTTACGTCACCGAGGAGGTCTGGTCGTGGTGGCAGGAGGGCTCCATCCACCGCGCCGCCTGGCCCACCGAGCTCGACCTGGGCTCCGCCGCGGCCGCGGACCCCTCGGTGCTCGACGCCGTGGCCGCCGCCCTCATCGGCATCCGCGGTGCGAAGTCGCAGGCCAAGGTGAGCATGCGCGCGGAGCTGGCCCGGGTCGAGGTCAGCGGCCCCGAGGCCGTGGTGGCGGCCGCGGAGAAGGCCGCCGGCGACCTGCGTCGCAGCGGCCGCATCACCGGCGACCTCGTCTTCACCCCCGGTGAGGGCAGCGAGCTGTCCGTCGACGCCGAGCTGGCCGTCCAGCCCGACTGACGACGTACGTCGCTGGGCGGGCCTGTCGGGTCCGCCCCGTGAGGTCGCCCCCCGAGATCACGGAGTGTTCGGTGCACCTGGTGCACCGAGCACTCCGTGGTCCGACTCAGTGGCGGGAGTGGCCCTTCGACTTGCCGGGGCCCTTCGACTTGCCGTGGCCCTTCGACTTGCCGTGGCCCTTCGACTTGCCGTGGCCCTTCGACTTGCCGGGGCCCTTCGACTTGCCGTGGCCCTTCGACTTGCCGGGGCCCTTCGACTTGCCGTGGCTCAAGCTCTTCCCAGGGCTCGCCGACGCACCGTGGCCCTTGGCCTTGCCGTGGCCCTTGGCCTTGCCGTTGCTCGAGGACGAGCCGGTGCCCGCGCCGTGCGGCGTGCCCTTGCCCTTCCCCTTCGCCTCGCTCTTCCCGTTGCCCTTCGCCTTGCCCTTCCCCTGGGCCTTCGTGTGGCCGCCCTTGCCCTGGGACGCGTCCTTGCGCGGTCCGGTGGCCGCCGGTGCGGACGTCGGCGGTGCCGCAGTGGGCCCGGGCGTCGACGATGCACTCGGGGACGGCTCCGGGGACTCCTCGGGCTCGATCACCGAGCCGGCCTGCACGGCGCGAAGGGAGGGATCGTCGTCGGTGGCGAGGTCGGCGATGGCGCCGTACAGCCAGCGTGGCAACGGGTTCACGAAGCTGCTGACGCTGTCGAAGCGGATGCCGGTCGCGATCACGACCGTGCAGGCCGCAGCGACGAGCAGGAAGGCCAGCATCGGCGGGCGGTGCTGGGGTGAGCGCAGCTCGGAGAGCAGCCGCAACGGCTTCTCGTCCATGCCTGGCACTCCTCCACGTCCCGAGTGTGTGGTGACCAGTGTGGCGCGAACACGCCCGGCGTCGGCAATCGACCGGGCTAGACAGCCCGAGATGACTAGACAGGTAGTCCGTTCGGACTACCTGTCCCAGTGGTGCGCGGAGCGTCGGGTCAGGCCGACTTGCGCTTCTTGGTCTCCGACTCGCGCAGCACCAGCTCGGGAGCGGCCTCGCCGGAGACGACCGCGCCGGAGATGACGACCTTCTCCACGTCGCCGCGGGAGGGCACGTCGTACATCACCTGGAGCAGGACCTCCTCGATGATCGCACGCAACCCGCGCGCACCCGTGCCACGCTCCATCGCCTTGTCGGCGATCGCGTCGATCGCGTCGTCGGTGAAGACCAGCTCCACGCCGTCGAGGTCGAAGAGCTTCTGGTACTGCTTGACCAGCGCGTTGCGGGGCTCGGTGAGGATCTGCACCAGCGCCGGTCGGTCGAGCTTGGAGACGCTCGCGATCAGGGGCAGGCGGCCGATGAACTCGGGGATCAACCCGAACTTGGTGAGGTCCTCGGGGCGCACGAGAGCCAGCAGGTCGGCCTCGCTGCGCTCGGCCTCGCTCTTGACCTCGGCGGTGAACCCCAGCGTCTTCTTGCCGACCCGCTGCTCGATGATGTGCTCGAGACCGGCGAAGGCGCCACCCACCACGAAGAGGATGTTGGTGGTGTCGATCTGGATGAACTCCTGGTGCGGGTGCTTGCGCCCGCCCTGGGGCGGCACCGAGGCGGTGGTGCCCTCGATGATCTTCAGCAGTGCCTGCTGGACGCCCTCACCGGAGACGTCACGGGTGATCGAGGGGTTCTCCGCCTTGCGGGCCACCTTGTCGATCTCGTCGATGTAGATGATGCCGGTCTCGGCCTTCTTGACGTCGTAGTCGGCGGCCTGGATCAGCTTGAGCAGGATGTTCTCGACGTCCTCGCCGACGTAGCCGGCCTCGGTCAGCGCGGTGGCGTCAGCGATGGCGAAGGGCACGTTGAGCATCCGGGCCAGCGTCTGGGCCAGGTAGGTCTTGCCGCAGCCCGTGGGGCCGATGACCAGGATGTTGGACTTCGCGACCTCGACCTGCTCGTCCTTGGAGTGCTTGCCGCTGACCGGCTGCAGCCCCGCCTGGACGCGCTTGTAGTGGTTGTAGACCGCGACGGCCAAGGACTTCTTGGCCTGCTCCTGGCCGATGACGTAGGAGTTGAGGAACTCGAAGATCTCGCGCGGCTTGGGCAGCTCCTCGAGGCTGACCTCGGCGCCCTCGCTGAGCTCCTCCTCGATGATCTCGTTGCACAGGTCGATGCACTCGTCGCAGATGTAGACGCCGGGGCCGGCGATGAGCTTCTTGACCTGCTTCTGGGACTTGCCGCAGAAGGAACACTTCAGCAGGTCACCGCCGTCACCGATCCGTGCCACTGCGGTCATCCTCCCTGTGCGTCCCGGCCAGGTGCGCCGGGTCGTTGGTCTTGCTCTGGTGCTGCTCGGTCGTGGGCCCGTGAGGGCGAGGGTCGTGCTGGAGCGCTCTGCCCGCCCGGGCCGACCATCTGACGGTACCCCCCGCACGCGCTCTGTGGCGCGGATGACACGAGGTCCCGGTCCTCCGATCGGCCCGAGGCTGAGCGTCCTTAGGCCAGCGCCGGGGTCTTGAGGGACTCCAGCACCGAGTCGATCAGGCCGTACTCGACCGCCTGGGTGGCGGTGAGGATCTTGTCGCGCTCGATGTCGCGGCTGACCTCCTCGATCGGGCGGCCGCTGTGGTCGCTGATCATCTTCTCCAGCAGCTCGCGCATCCGGATGATCTCGTTGGCCTGGATCTCGATGTCGGAGGTCTGGCCGAAGGTGCCCTCGGTGTAGGGCTGGTGGATCAGGATCCGGCTGTTCGGAAGACCCATGCGCTTGCCGGGGGTGCCGGCCGCGAGCAGGATCGCCGCGGCCGAGGCGGCCTGGCCCAGGCACACGGTGCGCACGTCGGGCTTGATGAAGTTGATCGTGTCGTAGATCGCGGTCAGCGCGGTGAAGGAACCACCGGGGCTGTTGATGTAGATGCTGATCTCCTGGTCGGGGTTCATCGACTGCAGGCACAGCAGCTGGGCGATCACGGCGTTCGCGACGTCGTCGGAGATCGGCGTCCCGAGGTAGATGATCCGCTCCTCGAAGAGCTTCGCGTAGGGGTCGATACGGCGGATGCCGTAGGACGTCCGCTCCTCCCACTGGGGGATGTAGTAGTTCATCTGGGGCCTCTCGTCACTTGGAGTGGGCCGGGCGGCCCTCGTCGGCGGCCTCGCGGGCGCTGCGGATGACCTGGTCGACCAGGCCGTACTCGAGCGCCTGGTCGGCGGTGAACCAGCGGTCGCGGTCGGCGTCGGCCACGACCTGCTCGATCGGCTGGCCGGTGTGCTCGGCGATCAGGTCCAGCAGCACCTTCTTGATGTGCAGCGACTGCTGGGCCTGGATCTTGATGTCGGAGGCGGAGCCACCCATGCCCGAGGAGGGCTGGTGCATCATGATCCGCGCGTGCGGCAGGGCGTAGCGCTTGCCCTTGGTGCCGGCGCAGAGCAGGAACTGACCCATCGAGGCGGCCAGGCCCATGCCGACCGTGGCCACGTCGTTGGGGATGTAGTTCATCGTGTCGTAGATCGCCATGCCGGCGTCGACCGAGCCACCGGGGCTGTTGATGTGCAGGAAGATGTCGGCCTCGGGGTCCTCCGCCGAGAGCAGCAGCAGCTGGGCGCAGATCGCGTTGGCGTTCTGGTCGCGCACCTCGGAGCCGAGGAACACGATGCGCTCGCGCAGCAGTCGCTGGTAGATGTGGTCGTCGAGGACGCCCAGACCTGCGCCACCACCCATCGTGGGGAGGTGCTCGGCGCTGCGGGCAGCGGATGCGGAGTTCGGGTTCACGTCAAGGACCCTAGCCCGTGCCGGGGACAGTTCCACGGACAATCAGGGCCTGTTCGCCGACAGCGGATTTCGCCCCGCCCCGCCTGCGCCCACCGCTCCCCGTGCGCGGGCGCTCGCCGCCCCCGCAGAGCCTCAGGCCAACCACTGCACGAGCGCCGTGTGCACCTGCGGGTGGTTGAGCAGGCCGAAGTGGTCGGTGCGACCCACGTGCAGCACGTCGGCGTCCGGGAACAGGCTGCGACCACGCCGGTCCCGTCCGTAGGCCGAGCGCGGGCGGACCAGCAGGTCGCCCACCAGGTCGCCGACCGGGTGCCGCTGGGAGTCGGTGAGAGTGGCCGCCACCAGGCGGTAGCGCGCGTGCGGCAGGGGCGGCACGTCCTCGGCCAGCCCCGCTACGAGGTCGTGCACGCCCGCCGAGCGCCAGTCCAGCAGTCGACCGAAGGCCGCGGTCTCCGGGAGCAGCCCGAGCCCGCGGCTGCCGTGGCCGATCCCCCACGCGATCGGCGCGCCGAGGTGCGGGGTCCCCAGGGTGACGACGTCGGTGACCCGCGAGGTCCACGGCTCCGGCGCGTCGGCGGCGACGGCACCGGCGGCACGGATCACCAGCCCCCCGAGGGAGTGGCCCACCAGGGTGATGCGCTCGACCGGCACGGGCCAGGCCTCGACGACCTGCTGGAGCAGGCCGGTGAGGGCAGCGCCGTTCTCGCGCAGCGGCAGGCCGGTGTTGGCCCGCAGCATGACAGGCGTCCACCCGCGCGCCGCCAGGGCCTCGGCGTACGTCGAACCCGTGCGCTCGCGGTGGCGCCGCCAGTACGACTCGTTCTCGCACAACCCGTGGAGGAACACCACGAGCCGGCCGGTCGGCTCGGGGAAGGCCGCCGCGAGGCCGGGCCCGTCCGGCACCACGTCGCGCCCCTCGTGCCGCACCGCCATCGCGATGGCCATCTGCGGGCGCTCACGCAGCAGCCGGTCGCCGATCAGGCCGTTGACCGCCGAGGAGACGAAGCGCCCCTCGCGGGTGTCCTCCAGGCGCGGCCCCACACCCGTGGCCGCGACGCGGTCGAGGCCGGTCGAGGCGAGCCGCAGCCCGCCGCCGAGGCCGGCGTACACCGCCCCCGCGATCCCGCGGTGCACCCGCTCTCCCATCGAGGCGCCCGTGGCCCCGGTGGCGAGCCGGCCCACGCCGTGGATCCGGTCGGTCCAGGCGGTGTGGGTGTCACGGACGGTACGGACGACGAGCTCGTCGGCCACCTCGCAGAGCAGCGAGGCGGCGTCGAGGACGGTGGGGCCGGGTGCGGTGGTCACCCCGGCAGCATAGTCATTCAGTGCACGCTTGTGCACCGAATGGGGTGTGAGGTCTGACTGATGTCCGCTCGACCTGTGGGTGCGCGGTCGAAGGTTCGACCGCGCACGCGAAGGTCTGACCGACATCAGTCAGACCTCACACACCCCCCGCGAAAGCCCACGGCCCGCTCGGAGCAGTCCGGGCGGGCCGTGGGAGGGGTACGGCGGTGGATCAGGCCTCGGCCTTCTCCTCGTCCCCGTCGGTCTCGGTCTCGGCAGCGGCCTCCGCGGGCTCCTCGTCGGAGACGTCGGCGATGGTGCCGTCGGGCTGCAGGCCCTTGAGCTCGACCACGTTGCCCGAGGCGTCCTTGACCACGGCCGACTCCACGATCGTGGCCAGGGCCTTGCCGCGCAGGATCTCCTGCACGAGGTCGGGGATGTGGTTGTGCTCGAACATGTGGTTGGCGAAGGACTGCGGGTCCTGGCCGGACTGCTGGGCGCGACGCACCAGGTGCTGGGAGAGCTCCTGCTGGTCGACGCCGAGCTCCTCCTTCTTGGCGATCTCGTCGAGGAGGAACTGCGCGGCGACGGCGTCGCGGACCCGGCGGTCGAGGTCGGCCTCGAACTCGTCCTGGGTCTGCTCCTCGTCCTCGAGGTACTTGGCCATCGTGATGCCGGCCATCGCGAGCTGCTGCTCGATGTTCTGGCGGCGCGCGTTGAGCTCCTCGGTCACCAGGGTCTCGGGCAGCGGGATGCTGACCTTCTCCAGGAGGGCCTCGAGGACGGCGTCGCGGGCGGCCGCGGCCTGCTCGAGGCGCTTGCCGTTGCCGAGACGGACGCGGACGTCGGCCACGAGCTCCTCGGCGGTGTCGAACTCCGAGGCGAGCTGGGCGAAGTCGTCGTCGAGCTCGGGGAGCTCCTGCTCCTGGACCTGGGAGACCGCGACCTGGACCTCGACGTCCTGGCCGACGAGGTCGCCGCCCACGAGCTGGCTGGAGAAGGTCTTCTCCTCGCCGGCGCTCATGCCGACCAGGGCCTCGTCGAGACCGTCGATCATGCCGCCGCGGCCGACCTGGTAGGAGGTGCCGGTGATCTCGGCGCCCTCGAGCACCTCGCCGTCCTGCATGGCCTTGAGGTCGAGGACGACGAAGTCGCCGTCCGCGGCCGGGCGCTCGACGTCGGTCAGGGTGCCGAAGCGCTGGCGCAGGGCGGTGACCTGCTCCTCGACGTCCTCGTCGCTGATCTCGATGTCGTCGACCGAGGCCTCGAGGCCGTCGTAGGCCGGCAGCTCGATGGTGGGCTTGACGTCCACCTCGGCGGTGAACTCCAGCACGTCGTTGTCCTCGAGGCGGGTCACCTCGACCTCGGGCTGGGCCAGCGGCTCCAGCTCGTTGGCCTGCAGCGCCTCGACGTACTTCTTGGGGAGCACGTCGTTGATGGCCTGGTCCAGGACGGCACCACGGCCGACCTGCTTGTCGATGACCATCGGCGGGACCTTGCCGCGGCGGAAGCCGGGGATGTTGATCTGCTGGGCGATGGCCTTGTACGCCGCGTCGAGGCTCGGCTTGAGCTCCTCGAAGGGCACCTCGACGGTCAGCTTGGCCCGGGTCGGGCTCAAGGTCTCGACGGCGCTCTTCACAGGTTTCTCCTAGGGGATCGGTGGATCGTGCAGGTGCTGCTGGTCTGCTGCTGGCTTGGTGCTGGGCGTGGCTGGGTCGTGCGGGACTCTCAGGTGAGGCTGTCGGGGCGACAGGACTCGAACCTGCGATCTCCTGCTCCCAAAGCAGGCGCGCTAGCCACTACGCTACGCCCCGCCAAGCGGGCACCGCCCGACCGCCGTCGCGACCCTGCGGAGCCCCTTGGAGCGGATGACGGGAATCGAACCCGCGTAGCCAGTTTGGAAGACTGGGGCTCTACCATTGAGCTACATCCGCGACGCTGGAATCCTGCCACAGGCCCGTGTCCGCACCCCAAACGGGGCCGCGCCCCGTCCCCGCGCCACGAGCGCCCGGGAACCGTCCGGCAACCAGCCGGCAGGCACGCTCAGCGGCGGTGGACCACCACGACCGCGCGGTCGTCATCACGCGAGCCGAGCTGCTCCACGAGCCGGGCGGCCGAGCCGACCACGCCGCCGCGCAGCAGCTTCTCGGCCTCGCCGAGCAGCCGGTCCAGGCCCATCTCCAGGTCGCGACGCGGTTCCTCGACCATCCCGTCGGTGTAGAGCAGCAGGGCGTCGCCGTGCTCCAGGCGTCCGCGGGCGGTGATGAACTCGGCGGCCGGCAGCAGCCCGAGGACGGCCCCGGCGGACTGCAGGACCGCCCAGCGACCCGAGCCGGCGGCCCGCAGCGCGGCGGGCGGATGACCCGCGGAGCGGATCTCGTAGTCCCCCGTGTCGAGCAGCAACGAGAGGTGCACCGCGGTGGCGAAGCCCTCCGCCCAGTCCTGGCGCAGCAGGTAGTCGTTGGCCGAGGCCAGGAACATCTCGGGACCCACCGACCCCAGCAGCCCGCCGAAGGCGCCCGAGAGCTGCAGGGCCCGGGTGCCGGCCTCGTCGCCCTTGCCCGAGACGTCGACGACGACCAGCTCGAGACGCACGTCGTCCTCGAGGTAGGTCGCGACCACGAAGTCGCCGGCGAAGCGCGTGCCCGAGGCCGAGCGCAGCTCGGACTCCACGTGCCAGCCCTCGGGCAGCTGCGGCATCCGGCCCTGGCGCAGCAGCCGGTCGCGCAGGTCGACGAACATCGACTCGCCGGTGAAGCCCGCCACACCCAGCCGGGAGCGCCGGAACGCGGTCGCGAGCACGATCACGCACATCACGAACTGCACCGCGGCCGCTCCGGCGGTGCGCACGGTGATCGTCTCCTGGAAGGTCAGGGCCATGGTGAGCATCCCGAGGACCCAGACGACGAACCACGGGAGCTGGCGGGGGTTGAGCACGATGCTGCCCAGCAGCAGCGGGATCATCAGCGAGGAGAACGGCGTGAGGTCGGGTGCCGCCGCGACGCCCGCCACGACCAGGGCCGCGAGCAGTCCGAGCAGCATCACGGTGCGGTGCTCTCGGAACCGCCCCGGTGCGTGGTAGCGGCTCATGTGAGGGTCCTTCGGGTGCGCCTGGCTGGGGTGCGGCTCATCCTAGGGCTCACGACGCCGCCCGGGAGCGGAAGCGCGGTTGGCAGCGGGGGCACCAGAACAGGTTGCGGCCCTGGAGCTCGGCGGT
Organism: Nocardioides marinus; assembly: GCF_013408145.1. Taxonomy (NCBI): domain Bacteria; kingdom Bacillati; phylum Actinomycetota; class Actinomycetes; order Propionibacteriales; family Nocardioidaceae; genus Nocardioides; species Nocardioides marinus. The sequence continues at coordinate 2,592,515 of NZ_JACBZI010000001.1, forward strand.
GCGCACGGTCGCCCCGCACACGTGGCAGGGCTGCTGGTGACGGCGGTAGACGTAGACCTCACCGCCGTGGTCGTCGCGGCGCGGCGGCCGCCCCATGGCCTCCGGGGTGTGCTCGGGACGGACCGTGTCGATCCGCCCCGTGCGCACGCCCTCGGCCATCAGGACCACCAGGTCCTCCCACATCGCCCGCCACTGCGAGGCGCGCAGCGTGCGCCCCGGGCGCATCGGGTCCAGCCGGTGCCGGAACAGCACCTCGGCCCGGTAGACGTTGCCCACGCCCGCCAGCACGCTCTGGTCCATCAGCAGGCCCCCGATCGGCGACCGGCTGCGCCGGATCCGCTCCCACGCGAGGTCCGGGTCCGCGTCGGCCCGCAACGGGTCGGGGCCCTGACGCGCGACCACGTCCGCGCGCTCGGCCCCGGTGAGCAGCGCGCACGTCGTGGCGCCGCGCAGGTCGGCGTACGACGCAGCGCCGGGCGCTCCGGCCCCGAGCCGCATCCGGACCTGCCCGACGGGTGCGGGGACCTCCTGCACCGCGGGGTGCACGAGGAAGGTGCCGTAGAGCCCGAGGTGGACGTGCACGAACCGGTCCTCGGGGAAGGCGATGAACACGTGCTTGCCCCAGGCCTCCGCACCGGCCAGGACCGACCCGTCGACCAGCGCCGCAGACTCGGCGAAGCGCCCTTGCGGGCTGGTGACGCGCACCACGCGACCGGCGAAGGTCGCGCTCAGCTCACCGGCGAGCCGGTGGAGGGTGTGCCCCTCGGGCACGGGTCAGGCGTCCGGACCGAGCCCGATCGCGGACTCCGGCAGCGGGGGCAGCTCGCGGGTGCGGTCGTAGTGGTCGAGCTGGCCGATGCGGCGCACGTGCCGCTCGTCGCCGCTGAACGGCTCGGCGAGGAACAGCTCCACGAAACGGGTCATGTCCTCCAGGGAGTGCATGCGACCGCCGACGGAGACCATCTGGGCGTCGTTGTGCTCGCGGGCCAGCTTCGCGGTGTCCTCGCTCCACACCAGGGCGCAGCGGATGCCCTCGACCTTGTTGGCGGCCATCTGCTCACCGTTGCCGGAGCCGCCGATCACGACACCGAGGTCGTCGCCGCCGGCCGCGCGGGCCTTCGCCACGCCCTCGGCGGCGCGCAGGCAGAAGACGGGGTAGTCGTCGAGCGCGTCGTAGACGAAGGGTCCGTGGTCGACCGGCTCGTAGCCGTGCTCGGAGAGCCAGGCGACGAGGTGGTTCTTCAGGTCGAGGCCGGCGTGGTCGGAACCCAGGTGGACGCGCATGGCCCGCATCCTGGCAGAGCCGCGTGCCGGGCCCGGAACCGGCAACGGTGTGACGTGCACCGCCCGAAGGGGTGACCCGTCGGGACCGGGGCGGCTCAGCCCAGGTGGTCGGCCAGGAACCCGGCGACCGCGGTGAGCATCGGCGTCGCCGCGTCGAACTGGTCGGGGTGGCGGTAGAAGCCGTGCACCTGCCCGAGGTACCGGGTGGCGGTCACGGTGACACCGGCCTCGGCCAGCCGCACCGCCAGCAACTCCCCCTCGTCGCGCAGCGGGTCGTGCTCGGCCGTCGTGACCAGGGTGGGCGGCAGCGTGTGCAGCCGCTCGCTGAGCAGCGGGGCGAGGTCGGGGTGGCGCAGGTCGTCGGGCGAGGCGGCGTACTGCTGCCAGTACCAGGCGGCCTCGCGGGGGTCGAAGCCGTCGGCGGCGGTGCGGTAGGAGTCGAAGCCGGCGGTGGGGTCGAGGAAGGGGTAGACCAGCGCGAGCGCCTGCACCCGGCCCGGGTTGCGCAGCGCTGCGACGAGGGCGAGGTTGCCGCCGGCGGAGTCGCCGTGCAGGCCGACCGGACCGGCCAGTCCCTCGTGCTCGGCCTGGTCGGCCAGCCAGGCCAGGACGGTGTCGACGTCGTCGGGCGCGGCCGGGAAGCGGTGCTCGGGCGGTCGGCGGTAGTCGACGCTGAGGACGGCCCGGCCCGAGCGCACCGCGAGCGAGCGCGCGAGGTTGTCGTGGACGTCCACGTCGTGGAAGACGAAGCCGCCCCCGTGCAGGTGCACGACGACACCCGGTGCCGCGCCGTCGGGGCGGTAGAGACGGCAGGGCACTCCCCCGGCGTCGACGTCGCGGACCTCGGCCACGGGGACGCGGGGCTGCGCGGCGGCCTCCGCCCGGGCGGCCAGACGCGACGCCTCGATGTCGAAGCCCTCGTCGAAGACCTTCTGCTCGCCTGCGGCGGCGTCGACCGCCCGGCGGGCCTGGGGGTGCAGCATCCCGCGCCCCTGCTCAGCGCTGCATCAGCGCGTCGAGACCGACACCGATCGCCGCCGCGACCCGGAAGTCGACGCGCTGGTCGGGGACGTCGATCGTGTAGCGGTCGCGCAGCTTGAACTGCCGCTCCGAGCTCATCAGCGGCGTGCCCTCGGCGCCGGTGAAGTCGAAGTGGATGGTGAGGAACGGCAGGTCCATGAAACGGCGCAGGATCGCGACGCCCTGGCTGCGCTCCTGGCCGGTGCCGGCGAAGCCGGGGCCCTCGACGTGGTAGGTCGAGCGCAGCAGGCTGGCCCCGAAGTCCTTGCGGAAGAAACCGATCTGGCGGCGGTTCTCGTCGTAGATGTCGTAGCCGGCGTTGAGGTCGAGCTTCTTGCGCGCCTTGAAGCTGAAGACCGGGCGCTGCTTGGAGTCGTCGGTGTAGAAGGTGACCTCCTCCTTGAAGGCCAGCCGCTTCTGCTGGGCGACCGCCATCAGCGGGCCCTCGCTGCCGTCCGGGTTGGCCGCGACGATCTCGTAGCGGTTGGTCGTCATCGCGAAGCGCTGCTTGATGAAGAAGCGCGGGAGGTACATCTCGGCGGCCATGCGCAGAAACTAGCCGAGGACGCAGCCGGGGGGACGGGCGGCGGTTGCCGAAGCCGAGCACCTGCCCCGGCCCGAGCACGATGCGCCGGATTCGTCGCAGGACAGCACCAGGAGGTGGACGTCGACAAGAGTGTGGCGTTCCGGATCAACCTGGTTGATCCGGAACGCCACACTTCGCTCTCGCGGGCTCACCCCAGGCGGGCGAGCTCCTCCTCGACGACCGACGGGTCGAGCTTGGTGAACACCGGCGTCGGCTTGGCGATCGGGGTGCCGACGACGACGGGGCGCGACTCCCAGCGCGGTGTCGCGGAGTAGTCGCCGGTGATGACGGGGTACGACGTCAGGCCGGCGCCGCTGTCGGGCTCGAGCTCCTCGACCTGCTCGATGACCGGCATCGGGAACAGGTCGCCCTCGCCGCCGAGCACGGCGTGCACCTTGTTGGCGGCGTGCGGCAGGAACGGCGCGAGCAGGGTGTTGCAGTCGCTGACGCACTGCAGCGCCACGTGCAGGACCGTGCCCAGCCGCTCGCGCTGGGAGTCGTCCTTCATCTTGTAGGGCTCGGTGACCGTGAGGTACTTGTTCACCTCGCCGACCACCCGCATCGCCTCGGCGATCGCGGCGCGCAGGCGGTGCCGCTCGATGAGCGAGCCGACGGACTCGAAGCCGCCGCGGACGGTGGCCAGGACCGTCTCGTCGACGTCCTCCAGCGGGCCGGCCGCGGGGACCTCGCCGAAGTTCTTGGCGACCATCGTGGCGGTGCGGTTGACCAGGTTGCCCCAGCCGGCGACGAGCTCGGAGTTGTTGCGGGTGACGAAGTCGGCCCAGGTGAAGGCGGCGTCGGAGGTCTCCGGGCCGGCGGCGCAGATGAAGTAGCGCAGCGGGTCGGGGCCGTAGCGCTCGAGCATGTCGCGGACGTAGATCACGTGGCCGCGGCTGGTGGAGAACTGGGCGTCGCCGAAGGTGAGGAACTCGCTGGAGACGACCTCGGTGGGCAGGTTGAGCACGCCGTACGAGCCGGGCTCGCCGCCGCGCGCACCGGCACCGTTGTGGGCGAGCAGCTCGGCGGGCCAGATCTGGGAGTGGAAGACGATGTTGTCCTTGCCCATGAAGTAGAACGCCTCGGCGTCGGTGTCGTTCCACCACTCGCGCCACTTCTCCGGCTCACCGAGACGACGGGCCCACTCGATCGAGGCCGAGAGGTAGCCGATGACCGCGTCGAACCAGACGTAGAGGCGCTTGTTGGGCTGGTCCTCCCAGCCCGGGACCGGGATGCCCCAGTCGATGTCGCGCGTCATGGCGCGCGGACGGATCTCCTCGAGGATGTTCTGGGAGAACTTGATGACGTTGGGCCGCCAGGTGCCCGAGGCCTCGCGGCCGTCGAGCCACTCCCCCAGCGCGTCGGCGACGGCGGGCAGGTCGAGGAACCAGTGCTGGGTCTCGACGAACTGTGGGGTCTCCCCGTTGATCTTCGAGCGCGGCTCGAGCAGGTCGGTGGGGTCAAGCTGGTTGCCGCAGTTGTCGCACTGGTCGCCGCGCGCGTCGGCGTACTTGCAGATCGGGCAGGTGCCCTCGATGTAGCGGTCGGGCAGGGTGCGGCCCGTGGACGGGCTGATCGCCGACAGCGAGGTCTGCTCGACCATGTAGCCGTTGCGCAGGCAGGTCGAGAACATCTCCTGCACCACGCGGTAGTGGTTGCCGGTGGTGGTGCGGGTGAACAGGTCGTAGGAGAGCCCCAGGCCCTGGAGGTCCTCGACGATGACGCGGTTGCTGTCGTCGGCCAGCTCGCGCGCGGTCTTCCCCTCCTTGTCGGCCGTGACGAGGATCGGGGTGCCGTGCTCGTCGGTGCCGGAGACCATGAGCACGTCGTGGCCCGCCATCCGCATGTACCGGCTGAAGACGTCGGAGGGCACGCCGAAACCGGCCACGTGGCCGATGTGGCGCGGGCCGTTGGCGTACGGCCAGGCGACGGCGGACAGGACTCTGCTCATGACCACGATCCTAGGGATCCCCACGACCGGTTTCCGAGCCGGTGGTCATGGGGCAGGGTCGGGACATGGACCTGCTGCTCGCCGAGGACCTCATGCTCCTGCTCCTCGACGACGAGACGGGAGCGGTGCGACAGACCCACCTGCGCCCGCTGCTGGGCGGCGCGGTGCTCGCCGACCTCGCCCTGGGCGGCGCCGTGGACGTCGAGGAGAAGCGGGGCTTCTGGCACACCGCGCGGGTCCACCCCGTGGCCGGCCGGCGGCCCGCGGACCCGGTCCTGGCTGCGGCGTACGACGAGGTGGCGGCCAAGCCGCGCTCGGCCCAGGACCTCGTCAACCGCATCGGCAAGCCCCTGAAGGACGACCTCACCGAGCGGTTGGTCGAGCGCGGGCTCGTGCGTCGCGAGGAGCACCGGGTGCTCGGCCTCTTCCCGACCACGCGCTGGCCCGCCGAGGACGCCGCCCACGAGCAGGAGGTACGCCGGCGTCTCGGCGACCTCCTGGTGCGCGGCCTCACCCCGGACCCTCGGACGGTGGCCCTGGTGGCACTGCTCTCGGCGGTCGACCTGACGCACAAGGTCGTGGACCGCGAGGGGCTGCCCGGTGCGGAGGTGCGCAAGCGCGGGAAGAAGCTGGTCGAGCAGATGGACGACGGCGAGTGGGCCGCGAAGGCGGTGCGCGACGCGGTCGCCGCGATCACGGCGGCCGCTGCGACCGCTGCGGTGGCCGGCGGCGCGGCCGCCGCCAGCGGCTGAGGCCGGTCCCGACCGCCTCCCGGCTCGCGCCGGGTCGGTTCGGGGCCGGGCCGGCTCAGCTCCAGCGCTTGACGTGGAGGTGCGTGCGTCGGCGGATCTCGGGGAGCTTGGCGTAGAGGCGGTCGCCCGGGCAGGCGGTGTCGTTGGTGTCGCGGTGCCCGTCGATGACCTTCAGCTTCACCCAGCCCTTGGGGTACTTGTCCGAGCCGTGGCTGTAGACGCGGGTGCGCCCTCGCGGCTTGCGGTCGTAGCGGTCGAGCTTCCAGGCGGCCAGCCGGACGACGGCGGTGACGATGCGGTCCACGGCTGCCGCGGACTCGTAGTTGCCGATCACGGCGATGCCGACCGAGGTGTGGTTGAAGCCCAGGGTGTGGGCGCCGCGGATCGGTCGGCTGGGCCCGCCGGCCCGGCCCACCCAGGTCCGGCCGAACCGGTCGACCAGGAAGTTGTAGCCGATGTCGGACCACCCCAGCGAGCGCGTGTGGTAGCGGTAGAACGAGCGGATCAGGGCGGGGACGTCCTGGCGGGAGTAGTCGTTGCCCGAGGCCGTGTGGTGCACGTGGACCTGCTGGATCGTGCGGCACAGGACGGGCTTGCCGTCGCGCCACGACTCGTCGGCGCCCCAGTCCTTGCGGCTGCGCAGGTCCGGCTGCGGGGCACGGACCTTCGCCCTGGTCGTGGGCTCCCCCGTCGGGTCGGTCGGCTCGACCGCCGGGTCCTCGCCCGGGTCAGCCGTGGGCGAGGTCGTGGCACTGGGCTCGTCACTGGGCTCGTCGGTGGGGTCCTCCCCGGGGTCGGCACCGGCGCGGGCAGCTGCCGCGGTGTCCCGACCGGGGTCGACGAGGGAGAGCCGCAGCCCGTCGGGTCTCGCGCCGCCGAGGGAGACCTCCACGCCGTCCGCCGACCCGACCCACAGCGGCTGGGTGCCCCGCCGCGCGGCCCGGCCCTCGGCGGTGCTCGTGTCCGGCCCGTCGGTGAGGAGCGGCAGCGTGCGCCAGGAGGTCCAGGAGCCCGCCTGCCGCGTGCGCACCCGCACCCGGGTCGGGGTCCTCGCCCCGGCGTCCCACGTGAGGCCGACCAGCGCGAACGCCTCGGTGTCCATCGGCCCGGTGCGCCACGTGCTGTCCGAGCCGCGGGCGGCCGAGCGAGGCGCCTCGAGCGGCACCTCGTCGGCGGGCAGTCGCGCTGAGCCGGTCTCGGCGGAGACCCGAGCGGCGAGCGGCACCGTCACAGCAGCACCGAGGGCGGCCGCGCCGCCCAGGAGGCGGCGGCGGTGGACGGGGGGAAGAGCGAGACGCCGAGACATCACCTCCATCATGCGTCACACCGGTCACAGGTGTCGACCGGCGCGGGTGAGTCACCCACCCGGTCGGGTGCGGCAGGGTCGACCCATGCAGCCCACCGTCGTACCCCTCCCGGTCTCGGCCGTCTCCAGTCTCGGTGGCTGGCGCGCCTCACGCCCCGTCCGGCGGCTCGCGGCGGTCCTGCGGCCGTTCTGGGTGGTGCCGGCGACGTGGTGCCTGATGGCGCTGGGGCTGGGCCTGGCGCTCCCCTACGTCGAGCTCACGTGGCTCGTCGACCGGGTGCCGCTGCTGTTCCCAGGAGGTGTCGACGGGGCGCGCAGCGTGCTGTCCACCATCGCCGGCGCGATGATCTCGGTGACCGGCCTGGTCTTCTCGATCACGATGGTGGTGCTGCAGCTGGCCGCCAGCCAGTACTCCCCACGCGTCCTGCGGACCTTCCTGGAGGACCGCCTGACCCAGCACACGCTCGGGGCCTTCGCGGCCTCGTTCGTCTACGCCCTCACCGTGCTGCGCTCGGTCGACGGGACGGTCGAGCGAGCCGCCGAGGGGCAGGACGTCCCGCAGCTGGGCGTCAGCCTGGCCTACGTGCTGGTGCTGGTGGCCGTGGCGATGTTCCTGGCCTTCATCCACCGCATCACCACGTCCGTGGGCGTCGCCAGCATCCTCCAGCGCACCGCCCGGGACTGCCGGGCGCTGCTCGACGAGGGGCAGCACTCGGGCTGGCCCGTCGAGCGGCCGGCGCTGCCCGACCTGCCCGGCCCGCACGTGCTCGTCGCCCCCCGCAGCGGCTACCTCGACCGGATCGACGTCATCCCGCTCGTCCGCGCTGCGCGGGCGCAGGAGGCGCGGGTGGAGGTGCTGGTGCCGCTCGGGGACTTCGTGGTGGAGGGCAGCCCCCTGCTGGCCGTCCACGGCCGACCGGCGCAGGACCCTGAGTCGCTGCTGTGCCGGGTGTCGCTGGTCGCGGACCGCAGCATGGAGCAGGACGTCGGCTACGGCGTACGACGCCTGGTCGACGTGGCCGAGCGCGCGCTCTCGCCCGGGGTCAACGACCCCACCACCGCCGTGCAGGTCCTCGACCAGCTGCACGACCTGCTGCGGCGGATGCTGACCGCGCCGGGCACCTGGCCGGTGCGGCTGGACGAGGAGGGCGTGCCGCGGCTGGTGCTGCGCTCACCCGCCACCGACGAGGCGGTCCGCGAGGCCCTCTCCGACATCGCCCACTGGGGCGCCGAGCACCGCAGGGTCCGCGAGCGGGTGGAGCGGGTGCTCGCCGAGCTCCGGGTCTCAGCGCTGCCCGAGCACCGGGCCGCCCTCGACCTCTGAGTCGCCCCGCACGGGTCCAGGCAGGCCGAACCGGCGCACCCTTCCGTGCACGTCGTACGGAAGGGTGCGCCGGCTCGGCGAGAGGTCAGCTGAAGTCGAGCTCGGCGGTGCGTGAGCGCTTGAGCTCGAAGAAGTGCGGGTAGCCGGCGAGCAGGACGGCACCGTCCCACAGCTTCCCGGCCTCCTCGCCGCGCGGGATCGAGGTCAGCACGGGCCCGAAGAAGGCGGTGCCGTTGACGGCGATGGTGGGGGTGCCGACCTCGTCGCCGACCTGGTCCATGCCGGCGTGGTGGGACTTCTTGATCGCGTCGTCGTAGGACGAGTCGTCCCACGCGTCGAGCAGCGAGGCGGGCAGGTCCACCTCCGCCAGCGCCTCGGCCACGACCTCCCTGGTCGCCCCACGACCGTCGGTGTGGGCACGGGTCCCGATGGCGGTGTAGAGGGGCAGGACCACGTCGTCGCCGCCCTCCTCGATGGCCGCGCGCACGACGCGCACCGGGCCCCACGCGTCGGCCAGCATCGCGCGGTAGTCGTCGGGGATGTCCTTGTCCTCGTTGAGGTAGGCCAGCGACATCTGGTGCCACGACACCTCGACGTCACGGACCTCTGCGACCTCCAGGATCCACCGCGAGGTGATCCAGGCGAAGGGGCACAGCGGGTCGAACCAGAAGTCAGCCTTGTCCATGCCAGGGCCAACCGAACCGGACCACGGTCCTATTCCTGGCCTGTTCCTCGCCTGGTCCTTGCCTAGTCCTTGCCGGTGTCCGACCCGTCCTCGGCGGGGACGTCGCGGGGCACCCGGACGGTGACCACGTCGCGGGAGCGCCCGATGACCTCGGTGCCGAGGTAGACCACCCGGATCCGGTGCTTGCCGGGCTCGACGTTGCGCAGCTTCACCTTCCCGGCGCCGCCCTCGACCCTGGTCTCGACCTCGCGCCCGTCGACCTTGACCACCACGGGCCCGGCCGGACCGTCGACGCCGCGGGCCTCGACCAGCAGGTCGAGCACCACGTGACGGCGTACGTCGGGCTTGCGGCGGGTGCCCTTGTCGACCATCTTGACCCGGGCCTCGGCGGTGGTGCGCGAGGTGGTCGTCGTGCGGTGCTCCGCCTCGAGCACCTGCGTCTGCGTGGCGTAGCCGCGGCGACTGACCTCGACCTCCACCGCCACGAGGCGACCGACGTCAGCGGTGCCCAGGCGGTAGCGCAGACCGTCGCGGCCGTCGACCGGCTTGCCGTCGCGCAGCCAGGTGTAGGTGACCTCGGCGTCCTCGGGCGTGACCACGGTCCCCGGCTCGACCTCCAGCCGCTCGCCGCGGGCCGGGTTGCCGCCGAGCCTCCACGGCTCGTCGAGCACGATCCGGCCCGGGGCGACGCGCTCGGTGGCCGGGGAGGTCACCACGAGGTCGTGGTAGCCCTCGCGCACGGCCGTGACCCGCGAGGTGATCCTGGCGTCCATCAGCCCGGGTGTGAGCTTGAGACGGTTGCCGGTCGCGCCCTCGATCGGCTCGCCGTCGGCGAGCCACTGCACGGTCGTCGAGTCCGCGGCCGGCTCGAAGGCCCCGCGGCTCGTCGTGAGCGTCTCGGCGACGCGCACCGTGCCCTCGAGGGCCGGCGCGGCCGCCGCGACGAGGGTCCCCGGCTGCACCTTGCGGCTGCGCGGGGTGGAGGCGATGCCGTCGACGTAGCCCTTGCTGCGGGCGGTGACGACGACGCTCAGGCGGGTCTTGCGCTGCGCCGGCGTCGGGGTGAACGTGGGCTCGGTCGCTCCGGGGATCGGCTTGCCGGCGGCGTACCACTGCAGCTTCTCGTCGGCCGAGGGCGTCCAGCTGCCCGCGCTCGCGCGCAGCGTCTCCCCGACCGCGGCGTCGCCGGTGATCGTGGGCTGCTCGGTCGCCTCGACCTCGCGGTCGTTGAAGTGGATGAACCCGGTGGGCCAGTAGCGGTCGCCCTTGGTGATGCGGCGCCAGTGGAAGTCGCCACCCCAGAAGTCCTCCGAGACGATGATCTCGCGGTTGGAGACCACCTCCTCGACGTAGGCGACGTGGCCGTTGGAGCCGGCGTAGCCCTGGTGGCTGTCCCACCAGGCCACGGAGCCGACCATCGGGGTGTCGTCGGTGATCCGCGACATCGCGTGGCCCCAGTTGGAGGCGTTGCCGCCGCCGTCCCAGGGACGCTCGGGGGACATCCCGCTCTGCACCATCCGGTAGGCCACGTAGTTGGTGCAGTTGTGACCGGTGTACATCCGCCACCACATGCGGTCGTTGTTCGCGCGGTAGCCACGGTTGCCGTAGCCCTTGTCGGCGCACCCGGAGTACCCGTCGCACAGGGCGACCTGCCCCGCCGTGGCCGAGGGCGCGAATGATAGGCCCACGAGGAGGAGAAGAGTCGTGAGCGACACGCCGATCAGGCCACGGATCCTGGTCACGAGCCGTGAGTAAACCGCATGTCAAGCACCGACACGCCGACCGTGACCAAATTTTCACATTGGTCACAGCAGTCCCGTGCGCCCCCTGAGCCCCGTGCCACCCGCCGCTGGGAAACCGCTCGACAGGCGGTGACATGATCGGCGCCATGCCTGGAACCAACCTCACCCGGGACGAGGCCGCCACCCGCGCCGCCCTCCTGGACGTCACGTCGTACTCCATCGACCTGGACCTCACGACCGGCGACAAGACCTTCGCCTCCACCACGACCCTGGAGTTCTCCTGCACCGAGCCCGGTGCCGAGACCTTCGCCGACCTCGTCGGCGCAGTCGTCCACGAGATCACCCTCAACGGGGAGTCGATCGACCCCGCCACGGCGTACGCCGACAGCCGCATCACCCTGACCGGCCTGGCCGCCGAGAACACGCTGGTCGTGCGCGCGGACTGCGCCTACTCCCACACCGGGGAGGGCCTGCACCGCTTTGTCGACCCGGTCGACGGCCGCGTCTACCTCTACAGCCAGTTCGAGGTGCCCGACGCCCGCCGCGTCTTCACCACCTTCGAGCAGCCCGACCTCAAGTCCGTCTTCCGCTTCCGCGTCACCGCACCCGAGGACTGGAAGGTCGTCTCCAACGCCCCCACCCCCGAGCCGACCCCGCTCGGGGACGGCAAGGCGCTGTGGGCCTTCGAGCCGACCGAGCGGATGTCGACCTACATCACCGCCCTCGTGGCCGGCGAGTACCACGAGGTCCAGGACGTCTACGAGGGCAAGCACGGCACCATCCCGCTGGGCCACTTCTGCCGTCAGTCGCTGGTGGAGTACCTCGAGCGCGACCGCGAGGAGATCGTCCGGCTGACCAAGCAGGGCTTCGAGTTCTTCGAGGAGCTCTTCGACTTCCCCTACCCGTTCGGCAAGTACGACCAGCTCTACGTGCCGGAGTACAACATGGGCGCGATGGAGAACGCCGGCGCCGTGACGCTGCGCGACGAGTACCTCCCGCGCTCGCGTCAGCCGCGCTCGTTCTACGAGTTCCGCGCCTCGGTGATCCTCCACGAGATGGCGCACATGTGGTTCGGCGACCTGGTGACCATGAAGTGGTGGGACGACCTCTGGCTCAACGAGTCGTTCGCCGAGTGGGCCTGCTACCACGCCGAGGTCGAGGCCACGGAGTACGACGACGCGTGGACCGGCTTCGCCAACGCGCGCAAGCAGACCGGCTACCGCCAGGACCAGATGCCGTCGACGCACCCCATCGCGGCCGACAACCACGACCTGCACGCGGTCGAGGTCAACTTCGACATGATCACCTACGCCAAGGGCGCCTCGGTGCTCAAGCAGCTGGTGGCCTGGGTCGGCATCGAGGACTTCATCGCCGGCCTGCGGCAGTACTTCAAGGACTTCGCGTTCGGCAACAGCGAGTTCAAGGACCTGCTGGCGGCGCTGGAGAAGGCCTCGGGCCGCGAGCTCACCGGCTGGGCCCAGGAGTGGCTGCAGACCGCCGGGGTCAACACCCTCACCCCCGAGATCGAGCTCGACGCCGACGGCGCCTACTCACGGGTCGCGGTGCGCCAGAGCGCCCACCCGGACTGGCCGACGCTGCGCCGGCACCGCATCGGCATCGGCTGCTACTCCTACGACGCGTCGGGGTCGCTGGTGCGCACCCGCTACGTCGAGACCGACGTCGAGGGCGAGCTGACCGAGATCGGCGAGCTGGTCGGCGAGACCCAGCCCGACCTGCTGCTGCTCAACGACAACGACCTGGCCTACGCCAAGATCCGCCTCGACGAGCGCTCGCGCACCACCGCGATCGAGGGTCTCTCCAAGCTCGACGACTCCCTGGCCCGCGCCCTGGTGTGGGGTGCGGCCTGGGACATGACCCGCGACGCCGAGATGCCGGCCACCGACTACGCCGAGCTGGTCCTGGCCAACATCGGCCAGGAGACCGACGCGTGGGGCGTCTCGCGGATCCCCGCCACCGCCGCCACCGCGGTGAACCTCTACTCCGACCCCGCCGGCCGCGACGCCCTGCAGTCCCGGTGGGAGCAGGGCCTGCGCGAGCTGGCCCTGGCCGCCGAGGGCGGCTCGGACCACCAGCTGACGTTCGTGCGTTCCTACGCCGGCGCGGCCCGCTCCGAGGAGGCGCTGGCCTTCGTCGAGGCGCTGCTGGACGGCACCGAGCAGCTCGACGGACTGGCCGTCGACCAGGACCTGCGCTGGTCGCTGATCACCTCCCTGGCCGCTGCCGGCCGCGCCGGCGACCGCATCGAGGCCGAGCTGGCCGAGGACTCCACCATCTCCGGCCAGGAGCACGCCGCCGCGGCACGCGCCGCCCAGCCCGACGCCGACGCCAAGGCCGAGGCCTGGAGGCTCGCGGTGCTCGACGAGTCCACGCCCAACGAGACCGCCCGCTCGATCGTGTTCTCCTTCGTGCGCACCGGCCAGGAGGAGCTGCTGGCGCCGTACGTCGAGAAGTACCTCACCGCAGGCGAGCAGGCCTGGGAGCACCTCGGCACCCACCGCGCCTCGGTCGCCCTGGGCTACCTCTTCCCGACGCCGCTGGCCTCACCGGCGCTCGTGGAGCAGGTCGAGTCGTGGCTGGCCACGACCGACGCCCCGGTGCCGGCCCAGCGCTACGTGCGCGAGGGCCTGGCCGACGCCCAGCGCGCGCTCGCCGCGCAGGCCTGCGACCGGGACGCGTAGCGGACCGGTCGTCGGTGGTCGAGCGAGCGGCGTGACCGAGGAACGAGGTCACGACCCGCGTGTCGAGACCCGGTGACGCGGTCACCGACGACGACCACAGCGAAGAGCCCCCGCACCGGTCGGTGCGGGGGCTCTCTCGCTCGGGGGCGGGCTCAGCCGGCGTGCAGCGTGCGCGGGGGACGAGCGTGCTCGGCGAGCATCTCGATGCCGCGGCGCAGACCGCCGGCGAGGTCGCCGGCGGCGAAGTCGGTGCGCATGTGCAGGACCGCGATCTCGACCTCGGCGTCGCTGAGGTGACGGCGCACGTGGGCACCGGTGACGACCTCGAGCATCCGGCGGGTCGGGTCGACCATCACCAGGATGCTGCGCGAGGGCGCGACCAGGGTGTTGTGCAGCTGGGTGGCGAAGGCGCGGGAGTCCTCGCCCTCCGCGTTGCCGACGAAGACCGAGATCTCCGCACGACAGGTCTGCTCGGCGCGCCGGATGGTCGCGTCGAGCTGGGCCCGCTCGGAGGCGGTGAAGGGGTCACCAGCGGCCACTGGCACCCCCGGCCTGGGAGTCCTGGCCGTCGGGACCGGCGAGCTCGCCGGTGGCCTTGCGCGGGCCACCGAGCCACTGGTTCTCGACCTCCGGCGCGCCCGGGGCCACCCGCTCGCCGCGGGCCAGCGGCGGGCCGTAGACCATGGCGGTGATGATCAGGGCGCCCAGCAGCGGCAGCCCGACGGCCACCAGCAGCACGTGGACGGGGTCCACGGGGTCGGGGTCGGACCAGCCGGAAGGCACCTCGGCGGCGGCAGGCGCTGCGGTGAGCACCGCGAGCGAGACCGCGGTCAGGGCGGTGGCGCCGAGGGCCAGGAGCGCGGCGAGGACGCGACGGGCGGAGAGGGCGAGCTGCGAGGTCACGCGCGCCAGGATAGTGCGTCGTGGCCCACCTCTTCGTCGGGTCCGCCGCCCATGGCCGCCGAACGTGACGGGCGCGACACCGCACCCACGCCCGGGGTGGTTCGATTCCTCGCCTCTCCCCCGGTTTACTGGCCGGCATGTTCTCCCAAGCCGTCACCTGCACAGACGACGAGTGGTGGTGCTCCCAGGTCCTCGACCGGACCGGGAACGAGACCCTCGCCCGCGCTGCCGACGTCCTGATCGGGGTGCCCCTCGCCCTGCTGGGGCTGCTCCTGGTCGGACTGGTCGTGCGCTGGCTGCTCCACCGGCTCGTGGACCGGCTGGTCAACCGCGCCGAGGACGGCGTGCTGCCCACCCGGGTCCCCCGTTTCTCCCGCGGCCGCTCCAGCAAGGCCGAGCAGGAGGTCGCCGCTCGCGACTCCATCACCCAGGCACGCCGGGTCCAGCGTGCGCAGACGATGGGCAGCCTGCTGAAGTCGATCGTGACCGGCCTCCTGATCGCGATCGTCGGCACGATGATGCTCAGCGAGGTCGGGGTCAACATCGCCCCGATCATCGCCTCGGCCGGGATCGTCGGTCTCGCGCTCGGCTTCGGCGCCCAGTCGCTGGTCAAGGACTTCCTGTCCGGCATCTTCATGATCTTCGAGGACCAGTTCGGCGTCGGCGACGTGGTCAACGTCGGCGAGGCGATCGGCACGGTCGAGGCCGTGTCGCTGCGCGTCACGCGGCTGCGGTCGCTGGACGGCACCGTCTGGTACGTCCCCAACGGGGAGATCCTGCGCGTGGGCAACCTGTCGCAGAACTGGTCGCGTGCGGTCATCGACGTCGGCATCGCCTACGACTCCGACGTCGTGCACGCCAAGAAGGTGCTCGCCGAGGTCGGCGAGTCGATGTGGGACGACGACGAGTTCCGCGAGCTGCTCATCGAGCAGCCCGAGGTCACCGGCGTCGAGGGGCTCGGCGCGGACTCCGTGGACCTGCGGATCATGGTCAAGACCGCGCCCCTGCAGAACTGGGCCGTCGCCCGCGAGCTGCGACAGCGGATCAAGGCCCGCTTCGACGCCGAGGGCATCGAGATCCCCTTCGCGCAGCGGGTCGTGTGGCACCGCGAGGAGACCGCCGCCGCGGCCGAGGTCGCGGCCAAGGAGGCCCGCGAGACCGACGACGCCTGAGCCGCTGACCCAGCGGCCCACCGCCGTACGCCGAAGGGCCGGCCCCCGTGCGGGGGCCGGCCCTTCGTGCGTGGTCGGTCGCCTCAGGCGAGCGCCGCGTCCAGCGTGATCGTGGTGCCGGCGAGCGCCTTGCTCACCGGGCAGTTGGCCTTGGCGCCCTCGGCGGCCTCGACGAACTGCTCCTCGGTGATGCCCTCCACGGTGCCGCGGACGGTGATCTTGATGCCGGTGATGCCGGTGCCGACGGTCAGCTCGACCTCGGCGCTGGTCTCCAGCGTGGTCGGCGGCGTGCCGGCCTTGGACAGCCCGGCCGAGAGGGCCATGGAGAAGCAGGAGGAGTGCGCGGCCGCGATCAGCTCCTCGGGGGAGGTCTTGCCGTTCGCCTTCTCCGAGCGCGAGGGCCAGGAGACGTCGAAGGTGCCGACGCCGGAGGACTGCAGCTCCACGCTGCCGGCGCCCTCGGCGAGGGAGCCCTGCCACGTGGTCTTCGCGGTGCGGGTGGTGGCCATGAAGGTGATCTCCTGGGGGTGCGTGGGTCAGGGCGTGGCCCTGCGGTCATCACCACTCTTCCACGCCGGGTGTGAGGCGCCACCGCCCCGTCGGCATGATGGACCGGTGAGCTTCTACGACGAGATCGGCGGCGAGGAGACCATCACCCGCATCGTGGCGCGTTTCTACGCCGGTGTGGCCGGTGACGAGGTGCTGCGCCCGATGTACCCCGAGGAGGACCTCGGCCCTGCCGAGGAGCGCTTCCGGCTCTTCCTCATGCAGTACTGGGGCGGCCCGACGACCTACGGCGAGCGGCGCGGGCACCCGCGGCTGCGGATGCGCCACGCGCCGTACCCGGTCGACCCCACGGCGCGCGACCACTGGCTGCGCCACTTCCGCGACGCCCTCGACGAGGTCGCGCTGCCGCCGGAGCAGGACCAGCAGTTCTGGGACTACGTCACGCACGCCGCCCAGTTCATGGTCAACACGATGGAGACATGACCTCGAGCAGCGGGGCGCGGATGTCGTCCCCGGGCCTGCGCGGCCGGCCCGTGGCCGGGTCGAAGAAGACCAGCACCACCCGGGCCCGGGCCAGCAGGACCTCCCCGTCCGCACCCTGGCCGTCGACGATCTCGGTCTCCATGACCAGCGACGACGAGCCGACGTGGCTGACCCAGGTCCACGCGTCGTACGCCGCGGCCCGGTGCAGGATCGGGACCTTGTAGTCCACGTCGACCTGGGCGACGACCAGCGCGCTGCGCTCCGCGGAGCCCGGGACCTCGTCCCAGAGCCGGCCCATCATCGCGATGCGCGCCTCCTGGAGGTACTCGAAGTACTTGACGTTGTTGACGTGGCCGTAGACGTCGACGTCGCTGAACCGCACCTGCACCGGGTAGTGCCCCACCTCCGAGCGTCGCGGCTGCGTGGGCCCCGGCGACCGCTCGGGCGCCTGCGCGGCGGGGTCGCGGTGGCCCTCGAGGACCGCCTTCTCCTGCGCGGTCAGCCGTCGCGGCCGCTCCTCGGCGAAGACGTACGGCGTCAGCTCGGTCGTCGCGGTGAGGTAGACCGTGCGGGACCCGTCCGGGTGCACGTCGTGGACCTCGTAGGCCAGGGTGAAGGAGGCGGCGCGGATCTCGGTGACCCAGCACTCGATGCGCACCGGCTCGAAGCGGAACAGCAGCGGCTCGCGGTAGCGCACCTGGGTCCGGGCCACGACGAGGCCCTCGACCAGCTCCTGGCCCATCAGCTCGACCCGGTGGCTGCGGAACATGTCGACCCGCGCCTCCTGCAGGTAGTCGACGTAGACCACGTTGTTGACGTGGCCCAGGGCGTCGAGGTCCGCCCACCGCACCGGGCACTCGTAGACGTGTCTCACACCGGCGATGCTCCCAGGCTAGTGTGAGCCGGTCCGGAGCCACCCCACAGAGAAGAGCATCCCCGCATGCCCGAAGCAGTCATCGTCTCCGCCGCCCGCACGCCGATCGGGCGTGCCAACAAGGGCTCGCTGAAGGACTTCCGCCCCGACGACCTGGCCGCCTTCGCGATCCAGTCCGCCCTCGACAAGATCCCGGCGCTGGACCCCACCACGATCGAGGACCTCTACCTCGGCTGCGGCCTGCCCGGCGGCGAGTCCGGCAACAACATGGCGCGCATCGTCACCACGCTCATGGGCCTCGAGGTCCCGGGCGCGACGACCACCCGCTACTGCGCGTCGTCGGTGCAGACCACCCGGATGGCGTTCCACGCGATCAAGGCCGGCGAGGGCGACATCTTCGTCTCCGCCGGCGTCGAGACCGTGTCCCGCTTCGCCAAGGGCACCTCCGACCACTGGCCCGACACCAAGAACCCGGTCTTCGCCGAGGCCCAGGAGCGCACCAACAAGACCGCCGAGCTGGGCAACGCGGCCGGCGCCTGGCACGACCCGCGCGAGGACGGCCTCGTCCCCGACGTCTACATCGCCATGGGCCAGACCGCCGAGAACGTCGCCACCCTGCGCGGCCTGGACCGCAAGGAGCTCGACGAGTTCGCGGTCCGCTCCCAGAACCTCACCGAGAAGGCGATCGCCGACGGCTTCTGGGCCCGCGAGATCACCCCGGTCACGCTGGCCGACGGCACGGTCGTCGGCGCCGACGACGGCCCGCGCGCCGGCGTCACCTACGACGCCATCGCCGGCCTGAAGCCCGTCTTCCGCCCCGACGGCGTCGTCACCGCCGGCAACTGCTGCCCGCTCAACGACGGTGCCGCCGCCGTGGTCATGATGAGCGACACCAAGGCCGCCGAGCTCGGGCTGACGCCGCTCGCGCGCGTCGTGTCGACCGGCGTCTCGGGCCTCTCCCCCGAGATCATGGGTCTGGGTCCCGTCGAGGCCACCAAGAAGGCGCTGGCCAACGCGGGCATGAGCATCGGTGACATCGACCTCGTCGAGATCAACGAGGCCTTCGCCGCCCAGGTCGTGCCCTCCTACCAGGACCTCGGCATCGACATCGACCGCCTCAACGTCAACGGTGGCGCGATCGCGGTCGGCCACCCGTTCGGCATGACCGGTGCCCGCCTGCAGAACACGATGCTCAACAGCCTGGACTGGCACGACAAGACCACCGGCCTGATCACCATGTGCGTGGGCGGCGGCCAGGGCATGGCGCTCATCCTCGAGCGCCTGTCCTGACCGACACCCTGCCTCCCCCGCAGCGCCGCGCCGGGCCGGTCGGGCTCACGCCCGACCGGCCCCGGCTGGGCTGATCGGGGTGGGCAGCCGCGTAAAGTACGCGGGTGCCCACGCCCGACCTCTCCGCCGAGACCCGCTGGCTCAGCGAGGACGAGCAACGCTCCTGGCGATCGCTCGTGCTCGGCACCACGCTGCTCTTCGACCGTCTCGACGCGGACCTGCGCCGGGCCTTCGACCTGTCGCTGACCGAGTACGAGATCCTCGTGCGGCTCTCCGAACGCGACGGTCGGGTGCGGATGGCCCAGCTGGCCGACGCCCTGGCGCACTCACGCAGCCGGGTCACCCACACGGTGGCGCGCATGGAGCGCGCGCAGCTGGTGCGACGCACCACCTCCCCCGAGGACGGACGGGGCATCGTGTGCGTGATGACCGACGAGGGTCGCACGCTCCTCGAGCGGGCAGCACAGGTCCACGTGCGGGGCGTGCGTGCCCACCTCGTCGACCTCGCCGACCCCGAGGACTTCCGCGCCGTCGCACGAGTCTTCGACGCCGTCGCCGACCGGTTGGTCGCCGGTCACCCCGAGGCGGAGATCCGCTGAGAGGCGGAGCCTCTCAGCGGATCTGATGGTGGTCGAGCGAGCGGCGCGACCGAGGGACGAGGTCGCGACCCGCGTGTCGAGACCCAGTCGCTGGCGGGAACAGCCGGACCGTCAGTCCCGCGTGAGCCGCCGGTGCGTCACGCGGTGCGGCCGCGCCGCCTCCGCGCCGAGCCGCTCGATCTTGTTCTCCTCGTAGGCGGCGAAGTTCCCCTCGAACCAGAACCACTTGGCCGGGTCCTCGTCGTCGCCCTCCCAGGCGAGGATGTGGGTGGCGACGCGGTCGAGGAACCACCGGTCGTGGGAGGTGACCACGGCGCAGCCCGGGAAGTCCAGCAGCGCGTCCTCGAGCGAGGACAACGTCTCGACGTCGAGGTCGTTGGTCGGCTCGTCGAGCAGCAGCAGGTTGCCGCCCATCTTCAGCGTGAGCGCCAGGTTGAGACGGTTGCGCTCACCGCCGGAGAGCACTCCCGCCTTCTTCTGCTGGTCCGGGCCCTTGAAGCCGAACGAGGCGACGTAGGCCCGGGAGTTCATCTCGAAGTTGGCGACCTTGATGAAGTCCAGGCCGTCGGAGACGACCTCCCAGACGTTCTTGTTCGGGTCGATACCGCCACGGCTCTGGTCGACGTAGGAGATCTTCACGGTCTGCCCGACGTCCAGGGCGCCCTCGTCGGGCTCGTCGTTGCCGGTGATCATCCGGAACAGCGTGGTCTTGCCGACGCCGTTGGGGCCGATCACACCGACGATGCCGGCGCGCGGCAGCGAGAACGACAGGTCGTGCATGAGGGTGCGGCCGTCGAAGCCCTTGGTCAGCTCCTTGGCCTCGAGCACGACGTCACCGAGGCGCGGACCCGCGGGGATGTTGATCTCGGAGGTGTCGATCTTGCGCATCCGGTCGGCCTCGGCGGCCATCTCCTCGTACCGCGCGAGACGGGACTTGGACTTGGCCTGGCGCGCCTTGGGGTTGGAGCGGACCCACTCCAGCTCCTTCTCCAGCATCTTGGCACGCTTGGCGTCCTTCTGCCCCTCGATCTTGAGGCGGTCCTTCTTGGTCTCCAGGTAGGTGGAGTAGTTGCCCTCGTAGGGGTGGGTCTTGCCCCGGTCGAGCTCGAGGATCCACTGGGCCACGTTGTCGAGGAAGTACCGGTCGTGGGTGATCGCGAGGACGGCACCGGGGTAGCTGGCCAGGTGCCCCTCCAGCCACTGCACCGACTCGGCGTCGAGGTGGTTGGTGGGCTCGTCGAGCAGCAGCAGGTCCGGCTGCTGGAGCAGCAGCTTGCACAGCGCCACGCGACGGCGCTCGCCACCGGAGAGGGTGTCGACGATCGCGTCGGGCGGGGGGCAGCGCAGCGCGTCCATCGCCTGGTCGAGGCGGGAGTCGAGGTCCCAGGCGTTGGCGTTGTCGAGGTCGGTCTGCAGGTCGCCCATCTCGGCCATCAGGGCGTCGAAGTCGGCGTCGGGCTCGGCCATGAGCTCGCCGATCTCGTTGAACCGGTCCATCTTCGCCTTGATCTCGCCGACCGCCTCCTGGACGTTCTCCAGGACCGTGGTGCCCTCGGTCAGCGGCGGCTCCTGCTGGAGCATCCCGACGGTGGCCTCGGGGTCGAGGATCGCGTCACCGTTGTTGGCGTGCTCCAGGCCGGCCATGATCTTCAGCAGCGTGGACTTGCCGGTGCCGTTGGGGCCGACGACGCCGATCTTGGCGCCGTGCAGGAACGACAGGGTGACGTTGTCGAGGACGACCTTGTCACCGTGGGCCTTGCGGACGTTGCGCAGGGTGAAGACATATTCCGCCATGGTCCGCGAGCCTACCCACGGGCACCGACCGGGACTCAGGCGGCCTGCCCCTCCTCGCCGGCCGGGCGCGAGGTGCGTGTGAACTCGCTGGTGCCACGGTTGAGGTCGTGGCCCACCACCTGGGCGTCGACCTCGAAGGAGGTCATCTGCACCCCCTGCGCGTTGGTCCACGTCGAGGCCCGCAGCCGACCCACGACGACCACCGGGTCGCCGCGTCGCAGGGAGGCGGCGCAGCCCTCCCCCAGCGCTCGCCAGGCGTTGACGGTGAACCACTGCGTGGTGTCGTCGCTCCACTGCCCGCTCGCGGCGTGGAAGCGGCGCGGGGTCGCGGCCAGCCGGAAGCTGGCCACGCTGGCCCCACCCGCCTGGCGGACGGTGACGTTGCTGCCGAGCCATCCCTCCATGGTCACCAGGGTGTCGTTGAGCACGGCGTCCTCCTCCTCGGGGACGGGCGTCCCCACGGGCCAGAGCCTGCCGCGGACCGGGACGGCACGGGCCGCAGCGGCAGCAGCCTGGGGGCGACCACGTCGCGAGCAGTCGCTGTGGACGGTCCGCGGCTCGTGGGCGGGCCGGCGACTAGGCGTACCCGATGGTGCCCGGTGGTGCCGGGCGTGCCCGACGTCAGGCCAGGGCGCGGTCCAGGCCCGTGCGCAGCGCGGTGTACGCCGTCAGCTCGGCCTGCACGGGGGCGACCACGAGCTCGGCGGCGACCTCCGAGACGGCCGCGCGCAGCCTGGTGTCGGCGGCGGACGCCCGCGAGCGTGCGGTCGCGGAGACCAGCCCACGACAGACCAGGCCCAGCAGCACGCCGAGCAGCACACCGCCGCCGAGCAGCACCAGCGGCAGCGCGATCCCGGCCACCCGCGGCAGGTCGCCGAGGCCGCCGGAGACCATCGCGGCGATGCTCCAGGCCCCGCCGACCAGGGCCGCCAGCACCAGCAGCCACTGCAGCACCCGCACGCCACCGGCCCACACGGGCAGCCGCTCGGCGTCGAGGTCGACGGCACGCAGCGCGTCGTCGAGCCGGTCCCCCACCTCGGGGAGCCGCGCGGTGGAGGCGCGTCGGACCGACTCGGCGAACGGTGGCGCGAGCCCCTCGGAGACGTCGTCGGCGAGCGAGCGGACCTCGGCGTCGATCGTGGCCCGCTGCACGGCGGTGGCCTGCGGGGTGGAGCCGCCCTGCCCGCGCAGCGCCTTCGAGTCGGCGCCCAGGTCGATCTCGAGCTTCTTCAGCGGGTCCGGTCGGAACCGACCGACCCAGGAGACCAGCGGCCATCCCGTGGCGCGCCCGGCGCGCCACCGGGTGGAACGCTCCACCGCCTCGACGATCGCCGGCACGCCGGCGCCTCGGGCGAGCGCGGACTCCAGGGCCGCGACCCGCTCCTCGGACAGGGCACGGGTCGGGGCGTCACCGGCGGCGGCGCGCAGCTCGGCGGCCGCGGCACGGACGTCGGCCTCGATGCGCCCCGCGGTCATCCGCTTGTCGGCCACCCGCTGCTCGATCTCGCTCCGCAACCGGTCGATGCCGATGCCGTGGCGCGCCGAGACCGGCATCACCGGCACGTCCGGGATGCCGTCGGCGGCCAGCAGCCGCCGGACGTCGTCGACCATCGCGTCGCGACGGTCCTCGGGGACGGTGTCGATGTGGTTGAGCACCACGACCATGACGTCGGCGTGGGTGCGCAGGGGCGCGAGGTAGCGGTCGTGGATGGCCGCGTCGGCGTACTTCTGCGGGTCGAGCACCCACACGAACATGTCGGCGAGGGCGACCAGCCGGTCGACCTCGAGGTGGTGGGCGACCTCGGTGGAGTCGTGGTCGGGGAGGTCGAGCAGCACGACGCCCTCGAGCGCGTTGCTCTCGCGGCGGGTGTCGAGCATGGAGTCCCGGGTGGTCTGGTGCCGCGGCGGGATGCCGAGCCACTCCAGGAGCTCGCCGGCCCCCTCGGTGCCCCAGACGCAGGCGGTCGCCCACGACGTCGTGGGGCGGCGTACGCCGACGGCGGAGAGCTCCAGGCCCGTCAGGGCGTTGAACGTGGAGGACTTGCCCGAGCCCGTGGCCCCGGCGATCCCGACGACCGTGTGGTGGGCGCTGAGCCGCAACCGGCTGGTGCCGCGCTCGACCACCGTCGCGGCGCGGTCGACCAGCTCGTCGTCGAGGCGACCCCGGGCCGCCTCGGCGGCGACACCCAGGCCCTCGAGCCGGGCCCCGGTGTCAGTGCCCCGGGTGACCAGCTTCTTGGCCCCCTCCAGCAAGGACGTCATGATCCCCCAACCCGCTCGACCCGTCGTGGTGCTGGCCCACACCCTAGGGGGTCGCCGGGCTCAGTGCTCGCGCTGGGCGCTGGAGAAGCGCACGTCGTCGACGCGACGGGCCGCCGCGCGCAGCGCCTCGGGGGCGTCGCTGCTCAGGCCCAGGCCGTCGACCAGCGCGGTGAATCGCGCCTGCTCGGTGGCGAACAGGCCCGTGACCCGCTCCTCCAGCATCTGCCGGGCGCGCTCGGCCATGCCGCGCACGGCCTGGTCGCCGAAGACCGCCTCGAGCAGCTTCTGGCCCAGCGCCGCGGAGCCACCGGCGATGCCGGCCTCGGCCCCGGTGAGACCCGCGGTGTGGGAGAAGACCACGACCATGAGCGCCACGGACAGGCCGTTGACGCCCAGCGCCAGGAACCGGGCGGTGGTGCGCTTGCCCTCCCCCTCGGCACGGACCATCTCCAGCACGTCGCCCTGCCACTCGCGGACCGCGCGCTCGGCACGTCGGCGCAGGTCGCGCGAGGCTCGGCCGAGGTCCGGCCCACCGGTCGCGAGCAGGCTCACGCCGGCCTCGAGCTGGCGCCAGGCCCGCTCCGCGGCCTCCGCGGCCTCCTCGGCGTGCTCGAGCACCAGCAGCTCCAGACCCGACTCGACCGCGACGGTCACCCGCTCGGCCTGGGCGGGCTTGCCCTTGACCGCACCCACGACCCGGTCCCGCAGCCAGCCGACCTTGGTCTCCAGGGAGCGCAGCAGCTCACCGGTGCCGACGAACTCCTGCCAGCGGGCGAGGATCTCCCCCCGCAGCAGCGTGCCGTCCGAGGTCGCCTGCAGGGCGCGGGCCAGCGCGTCGGAGTAGGCCTGGTCACTGAGGCGGCGCAGGTGCTCGGCGGCCTCGACCTGGGCCGCCGCCGCGTCGGCGACGGGGTGCACGTGGTGGGTGAGGGAGCGGATCGCGCCGTCGAGGGTCTGCTTGACCACCGCCGAGCGGGCACCGGAGTCCTCGGCCAGCGACTCCAGCCAACCGCGGACCTCCGCGACGTTCGCCGCGGGCAGCAGGCCCTCGTCGTCGACGGCGCCCTCGTGGACGACGAAGAGCGGGGAGTCCTTGAGCCCGCGCGCGGCCAGCATGCGGGCGAGGTGCGTGGAGACGGTGTGGACGGCCTCGGGAGCGGTGCGGTCCAGCACGATCGCCACCGCGGTCGAGCGGTCGGCGGCCTGCTTGAGGAAGGTCCACGGCACCTGGTCGGCGTACCTGGCGGCGGAGGTGACGAAGAGCCAGAGGTCGCCGGCCGCCAGCAGCTGGGCGGCCAGCGCACGGTTCTGCTCGTCGACGGAGTCCACGTCGGGTGCGTCGAGGACCGCGAGCCCCTGGGGGATCGTCTCCGAGGCGACCAGCTGCAGGCAGTCGGGGTCGTTGGTCGCGTGCTCGACCCGGCGCAGGTCCGGCAGCAGCCGGTCCTGGCCGAACCAGTGGCCGTCGTCGGGGTGGTGGACCAGCACGGGCGAGCGGGTCGTGGGTCGCAGCACGCCGGACGCGGTGACACGGTGCCCGACCAGGGTGTTGACCAGCGTCGACTTGCCGGCACCGGTCGACCCGCCGACCACCGCCAGCAGGGGGGCGTCGACGGTCATCACGCGCGGGATGACGTAGTCCTCGAGCTGGTCGACCATCTCGCCGTGGGAGGTGCGCACCTCCTCCACGCCGGGCAGGTCGAGCGGCAAGGTGGCAGCCTGCAGCGCACCCCGCAGACGGACGAGCGCGGTGATCATCTGGGCGTCACCGGCGCCGACGTCGGTCGAGGCCTCGTGGCGGGCGCTCATCGGGCACTCATGCGGGTCGGGACCACCTGTCCGGGGAAAGCGATGGATGGGCGCACGGCACTGATCCGGAGGACGTGCTCCTGGCCGCGCACCGCGAAGTCTGGCGGAGGAGTGCCGCGCAGGTAGCGATGATGCAGGAATCCGAGCTCGATCGCTGCCTGTTGGTAGACCCGCATCGCCTGCTCGCCCTCCCGCCCACCGTGCCGTCGGGCGAAGGCCCGCGCCGTGCGTCGGGCCCGCAGGTCGACGACCCAGCCGATGTCGGTGGCGGGGAGCAGACCGCGCTGGGCGGCGTCCCCGAGGGCCGCCCCGAGCATCCGCTGCTCGGCACGCCGGGCCCAGAAGGCCAGCGCGAACATGCCCACCAGCGCCGGGACCATCAGCACCAGGTAGACCACGACGAAGCTCCCGAGACCGAAGACGGTCGAGCCGTTCCACAGTCCGTGCGCGAGCACCGCCAGCACGTATCCCCCTAGCGGGGCCAGGAACCGGACGGCGCCGGAGCGGCTGGTCACCGCGATGCCGACCCCGATGCCGATGAAGGTGGTGAACAGCGGGTGGGCGAAGGGGCTGAAAAGGCAGCGCACGACGAACGTCGCGGTGACCGCCTCGGTGCCGCCCGGCCCCATCCCGTCGGTGCCGTCGTAGGCCGCGGCGAGGTAGAGGATGTTCTCGACGAAGGCGAACCCGATGCCGACCATGCCGGCGTAGACGATGCCGTCGAGGATGCCGTCGAGCTCCGCGCGCCGCAGCCACAGCAGCAGCACCAGGAAAGCGCCCTTGCCGGCCTCCTCGGTGAGGGGGGCGACGATCGCCAGGCTGGCCACCTCGCTCACGCCGATCACCAGCCCGCCGATGCCCTGCACCAGCAGCGCGCCCGCCGTCGCCACGAACCCGCCCCAGAGCAGGCCCAGGGCCAGCAGCGACTTCGGCTCGGGCTCGTACCGGTCCAGCCACAGGTAGCAGCCGACGAGCGGCCCCACCGGGAGGGCCGCGAGGACGGTGGCCAGCAGCACCGAGCCGGGAGCCCCGGCGAGGGCCAGGATCAGCAGCATGGGCAGGGCCCCGAGGGCCACGAGCACGGTCACCACGACCGTGAACGCGACTCCCTGGCGACGTGTCCTGACCATGGCCACGAGCCTATCGGCCGTCGACCCGCGCCCCTCACCCCAGTCGCAGGCGCCGACGTACAGTGGCGCCATGAGCGAGGACCCGCAGACCGAGCCCCGGACCGAGTCGCACGACCCGGCGGTGCCGGAGGCCTACGCCGCCTTCATGCGCACCGGCTGGGGTGACCGCGAGCTCGACCTCCCCCGGCACCCGGTCGCCGACCTGGCGGCGCAGCGGCGGGCCCGCCTCGGTGAGGCCTTCCCCGGTGAGCGACTGGTGCTGCCGGCCGGCACCTACAAGGTGCGCGCCAACGACACCGACTACCGCTTCCGCGCCGACACCGCGCACGCCTACTTCTCCGGCAACCTCACCTCCGACGCCGTGCTCGTGGTCGAGGACGGCGAGGGCGTGCTCTACGCCCGGCCGCGGTCCTCGCGCGAGACCGACGAGTTCTTCCGCGACCGGCAGTACGGCGAGCTGTGGGCGGGGCGCCGGCCCTCGCTGAAGGAGATCTCCGACTCCCTGGGCCTGGAGGTCCGGCACGTCGACGAGCTCGAGGCACGCCTGGGCTCCACCTCGACCAAGACCCGCGACCTGACCACCGACGGCGACCTCGCGCGGGTGGCCTCCGAGCTCCGGCTCGTCAAGGACGCGTGGGAGGTCGACGAGCTGCAGGCGGCGTGTGACGCGACGACGCTGGGCTTCGAGGACGCCGTCGCCGACTGGGACAACGTCCTGCGCTACGGCGAGCGCTGGCTGGAGGGCACCTTCTTCCGCCGCGCCCGCACGATGGGCAACGACATCGGCTACGACTCCATCGTCGGCGGCGGCAAGCACGCCACGACCCTGCACTGGATCGAGAACTCCGGCGCGATCACCCCCGGTGAGCTCGTCCTGGTCGACATGGGCGTGGAGGGCCACAACCTCTACACCGCCGACGTCACCCGCACCCTGCCCGTCGACGGCACCTTCACCCCGCTGCAGCGCGACCTCTACGAGCTGGTGCTGCAGGCCCAGGAGGCCGGCATCGAGGCGGTCCGCCCGGGTGCCGCCTTCCAGGACCCGCACCGCGCCGCGATGCGGGTGCTGGCCCACGGCCTTGAGGACCTCGGGCTGCTGCCGGTCAGCGCCGAGGAGTCGCTGGCCGACGACAACAAGACCTACGCACGCTGGACCCTCCACGGCACCAGCCACATGCTCGGCATGGACGTCCACGACTGCGGCCAGGCCGCTCCCGAGGCCTACGCCAAGGGCACGCTGGCCGAGGGCATGGTCCTCACCGTCGAGCCGGGGCTGTACTTCCAGGAGGACGACCTGCTGGTCCCCGAGGAGCTGCGCGGCATCGGCATCCGCATCGAGGACGACATCCTCGTCACCGCCGGCGGCTACGAGAACCTCTCCGCGTCCCTGCCGCGCACCGCCGACGCCGTCGAGGCGTGGATGGGTCAGCGGATCCGCTGACCCGACGGCCCGTCAGCCGGCGGGCAGGTCGACCCAGAAGACCGAGCCCTCACCCGGCGTGGAGACCGCACCGATCTCGCCGCCGTCCCGCTCGGCGACGGTGCGGGCCAGGGGCAGGCCCAGGCCGGTGCCCTTGACCGACGGGCCGGCGAAGCGCACGAACGGCTCGAACGCCGAACGCAGCTGCACGGGGCTCAGCCCGCGACCGGTGTCGCGGACCGTCACCCGCACCCGCGACTGACCGCCCTCCCCCACCAGGGGTTGGGCACCGACCTCGACGGTGCCCCCGGCTCGGTTGTGCACGATGGCGTTGCCCACCAGGTTCGTCAGCACCTGGCGCAGACCGGCGGGACGCGCCAGCACCGTCAACCCGTCGGGTACGACGCTGGCGACCGTGACCCCGTGCCGGTCGGCCGGCACCCGGTGCCAGTGCAGGACGTCGGCCACGGCGCCGGCCACCTCGACGGCCCGGCGGGAGTCCTCGGAGCCGAGCAGCCGGCCGGTGCCGAGGAGGTCCTCGACGACGGCCAGCAGGTGCTCGGAGGCGGTGAGGACGTGGCCGGCGTCGCGACCGACCTCCTCGGCGAACTCCCCGGCAGGCTGGCGCTCCGCCTGGTCGGTCAGCAGCTCGGCGTACCCGATGATCGTGGAGAGCGGCGTGCGCAGCTCGTGGCCGACGGTGGCGAAGAACTGCTGCTGCTGCTGTCGTGCCTGGTCGCCGTTGGCCAGCGCGTCGGTGAGCAGTAGTCGGCTGTGCTGGGAGGCGAGGCGGGCGGCGAGCGTCGCGACGATGAGGCGGTAGTCGGCCAGCAGCTGCGCCGACCAGCGCCCGGGCGTGCTGCGGCCGATGGAGAGACTGCCGTACATGATCGCGTCGCGCTGGAGCGCGCAGGTCACGATCGCCGCGGTATCGCACTGCTCGAGCTCGTCCCGGTCCTTCGCCCCCTCGGGCGGCAGCAGGTCGCGGTCGGGGACCGCCACGATCTCGTCGCGCGCCTGCTGGGAGACGTAGGGCATGGTCAGGGCCCCCTCGGGACCCTCACCGCGCGGGACCGAGTGGCACGGGGACCCCGGGCACACCCACTCCCGCAACCACACCCGGTCACCGAGGTGCAGCCACGCCTCGCGGTCGGCCGGAGGCGTCAGCGTCAGGGCCACCACGACCATCTCCACCTCCTCGGAGCCCAGGAAGTGCGTGGCGATGAGCTCGCACGCACCCGAGACCGACTCCTCGGCCACCAGCAGCCGTCGGGACAGGGCCGCGGCCTCGGCGGAGACGCCGACGTCGTCCGTCAGCTCCTGGAGACCCTCAGCCGGTGCGGGGGGCACATCACTCCTCGGGGGATGAAGGAACCGCCCCGCAGCGCAGCAGCGCCGGGGAGGGGAAGATGCCCCTAGTCTGGTCGATGCGCGCGGGCTCCGTCAGCACAACATGCCGATCCGCCGCCCACCGGGCCAAGGCGGTGAGCTGCGCCAGCCCCAGGCTGCGCCCCGGGCAGGCGTGCGGCCCTGCACCGAAGGGCAGCCACGAGCCCGGACGGACGTCCCCGCCCACCCACCGCTGCGGGTCGAAGACCTCGGGCCCGGCGGAGCCCGACGGCAGCAGGTCGGGGAGGTGACCCAGCAGCAGCGGGCTGACCAGGACCACCGCGTGGGCGGGCAGCGTGCCGCGCTCGAGGCTCACCGAGCGCGCGGTCATCCGGGCCGTCACCCAGGTGGGTGGCCGCAGCCGCAGCGTCTCCCACGCGACCTCGACGGCCAGGTCGTGCCTGCGGGCAGCGGCCGCCGCCTGCGGGTGCTGGGCCAGCAGCACCAGCAGCCAGGCCCCGGCGGCGATCGGCACCTGCACCCCGGCGGCCAGCTCGACGGCGCTGACCGTCGGCTGCTCGACCCGCAGGTCCTCGAGGCTGCGCTCCAGCGCGGTGCGAGCGCGTCGCTCCTCGCGGCGCGCGCGGGACCAGCGTCGCGGCGGTCGGGTGGCGGCGATGATCGGGGCCAGGGAGTCGACCCAGTCGAGGACAAGGTCGGCGACGTGGTCACGACACATGGTCTCGAGGGGACCCAGGACCGCATCGGTGGTGGAGCGGGCCACCGGGAGGCGCAGCACCTCCATCGCGTCGTCGGCACCACCGCCGTCCCAGCCGGTCGTGGCGCGGGACAGCTCGGCCTCGAAGGTCCGCGTGCCGCGGGCGACCTGCTCGGGGCGCAGCCGCGCGACCATGGCGTGCTCGCCGGTCGTGGCGCGGCGGGTCACGTCGACGGGGAACCGGAAGACCTCTGCGTCGGTCAGCACGCGACGGGTGTCGGCGACCGAGGTCACGAGGTGGGGACCGTGCGGCCCGAGGGCGACCGGGCCGGGACGGCCGCGAGCCGCGAGGACGGCACCGAGGCGCCCGATCGCCGCGGTGTCGTCCGTGGTGGTGGCCGACCTCAGGGGGTCGGGCGCCACGCGTAGACCGCGGACAGCTGTCGAGCGGCCCGTCGTGCACGGAGCTTCGCGAGCATGGACATACCTCCCTTGCGCACTGGTCGTCCGAGCCCCCGAGACCGGGCGACCCGGGCCGGGCGGCCTCCCTCCCCGACCGGCCAGCGCAGGATACCCCTGCTGACATCGTCGTGACCACGTCCACCGGGAGATGGGGTAAAGAACCGGCTCAGGCCGTCCGACCGGCCGTGTCGACCTCCGGGCGGGCGCGGCGTCGCGGCTGCGTTCAGAGCGACTCGGCGATGAGCTGCTCGAGCTGCTGGCGCCGGAACGGCTTGGGCAGCACGTCGGTGATGCCCAGCTCCTGGAGCACCGGACGCTTGTCGCCGGCCCAGGCGCTGACCACGACGACCCGCAGCCCGACGGCGTGCTCGGGGTGCTGCTGGACCCAGCGCACGACCTCCTCGCCGGTCATCCGCGGCATCGACAGGTCCAGCAGCATCAGGTCGTAGCGGGTCTGCTGCAGCGCCTCGACGGCCTCGACGCCGTCGACGGCCTGGTCGGCGAGGTGGCCCTGCCGCTCGACCATCCGGGTCATGACCTCGCGGATGTCGTCGGTGTCGTCGACGACGAGGAACCGCAGCCGGCGGCCCGGCGTCGTCGTCATCTCGTCCACGGGCGAAGACTACCGTCGCCGACTCCGGACCGCGCTCCCCGTCACCGTGGTCCCGGCATCTGGGAGATAGCCTTGGCGCGCCCAGCCTCCGTAGCTCAGCTGGATAGAGCGAGTCACTTCTAATGACTTGGTCGCAGGTTCGAGTCCTGCCGGGGGTGCCACACCCGGACACCATCCCAGGGGTTGCCCTCGCGCATGCGGACCCACCAAGGTGGGCCCTCGTGACCCATGACGTCAGTGCTGACATCCCGTCCCTGCGGCAGCGGCCGGTGGGCTCGCCGTTCGGTGCGACCTCCACCGCCGAGGAGGTGCTCTCCGGCGTCGACCTGAGCGGCGCGCGCGCCCTCGTCACCGGCGGGTACGCCGGCATCGGGCTCGCCCTGGTGCGCGCGCTGGCCCAGGCGGGGGCCGAGGTCCTCGCGCCCGCGCGTCGACCGCAGGTGGCCCGCGAGGCACTCGCCGACGTCCCCGGCGCCACGGTGGCCGCCCTCGACCTGTCGGAGCAGCAGTCGGTGGCCACCCTCGCCGAGGCGCTCGACGGGCCGCTGGACCTGCTGGTCCTCAACGCCGGCGTGATGGCCTGCCCCGAGACCCGGACGCCCGAGGGATGGGAGCTGCAGCTGGCCACCAACCACCTCGGGCACTTCTCGCTGGTCAACCGGCTGCTCCCCCACCTCGTCCCGGGCGGCCGGGTCGTGAGCGTGTCCTCGCTCGGTCACCACCACGGCGGGATGCACTGGGAGGACCCGATGTTCGAGCAGGACTACGCGAAGTGGCGCGCCTACGGGCAGTCCAAGTCGGCCAACGCACTGCTCGCGGTCCACCTCGCGGAGAGCGGCGTGGCGGCGTACTCACTGCACCCCGGCGCCATCCTCACCGACCTCGGCAAGCACCTCACCGAGGCCGACCTGGACGACGTGCTGCTCACCGACGCCGATGGCAACCTCGTCGTCCCGTCGTTCAAGACCCCCGAGCAGGGCGCGGCCACGGCCGCCTTCGCCGCGACCTCCGACCTGTTGACCGACCGAGCGGGTGCCTACCTCGAGGACTGCGAGGTGGCGCCGCTGGTCGACGGCGAGGGCCTGGGCGACCACGGCGTACGACGCTGGGCCGTCGACCCGGCCGAGGCGGCTCGCCTCTGGGCCTGGTCGGCCGAGCTCACCGGGGTCGACGCGCTGCGCTGACCGTGCGCCAGCGACCTCTCGGCTACCACTTCAGGTGGTGCGAGAGGTCTCCGACGAGGTCGACGTGCATGGTGCGGCTCTCGAACCACCAGGTGCCGTCGGGGCGGTGGAAGGTGTCGCGGTAGCGGCCGGCGATGATCGGCTGCAGCGCGAGGGCGTCGGTGGCCTGCAGGACGGTGAAGTAGGAGCGGCAGGAGGCGGTGCCGGACTCCTCGTCGACGTCGATGATGGCGTTGGTGGTCACGTGCTTGGTCCGCGGCGTACCGGTGTCCTCGTAGATCCGGGTGCTGAAGCCGTAGAGCTTGCGCACCCCCTCCCGGCCCTCGAAGACCGTCTCCGGACCGCCGCCCTCCTCGCCGTGGATGCGGCCGTGCGCGAAGAGGTCGGCCACGCCGTCGAGGTCACCGGCGTCGATGAGCTCGGCGTAGGTGTGCAGGAGGTTCTCGATCTGGCGGGCGCTGTCAGCGCTGCTGGTGGGCACGCCGGCAGCATAGGGTGCCGACATGTCAGTACTGACGTTCGACGTCGACACCCTGGTCGCCGAGGCCCGCCGTAAGGAGGGCGTCGAGGACCTCGGTGACACCGGGTTCCGCGAACCGCTCGGGGTGCTCTGTGCGGCGTACGACGCAGCGCCGCTGTCGGAGGTGGGTCGCTGGATCCTGCGCGCCGGACTCGTCCACTCGCTGCGCACCCGCCTGCGCACGCAGGAGTGGGTGCGCCGCCACCCGGAGATCCTCACCGAGCGCGTCGAGGACCCGATCGTGGTCGTGGGCATGATGCGCAGCGGCACGACGCTCGTGCAGCGACTGCTCGCGGCCGACCCCGCCCGCTGCGCCGCGGCGGGCTGGGAGGTCCTCGAGGCCGCTCCCCCGCTGGACACCGATCCGGCCGACCCCGCCCCGCGCATCGAACGCGGACTGGCCCGGGAGGCCCAGACGCGCGAGCACGCACCGGAGCTCTTCGCGATCCACCCCATGCACGCCCTGGAGGCCGAGGAGGAGATCGTCTTCCTCGCCGACGCGTTCCTCTCCCACGTGCCCGAGTCCGGCGCCCACGTCCCCGACTACCGGGCGTGGCTCGACACCCAGGACCTCACCCCCGCCTACGACCACCTGCACCTGGTGCTGCAGCTGTTGCAGTGGCAGAAGCGCCTGCGCGGCGAGCCCGTGGGCAGGTGGGTCCTCAAGACGCCCGCCCACCTGGGTTACCTCGACACCCTGCGCGCCCGCTTCCCCGGCCTGCACCTCGTACACCTGCACCGCGACCCGCAGGAGACGATTCCCTCGGGGGCGAGCCTGAACACCGTGCTGCACCGCATGCACAGCGACACGGTCGACCCGCAGCGCATCGGCCGCGAGTGGCTGGAGCGGATGGGATGGACCCACGACCGCGCCCTCGACACCCGTGAGCGCTGGGCGCGGGACGCCACCGCACCGAGGGTCACCGACATCGCCTTCCGTGCCGTGGTGGCCGACCCCTGGCCCCAGGTCGCGCGGGTGCACGACGATCTCGGGACCCACCTCACCGACCGGGCGCAGGCCTCCATGCGCGCCTGGCTGGACCGGCGCCCACCGGACCCGCGCCGCCCGGCGTACACGGCCGAGGACTTCGGACTGACCCCGGCGGCCATCGCGGAGCGGTTCGCGCGGGAGAATCCTTTTTGTCAGTACTGACATGTGACCCCGATCACTGTTAGCGTCCCCGCATGACGCCTCCCCCCACGGCCACCGCCGGTACGACGCTCGGGACCCACCCCGTCGCCACTCCCGCCCAGCACGCCCAGGAGCTGGCCGCGCTGGAGCTGGTCCGGCACCCGGTCGTCCGGGCCGCCCACGCCGCCGTCGCCGACACCTGGCTGGGCCGGGCCAAGGCCTCGCCCGCGATGCTCGACCGCTTCGAGGCCGCCTTCGAGGAGGTGATGTTCTCGGCGGCGATGTGGTCCTCGAACTCCGACCCGCTGCACCCGCAGGTCACCTGCATCACCCGGCTCGCCCACCGCGTCGACGGCCACCGCGTGCCCGGCTCGCGGTGGGGCATCGACAACCCCGACACCGTCTACCGCGTCGTGCCGATCTCCGGGGACGAGCGCTACGAGCTGCGCGGCCGCGTCGGCGAGGGCCGGATGACCGAGAACTACTTCACCTTGTGGAACCAGCACATGGGCACCGTCGACGTCCTCGACGGACGCCGGATGCACGTCGAGCCCGACGGCAGCTTCGTGGTCACCATCGACAGCGACCCGGCCGGCGATCGGCCCAACCACATCCGCTCCGACGCCACCGCGCACGAGCTCTACGTCCGCGACGTCCTGCTGGACTGGGAGCGCGACGACCCCAACTCCTTCGAGGTCGTCCGCCTCGGCCCCGCCCCCTCGCGCCCCCGGTGGAGCCTCGACGAGCAGGCCGAGCGGACCGCCGCGATGATGGCGCACTTCGCCGACTTCACCGGGAAGCTCTCCCACGGCACCTACAAGCTGCCCCCCAACCACTTCTCGCTGGCCTGGTCGGCCGACCACACCGGCGCCATGCGCAGCCAGGTGTACGTCGCGGGGCGCTTCGACCTCGAGCCCGGCCAGGCCTTCGTCATCGACGTCAGCGACGGCGGCGCGGAGTACTTCACCGTCCCGCTGTCGAACATCTGGGGCACCACGCTGGAGATCGTGGACCGCACCGGGAGCCTCAACCGGGCGCAGTCCGAGCCCAACGCCGACGGGACCTGGACCTACGTGCTCTCGCCCGAGGACCCCGGGGTCCACAACTGGCTCGACACCGACGGGCTGCGCGAGGGCATCCTCACGCTGCGGATGGCGGAGTTCCCCGAGGGCGGGCCGCGCCCCGACCTCGCCGCCACCGGACGGGTCGTCGACCTCGCCGACCTCGACCGGGAGGTGCCGCACCTGCGCCGCCTGTCCCCCGGGGAACGCGCCGAGCAGCTGGCCACCCGCCGGGCGGCGTACCTGCGGCGGCTGCCGGAGGGACCGGCCGAGGGAGGGAACCGATGACGCGCTGGCTCGTCACCGGCTGCTCCACCGGCATCGGCCGCGAGATCGCGCGCTGCGCGCTCGAGGCGGGGCACCAGG
This sequence comes from Nocardioides marinus, assembly GCF_013408145.1. Classification (NCBI taxonomy): domain Bacteria; kingdom Bacillati; phylum Actinomycetota; class Actinomycetes; order Propionibacteriales; family Nocardioidaceae; genus Nocardioides; species Nocardioides marinus. The sequence goes on from NZ_JACBZI010000001.1 coordinate 2,627,489, forward strand.
TGCTGGTCACCTGCCGCCGCACCGCCGACGTCGAGGACCTGGTCGCGGAGTTCCCGGGCCTCGCGGTCGCGCAGGCCCTCGACGTCACGGACCGCTCGGCGATCAGCGCGGCCGTGGCCGCCGCCGACGCGGCCTTCGGCGGCGTGGACGTCCTGGTCAACAACGCCGGCTACGGCTACCTCTCGGCGGTCGAGGAGGGCGACGACGCCGAGGTGCGCAGGCTCTTCGACACCAACTACTTCGGCGCCGTCGACATGATCAAGGCGGTGCTGCCCCAGATGCGCGAGCGGGGTGCCGGGCACGTCGTCAACATCTCCTCGATGACCGGGCTGGTGGCCAACCCGCCCAACGCCTACTACTCCTCGACCAAGTTCGCCCTCGAGGCGCTCACCGAGGCCCTCGCCAAGGAGGTCGGCCCCCTCGGCATCAAGGTCCTGGCCGTCGAGCCGGGCGGCTTCCGCACCGACTGGGCCACGCGCTCGATGAAGGAGGCGGCCGCGCCGATCGACGCGTACGCCGGCGACGTGGGCGTCCGCAAGGACCTCATCAAGCAGTTCGCCGACCACCTGCCCGGCGACCCGCGCCGCGTGGGCGAGGCGGTGCTGATGCTGGTCGGCCTCGACGTCCCGCCGCTACGGCTGCTCCTCGGGGCGGACGTCCTGCAGGCGACGCGCGCCAAGCTGGCCGACCTCTCCGCCTCCATCGACGCGTGGGAGTCGGTCACGCTCGACGTGGGTCCGGTCCCGGCGGCGGGGTCATGAGCACCACGGGCACCAGGCGCCGGAGCGGCCCCACCCGGACGGCGATGCTCACCGCCTCGACCGCGGTGGCCGCGCTCGTGCTGGCCGCCTGCGGCAGCACCGTCGCGCCCGAGACCGTCGCCCTGGCCGGCGGCGGGTCGGGCACGGCGATCGGTGCCACCGGGTCCGGCACCGGTCCCACGGGGGTCGACGGCGGGGGCATCGCCACCGACGGCGGCGGCTCCACCGACACCGGCTCGGGCAGCACCGACGGCACCGGCTCCGGGTCCGGCGACAGCGGCGGTGGGACCGGCGGAACCGGCGGCGACGGCGGTGGGAGCGCCGGACCGTCCGGTCCGCGGGCCCCGGACCCCGGGGGCACCGACAAGGGCGTCGACTGCTCCGGCCTCGCCGACGACACCGGCCTGGACTCCGACTCGATCACCATCGGCAACGCCACCGACATCAGCGGACCGGTGCCCGGGCTCTTCGAGGAGTCCCAGAAGGCCACGCAGGCCTTCGTGGCCTACTTCAACGCCTCCGGCTCGACCATCTGCGGCCGGAAGCTCGAGCTGGTCACCTACGACACCCGCACCGACGGGTCGGCCGACCAGCAGGCGGCGGCCCGGGCCTGCGACGACGTGTTCGCCATGGTCGGGTCGATGTCGGCGTTCGACTCCGGCGGCGCGGCCACCACCGAGCAGTGCGGGCTGCCCGACGTACGCGCCATCACGACCACCAAGCAGCGCACCGCGTGCACCATCTGCTACGCCGCACAGCCGGCCGGGCCCGAGGAGTTCCAGAACGCGGTCCCGGACTACATCATGCGCAACCACGGGGGCGGCCAGAAGGCCGCGATGCTCTACCTCGAGGGTGGCGCGGCCACCGAGAACGGCCCCGCGCAGGTCCGGCACATGGAGAAGCGCGGGATGAAGTTCGTCTACGTCCAGAGCGTCTCCACCGCGGAGTTCAACTATGCGCCGTACGTGCAGGCGATGAAGGAGCGCGGGGTGGAGACGGTGCAGTTCGTCGGCGCCAACCCGTTCTTCGGCCGGCTCGCGCAGGCCATGGCCCAGCAGGACTTCAAGCCCGAGCTCTACCTGCTCGACCCCACGGCCTACAGCCCCAACTTCACCGAGACCGGCGGCGACGCCGTGGTCGGCACGGTCGTCTTCGTGAACTTCCTGCCCTTCGAGGAGGCCCGGTCCAACGCCGAGATGCAGCTCTACCTGCAGTGGCTGGAGCGGGTCAGCCCCGGCAGCGACCCGGGCTTCTTCGGGCTCTTCGCCTGGTCGGCCACGCGCCTGTTCGTCCAGCGTGCCGCCAGCCTGGGGGGCGACCTGAGCCGCGAGACGCTCATCGAGGCGATGGGGTCGGTCGACGGGTGGACCAGCAACGGCCTGCACTCGCCGCAGAAGGTCAGCGCCAAGCGGATCGGCGACTGCTGGCGCTTCATCACGTGGACCGGCAGCACGTGGAAGGCGCTGGAGGGCAGCAAGTACCAGTGCCGCGGCACCACCGCCGGCTGACGCCGGCTACAGCGCGCCGCGCACCTGCTCGAGCGCCTCGGCGGTGAGCCTGCCGAGGGCCGCGACGTCGTGGGGCCCCGGTCCCTCGGTCCACACCGCCAGGGCGGCGAACACGGCTCCCGCCAGCACCTCGGCCCGGACGGCGGCGGCGAGCTCGTCCACACCCCGCTCGACCAGCACCTCACGGACCTCGCGGGCCATCGCCCCCTGGCGGTCACGGAAGACGCGCTCGATCCGCTCGGGGCTCAGCAGCTCCGAGCGGAGTCGGGCGATCTCGACCATGAGCCGCAGGTCGATGGGCGCCGAGGCCAGCGAGTGGCGCACCGACTCCCGGAGGTCCTCCTCGGCCGGCCGCTGGCGCAACGCCCTGCGGAACCACTCCAGGCGGGTGGTGAGGTCCCCGAAGAGCACCTCGTCCTTGGTCGCGAAGTGGCGGTAGAAGGTCCGCTCGGTGACACCGCACTGGGCCGCGATCGCCGGCACGCTGGCGCGGTCGAACCCGTGCTCCACGAAGTGCTGGAGCGCCACGTCGCGCAGGGCCGCACGGGTGCGGGCGGACTTCCCCGGCGGCAGGTCGGGGTCGCGCGTGACGGGCGCCTCGGACATGGCACGACCCTAGTCGCTGGGCCGCCTACCCGGGCCGAGGCCCGGAACGGCGTACGCCACCGCCCGGGACCCGACATCATGGCGGGGTGCCCGAGACCCCCCACGACGCACCGCGCCAGGACGCCGCGGCGCCGGCGTGGTACCCGGACCCGCACCACCCCGGCGCACTGCGCTACTGGAACGGCGCCGACTGGACCGAGGGGACCGCGACACCGGGCTGGTACCCGCACCCCGAGCACCGGGCCCCGCTGCGCTACTGGACCGGGAGCGCGTGGGGCGGTGAGCTGGCCGGGACGGCCGGGGTGGTGTCGGCGACGGCGCCGACGGTCGGTCCGGTCCGATGGGTCGGCCTGCCGGTCGCCGCTGCCCTGGTCGGCCTCGCCGTCGGTGCCGGCTCCGCCCTCGCCGTCACCCTCGGCGGCTCCAACCCCACCTCCGCCGGTACGCCGACCACCACCGCCACCGCCACCGCCACCGCGGCCACGGAGCCGACCTCTCCGGTCGGGCCGGCAGCGGCACCGGACCCCTCCGAGCGGACGCCGGTGCGGGTGGCACGGGTGCTGTCCTCGCGCAGCGTGCTGCTCGACGACGGACGTCGTCTGCGGTTGCTCGGACTCGGGCCGACGCCCTGCGACACGAACCGCGACGGCAAGAAGTGGTTGGACCGCGCAGCCGCCGGTCGCGAGATCGCCCTCACCGTCCTGGCCGACCCCTCCACCGACGAGCTCGGTGGGTACCTCGACGTCGACGGCGCGGACCTCGGTGAGCAGATGATCAGCGCCGGGCTGGCCGTCGCGGCCGTCGGCCACCCCCGCGCGCCCCGGTACGCGGCGGCCGCGCGGGGCGTCGTCCCCTGCTCGTGAACCCGGTGAGGAACCGGACGCTCACGCGATCGCCGCGGGACCCCCTGCGCCCCCGCTCAGCTCGGGAGAGCCGCCGTCGGAGACCGGCACGGGCAGCAGGACGGTCACGGTCGTCCCGTGACCGACCTCGGAGGCCACCTCGATCTGGCCACCGTGACGCTGGACGATCCGTTGCACCACCGCGAGCCCCAACCCGGTCCCCGGCCGGGATCGAGCCGAGGGGTCCGAGGAGCGGTAGAACTCCCGGAACAAGTGAGCGAGGTCGTCCTCGCTGATGCCGATCCCCGTGTCGGCCACCTCGAGGGCCAGCCCCCGGGTGCTCCAGTCACCCTGGTCGCTCTCGCGCAGCACCACGGAGACCACCCCGCCGGCATCGGTGTACTTCACGGCGTTGCCGACGAGGTTGTTGACCAGCCGTTCCATGGCGGTGCGGTCGGCCTCCACCACGTCCTCGCCGAGGGACACGTCGGCGACCAGCGAGACTCCCTGGGACTCCGCCTCGGCCACGAAGAGCTCGACGCTCTCGGCCAGGACCTCTCCCAGCCGGACCGGCGCCAGGTCCAGGGCGACCGACGCGTCGTCGTACCGGGCGAAGAGGAGGAGGTCACGGACCGTGCGCTCGAACTGGTCGCCCGCCCGCTGGAGCGCCCGCACCGACCGCAGGCCCGACTCGGAGCCGGCGACGAGGGACCCCAGGAGCTCGGAGTGGGCCTTGATCGACGTGACCGGGTTCTTCAGCTCGTGCACCAGCGTCGCCACGAAGGTCCGCTTCAGCTCGCTCATCGCCGTGCGCTGCTCCTCGTACTGCCGGTTGCGCACGGCGACGCCGAGGTCGCCCGCGACCTGGTGGGCGGCGGCGATCTCCAGGTCCGTCCACTGGGGCGCCTCGGCACGCTTGGCGAGAGCGGCGAAGCCGAGCAGCTCCGTGCCCGCCCCCAGCGGCAGGACCATCAGCTGCGGGTGGCCCTCCTGCTCCAGCCAGGGCCCCACCAGGGCCGCCAGCGGCTCCACGACCTCGCGCGGGCCCGCCAACCTGTCCCCCGCGAAGACCGCCGTGGCCTCCAGCTCGAGGAGCCGCTCCACTGCGGGCAGCAGCAAGCGGCCGAAGTCGCGGTTCACGCCGTCCGGCACCACCACGTCCTCGTCGGTGACCCGGCGCCAGGTGTCGTCGGTCAGCAGGTGGGACCACGCCACGGCCCCGTCGAGGGCCAGACGCAGGACCTCGAGGCAGGCCTGCAGCAGGTCCGCCGAGGAGCCGAAGCGGGCGTTGGACAGACGCAGCACGTCGGCCGACATCCGCGAGAGCCGCACCTCGTGGTCGAGGCGACGGCGGCTGTCGGCCGCGAGGACGAGCGGCGCGTGGTCACGGGTCCAGTCGTGGAAGGTCGCCTGGAGCGCGTCGGAGGGCACCGCACGGTTCCTGGGTTCGTCGAGCAGGATCAGCCCGCGCAACCGGTCCTCGTCCTTGACCACGGCGACGAGCAGGTCGTCGGGGTGCCAGGCCCCCGGCGCGGCCCTCGGCACGAGTCCCTGCAGGAAACCACCCGCGACCCGGCGCTCCGCGGGCAGGTAGCGCACCATCCCGAGCATGTCGGACTCCGCGAGCTGGGCCAGCACCCGCTCCAGCGACACGTGGCGACCCAACCTGCTGCGCGCCTGCCCCGAGCCCCGCACCGCGACGTACTCCATCTCCTCGATGTCCTCGCGCAAGAGCAGCACGGCAGCGGTCCCGAAGCCCAGCCGTGCGGTCACGTCGCCGAGGAGCGAGTCGAGCACCGTGTCGTCGTCGACGACCGGACGCAGCCGGGCGAACCAAGGACTCGAGGGGTCGGGAGAGCTCGGTGCGTCAGGCACGGGACCTCCTGGAGCACGTGCGCGGGCGGCGCAGGGGGGGGACGGGGAGGATCAAGGGGGGGGGCGCCGGCCCGAGCGGCGAGACCATCCTGCCCGAAACACCCCTCCTCATGGTTAAGATCGCCGCAGTCGAGGAGGAGGCACCGGATGCAGCCGTGGGTCGCCGTCGTGATCGAGGACGACCCCGCCATCCGCGAGATCCTCGACATGGTCCTGCAGCAGAACGGCTTCTCCGTCGTGCTCTGCGCCGACGGGCAGAGCGGGCTGGCGGCCATCGGGGCCCATCGTCCACTGCTCACCACCTGTGACGTGCAGATGCCCGGCATGGACGGGTTCGCCGTCGCGCGACGCATCCGCCGCTCGCACGACACCTACCTCATCATGATCACGGCCATGGCTGAGGAGATCGACGTGGTGCAGGGCCTGGAGGCGGGCGCCGACGACTACCTCGTCAAGCCCTTCAGCCCTCGCGAGCTGCGGGCCCGTGTCGACGCCATGTTGCGTCGGCTCGACATCGGCCCGCCGCGGGGCTCCGCCGCCCAGGGCACCCGGGACACCGAGACCGCCGCGCCGGCCCCGACGCCCGTCGTCCCCGCGCCGTCGGCACCCGAACGACCCTGGCTGCGCGGCGCTCCCCTACCCGGACAGGCCACACCCACCGTGGCCAGCACCACCACGCCGTCGGCGCCGGTGGTCCCCTCACCGGTGGTGGCTGCACCGGCCAGCCCCATCCCGGCCAGCCCCATCCCCGCAACGGCGGAGACGGCCTCCCCGACCAGCGCCTGGCTCACCCACGACGGGCTCGCCCTGCACCCGCCGACCCGCAGCGTGGTGCTCGACGAACGCCCGATCGACCTCACCGCGACGGAGTTCGACCTGCTGGCCGCACTCCTGGGCTCCGGCAGTCGGGTCCGCAGCAAGGCCGACCTGGTCCTGGCCGTGCGCGGCCAGGGGCACGTGACCGCCTACTTCGTCAACGACGCCGACAAGCGCACCGTCGAGGCGCACGTCGCCTCGTTGCGCCGCAAGCTCGGCGACACCGGCCCGCAGGCGCGGTTCGTCGAGGACGTGCGCGGCGTCGGCTACCGGCTCGCCGGGCGCCACTGAGCGACGCCCACGGACCGCCCGAGGGCCCTCAGGCGTGGTCGTCGATCGCGGCGAGCAGGCTGCGGCGTACCCCGTCGGGCGCGAACGACGCCTGCACCGAGGTCCGCGCCAGCTCACGCACGCCCTCCTCGTCGAGGTCGAGCAGGTCGGCGGCCAGCTCGTACTCCCGGTTGAGGGTCGTGCCGAACATCGGCGGGTCGTCGGAGGCGATCGCGACCGTGACACCGGCCTCGACGAAGCGCGGGAGCGGGTGCTCCTCGAGGGTGGCGACCGCGCGGGTGGCGAGGTTCGAGGACGGGCACACCTCGAGGGGTACGCCGGTGGCCGCGAGGTGCTCGAGCAGCGCGGGGTCCTGCGCGGCGCTCGTGCCGTGGCCGATCCGTTCGGCGCCCAGCAGCTGCAGCGCGTCCCACACGGTCTGCGGCCCGGTGGTCTCCCCGGCGTGCGGCACCGAGCGCAGCCCGGCGGCGCGCGCCGCGTCGAAGTGCGGCTGGAACTGCGGTCGCGGCACGCCGATCTCTGGTCCGCCCAGACCGAAGCCGACGAGCCCGTCGCAGGCGTGGTGCAGGGCGTAGTCGAGGGTGGCGTCGGCCGCCGGGAGCCCGGCCTCACCGGGGATGTCGTAGATCCAGCGCAGCACCAGCCCGAAGTCGCGCTCAGCCGCGACCCGGGCGTCCTCCAGCGCCTCGGTGTAGGCCTCGATGGGCATCCCGACGCCGTCCTCGTGCGGACGCACCGAGGTGTAGGGGGTGCAGGTCAGCTCGGCGTAGCGCAGCGACTGCTCGGTCGCCATCTCGCGCGCGACCTCGTAGGTCAGCACCCGCACGTCCTCGGGAGTGCGGACCAGGTCGACGACCGCGAGGTAGACCTCGATGAAGTGGGCGAAGTCGCGGAACTCGAAGAAGCGCCGCAGCTCCTCGGGGTCGTCGGGCACGGTGCCGGGGTGGCGTCGGGCGAGCTCGGAGACGATCCGCGGGGAGGCCGAGCCGACGTGGTGGACGTGCAGCTCGGCCTTCGGCAGGCCGGCGATGAAGGCTGGGTCGACGCGCACGGGGATCAGGCCGTCGCCTCGAGCACGGCGTCCAGGATGTCCTGCGGGCCACCCTGGACGACCTCGCCGTCGAGGATCACGGTCGGGGTGCCCTGCACGCCCGCCTCGATCGCCGCGGCGGTGGCGTCGTCGACCCAGTCACGGTGGGTGACCTCGAGGATGCCCTCGGACACCGCGTCCTCCTCGGCACCGGCCTCGACGGCGAGGTCGAGCAGGTCCTGGTTGTCGGGGAACGGCCCGGACTCCGAGGGCTGGTTGTCGAAGAGCAGGTCGTGGTAGCGCTTGGCGACCTCGGGGCCGGACTCCTCCAGCACGACGGCGAAGGCGTTGACCGCCCGGGGGCTGTAGTCGCTGATCCGCTCCAGCAGGTTGAACGGGCGGTACTCCACCAGCAGGCTGCCCTCCTCGGCGAGGCGCTCGAAGTCGTCGCGCGTCGCCCCCTCGAGCTCGCCGCAGAACGGGCAGAGGAAGTCCTCGTAGACGATGACCGAGTGCGGGGCGTCGGGGTCGCCGACCGTGACGCCGTGCTCGCTCGTCCCGGCCGGGGTGGCGGAGACGTCCTTGCTGGTGTCGAGGGCGCGGGTGAGGAGGAACCCGGCGAGGATCACCAGCGCCATCCCGACCGCCACGATGGTGGCCATCCGGATCGTGCGGCGCCGCTCGGCGCGCTGCTGGGCGGCACGCGCCTCGGCGGCACGCGACGCCCGGTCCTCGGCTCGGTTCGTCTTCGACATGGTTCTCCTCAGCTCTCCAGCGGCGTACGACGGAACAGCACGTGGTCCAGGGCCCACCGGCTCCGGTGGCCGAAGGCCGCCACGAAGACCGACCCTGCCAGCAGGGCGACGTCGCGGGCGATCTCCCAGGGGTACTTGTCGGCGGCGTCGGGGTCGTAGCCCCCACCGCCGAAGCAGCCGCAGTCGATGGTCAGCCCACGCGCCCAGGCGCTCGCGATCGCGATGATGAACGCGACGAACAGCACGGCCGACACCACGGCCATGGTGCGCGTCAGCAGGCCCACGACCAGCGCGAGCCCGACCACGACCTCCACGACCGGCAGCAGCTGGCCCACGGTGGGGACCACGGCCTCCGGCAGCAGGGGGTAGGCGCGCACGGCCTGGACGCTGGCGGCGGGCTCGGGGATCTTCAGCGCCCCCGCGACGACCCACACACCACCGGTCGCCAAGCGGGCCAGCAGCCCGAGCCACCCCACGACGCGCCCCTCCACGAGGTGGAAGCCTAGGGGTCGGGGCTGAGGGAGCGCTGAGAGCGCGGCGGGCTGAGCGTAGGGTGTCGCCCCATGACGGACCGACTCGTGTGGATCGACTGCGAGATGACCGGCCTGGACCTGGGAGCCGACGCCCTGATCGAGGTCGCCGCCCTGGTCACGGACTTCGAGCTCAACGTCCTCGGCGAGGGCATCGACGTGATCATCAAGCCCCCGGACGCGGCCCTGGAGCAGATGGTGCCCTTCGTGCGGGAGATGCACGAGAAGTCCGGGCTGCTCGAGGAGCTCGCCGATGGCGTGGACATGGCCGCCGCGGAGCGTCAGGTGCTGGACTACATCCGCACCCACTGCCCCGACGGCAGCCGCCCCCCGCTGGCGGGCAACACCGTCGCGACCGACCGGTCGTTCCTGGCGCGCGACATGGCGACCCTCGAGGCCTTCCTGCACTACCGGATCGTGGACGTCTCCTCCATCAAGGAGCTCTCGCGCCGGTGGTTCCCCCGGGCCTACTTCGCCGCCCCCGACAAGCGCGGCAACCACCGCGCCCTGGCCGACATCCAGGAGAGCATCGAGGAGCTGCGCTACTACCGGGAGGCCGTCTTCGTGCCCCGCCCCGGGCCGGACACCGACACGGCCCGCGAGATCGCCGGCCGGCACGGTGGATCCCTGACCGGGCTGACCGGTGCGGCCCCCTCCTCGCCGGTGGCGGCCTCGGATTCGGCGCCCGCGTCCTAGTCCCCTACACTCGTCCCCGGTCCGGCTGCGCCGGGTCCGTGGTGGGCGTAGCTCAGCTGGTAGAGCATCGCGTTGTGGTCGCGAGGGTCGCGGGTTCAAGCCCCGTCGCTCACCCCACGAGCACGAGCCCCTGACCTCCTGGTCAGGGGCTCGTCGCATCTGCGGCCCCGCCCCCGTCCGCGAGGATCGCTAGGGTCGTGCCATGGCAGCGCCCGACCGGTCCCCCGCGTCCTCGGTGCGGCTCGAGCGGCGTACGTCGGACGACCCGCAGGTCGTCGCGCTGGTCGGTCGTTACGTCGCCGAGCTCGACGAGCGCTTCCCGGGAGGCTTTGCCGTCTCCGGGCCCGACGACCTGGTCGACCCCGGCGGCCACTACCTGCTCGCCACCGTCGACGGCGCACCCGCCGCGGTGGGTGGCGTCCGCGCGGTCGCCAGCCCCGAGGGGGCGGCCGAGGTCAAGCGGATGTGGGTCGACCCGGCGTACCGCGGCCTGGGCCTGGGGCGCCGCATGCTCACCGCCCTCGAGGAGCTCGCCGTCGAGCACGGCCACCGCACGGTCGTGCTCGACACCAACCGCACGCTCGGCGAGGCGCTGTCGATGTACGCCGCCGCGGGCTACCGCGAGGTCGAGCGCTACAACGACAACCCCTATGCCGAGGCGTTCTTCCGCAAGGAGCTGTGACCCCTCTCCCGGGATCAGCCGGGGCTCAGCCGGGGATCTGCCCGAACGACCCGCGCTGGAAGTCCTGGTAGGCCTCGAGCACCTCGGCCTTGGTGTTCATCACGAACGGCCCGGCCCAGGCCAGCGGCTCGCGGATCGGCTGCCCACCCACGACGATCACGTCCATCCGCGGGCTGCGGCTCTCCTGGCTGCCGTCGGCGGTCAGGGTGAGGTAGTCGCCCGCGCCCATCGCGGCCGCCTGGCCGGTGCGGATCGGGCGGGCGTCGTTGCCCACGGTGCCGTGGCCGTTGAGGACGTAGACCAGTGCGTTGTGCTCGACCTCCCAGGGGAGCTCGAGGCGCGCGCCGGGCTCGAGGGTGGCGTGCACCAGCGTCATCGGGGTGTACGTCGACCCCGGCCCCGCGTGCCCGTCGACCGAGCCCGCGATCACGCGCACGAGGGCCCCGGCGTCGGGGGTGGTGAGCAGCTGGACCTCGCCGGAGCGGATGTCCTGGTACTTCGGGGCGCTCATCTTGGCGTCGCGCGGGAGGTTCACCCACAACTGGATGCCGTGGAAGAGACCGCCCTGGGTGACCATCCACTCCGGCGGGGCCTCGATGTGCAGCAGGCCGCTGCCCGCGGTCATCCACTGGGTGTCGCCGTTGGTGATGGTCCCGCCACCACCGTGGGAGTCCTGGTGGTCGAAGGTGCCGTCGATGATGTAGGTGACGGTCTCGAAGCCGCGGTGCGGGTGCCAGGAGGTGCCCTTGGGCTCCCCGGGCGCGTACTCCACCTCGCCCATCTGGTCCATCATGATGAACGGGTCCAGCGCGCGCAGGTCGAGGCCGGCGAAGGCCCGGCGCACCGGGAAGCCCTCCCCCTCGTAACCCTGGGGGGCGGTGGTCAGCTGCCACACCGGGCGCGGCTGGTCGCCGAGGCCGGGGGTGCGCAGGCGGGGCAGGACGGTGAGGTCGTCGACGGTGATGGCAGGCATGGGTTCCTCCTCGGGGATGGTGGAACGCAGAACATCGTTGAAAGTCGAACTATTCCGTCGCTCCGGTGCCCCGCAACCGCCGCACCCGGCCGCTGCGGAGACGCGGGGCTCCGGTCGGGCTACCCGGCACTGTCCCCCAGCCCGGGCACCGGCAGGGCCAGGCGGACACGGGTGCCCGCCCCCTCGGTGGACTCCAGCCGCAGGCTGCCGCCGTAGCCCGTCAGGATGGTGCGTGCCAGACCGAGCCCGAGGCCGGCACCCTGGATCTGGCGTCGCATCGCGTTGCTCCCCCGGACGAACGGCTCGACCACCCGGTCGACCTCGTCCGCCGGGATCCCGATGCCCGAGTCCTGCACGAGGATCGACACCTGGGTGGCGTCCTGCTCGGTGCGTACCCGGACGTCCGGGCGCCCGGCGCTGAACTTCACGGCGTTCTCGAGGACGTGCCCCAGCGCGTCGGCCAGGTGACCGCGCCGTCCGACGACGTGCATCGCCCGGTCGGGGAGGTCCAGCCGGATGGCCCGCAGGTCGGTCCCCCGGCTCAGCCGGGCACAGGCGTCGCGCACCACGTCAGCGACGTCGACCACCTCCCGGGGCACCGGGTCCTCGACCGCCGAGTGGGCGAGGAGGTCGTCGACCAGCGCGAGCAGACGGTCACCGCCGCGTCCGATGCGGGCCACGGCCCCGCGGAGCACCTCCTGGCTCTCCTGGTCCACGGGCTCCTCGAGCATGTCCGCCACCAGCTCGGCGTTGCCCAGGATGCTGGTGAGCGGGGTCCGCAGCTCGTGGCTGACCGTGGAGACGAAGGCGTCCTTGGCCCGGTCGACCGCGACCTGGCGGGCCAGCGACTCCTCCAGTGCTCTGGTCGCGGCCAGCAGCTCGGTGACGTCCTCCGAGGTCGCCAGGTGTCCACGCGGCCGCCCAGCGGAGTCGCGGAGCGGGGCGAAGGTGAGCTGGTGCTGCCGTACGGCGCCGTCGGCGCGCCGGAGGGAGACCGCCACCGCCCCCGGCCGCTCGGCCAGGGCCGCTGCCACCGAGGAGACGTCGGCCCGCACGCCGAGCTCACCGGCCAGCCGTTCCAGCTCGCCGTCGGCGTACAGGATGTCGGCGGGCCCACCGAGCAGGTCGGCCGCGTCGTGGCCGAGCAGCCGGCGGACGCCGACGTTCACGTCGGTGATGTCGCCGTCGGCGTCGATGCCGACGATGGCCGCCCCGGGCGTGGCGTCGAGGACCTGCTGGAGCAGGTCCCGCTGCCGGGCGGCCGCCTCGGTGCGCTCGACCTGGTCCGCGGCGAAGAGCAGGGCCCCGCAGGCGGTCAGGGCGAGCACGAAGGCGTAGCCGGTCACGACGTAGGCGATGCCGTCGTCGTCGAGGGCGAAGGCCCGGCCCGCATCGACGAAGGCGCCGGTGCCCAGCAGGGTCGCGGCCATCAACGAGACCAGGGCTCCGTACATCTGGGCGAGCGACTCGCGGGCCGAGACCCGCAGTGCCCCCCAGGCGATGACCGTGGGCAGCAGCAGCAACGAGAGCACCTGGGCACCGGCCGGGAGCAGCGCCAGGACGATGAGCAGGGCCGCCAGCGTGCGCTGGACCACGCGCTCGCGCCTCCTGCCGAGCGGGGCATGGCTCGGCAGGTCGGCGACCAGCGGGACCAGGGTCAGCAGGGACGAGGCGCCCGTGACGGCGTAGCTGAGGGGCATCAGCCCGACCACTCCACCGGTCACGGCCAGCTCGACGAGCACGCCCTGGACGGCGCTGGCCAGGCCCACCTTGCCCGTCACGGACAGCAGGTGGCCGAGGTCGCCGGCGTCGTGGAGCCGCAACCCCACCTCCCGGCGCAGCAACGCCCCGCCCCAGCCGGTGAGCACGAGGGCGCCGGCCCCACCGGCCAGCACGGCCGCGGGCGGGTAGCCGGCCGTCCAGTACGCCGCCGCGACCGCGAGCCCGATCGGCAGGGCGACCGCCAGGCACACCCCCCACGATCGCGGCAGCAGCGAGGCGGCGATGACCGCGGGACCGACCGACCACACCGCCAGGACGTGGTCGGGGTGCGGGGCCACCTGGAGGTTGGAGAAGCTCGTGACCGCAGCCAGGACGGCGAGTCCGACCCCGATGCGCTCGATGCGCAGCATCCCCATGCTCCGATCCCCACCCGGCCCCATGCCAGGTGAGCATCGAGCCTGCCAGATCCGGCGCGCGAGCGGGCCGACTCGCCGCGAGTCGTCCGGCTGGCTCAGACCAGTGCGGGCAGCTCGACGTAGAACGTCGTGCCGACGCCCTCGGTGCTCTCGACGCGCACCGAGCCGCCGTGCTGGTGGACCACAGCGTGCGCGATCGACAGCCCCAGCCCACTACCCGGGATGGCCTGGCGCTGGGCCAGTGAGGAGCGGAAGAACCGGGTGAACAGGTGCTCCTGCTCGCTGAGCGGGATGCCGATGCCGGTGTCGCGGACCACGACGAGACTGCCCTCGTCGCGAGGCACCAGCGAGACCTCGACCTCGCCGCCGGAGGGTGTGAACTTCACCGCGTTGCCGACCAGGTTGACCAACGCCCGCTCGAGCATGTCGCGGTCCCCCAGGAAGGGCATCGGCTCGTCGGGCACCCGCACGTGCAGCCGCAGCCCACCGGTCTCGGCGGCCGGCTGCACGACGGCACAGGCGTCCTCCACGACCTTGCGCAGGTCGACCAGCCGCGGGGCGAGGTTGAGCCCGTCCTCCTGCAGCCGCGACAGCGTCAGCAGGTCGTCGATGAGGCCGAGCAGACGTCGGGCGTTGGAGGCGACCTTCTCGACCGCGGAGCGCTGGGGCGGGGAGAGCTCACCGAGCGTCTCGTCCTGGAGCATCTCGAGGTAGCCGTGGATGCTCGTGATGGGGGTGCGCAGCTCGTGGCTCACCGAGGAGACGAAGGCGTCCTTGACCGTGTCCACCTCCTGCATGCGCTGCAGCGCCTGGCGCAGCGCCTCCTCGGACTCGACGCGGTCCGTGACGTCCTCGGAGGTGCTGACGTAGCCGACCACCCTGCCCTGGTCGTCGGTCACCCGGCTCAGCGTCATCGAGTGCGTGCGATCGACCCCGTCGGCCCGGGTGAAGGCCATCTCGACGGCGACGGCACCGCGACGCAGCAGCTCCCCCGCGACGCTGCGGAAGTCGGGGGCCACCCCCAGCTCCGCCGCCTTCGCCTCGACCGCCGCACGGCTGTGCAGCATCTCGGTGCTTCGACCCAGGACCTCCTCCGCCCGGTAGCCCAGCATCCGCTCGGCTCCGGGGTTGAACAGCGAGATACGGCTCCGCTCGTCGGTCACGATGATCGCCACGCCCGTGGCGCTGCCGACGATCCGGTCCAGGGTGTCCCGCTCGGCCCGGGCCTCCTTGGCCATCTCCACGCTCTCCCCCACCCGCAGGATCAGCGGCACCACGATCAGCGCGCAGACGGCGGCGAACAACGCCAGCAGCACGCCACGCACGTCACGGTCGAGGCCGTAGATCTCCGGCGCCGCCGCGAACGGGCCGCGGTCCGCGGTCGTCAGCACGATCGCGAGGGACAGCAGGAGGAGCATCTGGGCGATCGCCTCGCGCGCGGAGATGCGCAGAGCGCTCCACGCGAGCAGCGGGATCAGGAGGTAGACCAGCGGCGGGGTGTCCTCGGCGATGAAGACCAGCGGCGCCGCGACCGTGATGAGCAGCCACTGCAGTGCGTACTCACCGCGTCCCGCGACGGAGTGGTGGGCCGGCAGCGTCGCCCAGAGCGGGGTGAGCACGAGCAGGGAGCTCAGGTGAGCGGTGCCGAGCGCCAGCGCCACGAAGGAGGGGTGCCCGAAGCCGGTGACCAGCGAGGTCGCGGCACTCCCAGCGGCAGCCACCGCCCCGCCGAGCAGGCAGGCCACGAACCACCGACGCAGGTCCGCGTCGCGCTGCAGCAGCCAGCTGCGCTCTCGGCCCCGGGCCAGCAGCCACCACACCAGCGCGACCTCGACGCCGATGGTGACGGCGTACCCCGCGGCGACGGCCCAGGGACGACCGCCGAGGCCGACCGTGAGCAGCGCGAGCACCACGACCGCCGCCAGCATCGCCGGGACCCGGCGTCGCGGAGCGAGCAGCAGCGCACCGACCGCGGCCCCGACCGGCCAGATCCCGATGACCTTCCCGTCGTCGGGGGCGGCCGAGACGGCGGCGAAGCCGGCCAGCGCCGTCACGGCGAGCAGCGCGGACACCCTGACCTGCCAGGACGTCGACGACCAGCGCAGCACGCGCACCCCCCTCCTCACCGTGACCTCACGGTCCACTGCGGCAGCATCCATCAGACCACCCCGGCGGGTCCGGCACCATCGTCGGCGCGCCCTCCCTCCTACCCGTCCGGGCGGATCCGATGGCTAGGTTGGCCGCGTGAGCACCGACACAGCCAGCCGCAGCCACTACGACACCGTGGTGGTCGGGGGCGGTCACAACGGCTTGGTCGCCGCGGCGTACCTCGCCCGGGCCGGCCTCTCGACCCTCGTCCTCGAGCGCCTCGACCACACCGGCGGCGCCGCGGTCTCCGCGCGTGCCTTCGAGGGGCACCCGGTGCGGCTCTCGCGCTACTCCTACCTCGTCTCGGTCATGCCGGACGCACTGATGGCCGACCTGGACCTCGACGTCACCCTGACCTCGCGCCGCACCGCGTCCTACACCCCCACCCTGCGCGGCGGTGCCGCCTCCGGGCTGCTCGTCGAACGACCCGAGGGACGCCGGACGGCGGAGTCGTTCGCAGCACTGACCGGCGGCACGGACGAGTACGCCGCGTGGCAGCAGTTCTACGGCGAGCTCGAGCAGATGGCCGGCGTGCTCGCACCGACGTTCCTCTCCCCGCTGCCGACCGAGCGCGAGCTGCAGGCCCAGGTGGGCGAGACGATCTGGCGCGACGTCGTCGAGCGCCCTCTGGGCGAGGCGGTCGAGCGGCGCTTCCGCGACGACACCGTGCGCGGGGTCGTCGGCACCGACGGCCTGATCGGCACCTTCGCCTCGCTGCACGACGCCTCGCTGGTGCAGAACAAGTGCTTCCTCTACCACCTCGTCGGCAACGGGACCGGCGAGTGGCGGGTCCCGGTCGGGGGCATGGGCGCCGTGACCGACGGCCTGCTCAAGGCCGCCGTCACCGCCGGCGCCGAAGTGCTCACCGGAGCCGGGGTCTCGCGCATCATCCCGGGCGCGGACGGCGTGGAGGTCGTCTGGGACGGCGCCTCGGGCTCGCGCTCGGTCACCGCCGGCCAGGTGCTGTCGGGGGTGGCGCCCTGGGTGCTGCGGATCCTGCTCGGCGAGGGCGAGCACCCCGACAAGCCGGTGGGCTCCCAGCTGAAGATCAACATGCTGCTCGACCGCCTGCCCCGGCTGCGCAGCGGCGTGGACCCCACCGAGGCCTTCGCCGGCACCCTGCACCTCGGCGAGGACCACTCCCAGATCGAGCGCGCGTACGCCGAGGCCGCGGCCGGGCAGGTGCCCACGACGATGCCGGGCGAGGTCTACTGCCACTCCCTGACCGATCCCTCGATCCTCGGCGACGCCCCCGAGGGGACGCACACCCTGACCTACTTCGGCCTGCACACCCCCGCGACCCTCTTCGAGACCGACCGTGAGGCCCGCAAGGCGCTCGCCGTGGAGCGGGCGCTGGCCGAGCTCGACAAGCACCTCGCGGAGCGAATCGCCTCCTGCATCGCCACCGACGCGCACGGACGCCCCTGCATCGAGGCGAAGATCCCCCAGGAGATCGAGGCCGACCTCGCCATGCCGGGCGGGCACATCTTCCACGGCGACCTGGAGTGGCCCTGGGCGGCCAACCGGGCGCTGCTGGACACCCCCGCCGCGCGGTGGGGAGTGCAGACCGGTCACGAGCGGGTGCTGCTGTGCGGCTCCGGCGCTCGACGCGGCGGCGCCGTCTCCGGCCTGGGCGGTCACAACGCCGCGCAGGCGGTCCTCGAGTCGCGATGACCGCGCTCCCGGCGGGCCGTGGCCCCGACGTACGCCCTCGATTTTTCGCGACGGCCCCTCGCTGGTAACGTTCACGTCGCTTCACCGGGCGCCATTAGCTCAATTGGCAGAGCAGCTGACTCTTAATCAGCGGGTTCGGGGTTCGAGTCCCTGATGGCGTACAGATCGAAGGGCCCCAGGTCGATGACCTGGGGCCCTTCGTCGTCTTGGCCGTGATGCACCACGGAGGCCTCAGGTGCCTCACCGTGGGACCGACTGGTCCCCCAGCCCCCTTTTCCCCCCGCCCAGGATCAAGAAGAAGCGCAAGCGCCGCTGAGCCCCGCCCGACCACCGGGCCCTCCCCCGTCCGCGCACCGGTCGGGGGTGGCCGGGCACCTCCCGGCCGAGCATGCTCGGGCCATGTCGTTCGTACGCACCATGGCGCGCCTGGCCCTCGGCTCGGCGATGGTCTTCGCCGGCACCGCCCACCTGACCTTCGCCCGCGAGGAGTTCCAGGCCCAGGTCCCCGACTGGTTCCCGCTGGACGAGGACCTCACCGTCCTGGGGTCCGGGATCGTCGAGATCAGCCTCGGGGCCGCCCTCGT
Organism: Nocardioides marinus; assembly: GCF_013408145.1. Taxonomy (NCBI): domain Bacteria; kingdom Bacillati; phylum Actinomycetota; class Actinomycetes; order Propionibacteriales; family Nocardioidaceae; genus Nocardioides; species Nocardioides marinus. The sequence continues at coordinate 2,645,398 of NZ_JACBZI010000001.1, forward strand.
CGCCGCCCCGAGGGCGCGCCGCCCGCTCGTCGGCGGCCTGCTGGCGGCGTTCTTCGTGGCGATCTTCCCCGGCAACATCGCGCAGTACGTCGAGCACAAGGACGCCTTCGGGCTCGACACCGACACCAAGCGACTGGTGCGGTTGTTCTTCCAGCCCGTGCTGGTGGCCTGGGCGCTGTGGACCGGTGAGGTCCTGCGCCGGCGGGACTGACCGGACCCAGCCGGACTACTCCGCGGTCCCCGGCTCGGGTCCTCAGCCGCGCCGAGGCCGCACGACCTGCGTGACCAGGCGCACCTGGGCGAACAGCGCACGCACCGTCTCGGCGTCCGGCACGGTCCGCGCGGACCGGAAGGACCGGGCCTCCACGACGAGACCGCCCTCGACCGTGGCGCCGAGGTAGGTCAGGAAGCCGGCGTCGTCACGGACGGGCGTCCAGCCCAGCGAGGCGAGCGACTCGCACGCGGTGTCCCAGGCGGCGGTGAAGACCGAGTGCCCGTCGAGCAGCACGTCGTCCTCGGGCCGGGGGCATACGACCAGGCCGTAGCCGCTGGCAGGGTCCAGGTGCGCGGTGTGGAACGAGTCCAACGACATCGTGGGCAGCATGGCGGCTCCTCCTCTACGACGATCTTCAGGCTGCGGTGAAGAACCCGGCCTCACCCAGCAGGTCGGCGCACCGACCGCACAGGCGGACGTCCTCGGCCCACGGGTCGTGCTGCGAGCGGCCGCGACGGCCCTCGACGACGGCGCGCACGGGCTCGACGTGGTGGGTCGAGGCGCACCAGCCACGCACCTCGGGACGCGGTGCGGGCGCCTCCTGCCGGCGTACGACGGAGACGACCGTGGACCCGCGCAGTGACCGGTCACCGGAGCGGGTGGCCAGGCCGTGGCGCACGAGGGCGTCGGCGACCTCGGCGGAGCGCACGGTGAAGTCGAACCCACCCAGCGCGGACCGCTCGGCCTGCGCGAGGACCGTGGCGTCGATCCAGGTGCCACCGGCCCAGGCGCCGCTGACCTCGACGGTGCGGGTGCCGACCCGCACGCCGGGCACGGGGTGGCCCGTCTCGGTGACGGTGCAGCTGGTCATCGCGGGCCTCCCTCCAGGCACTGGTGCGGTGTGCTCGTCTCAACGAGCACACCGCCGGGAGGTCACGGCCCGGTCACGACCGGACGGGCGGCCGTGACGCCGAGCCGGCGCATCCTTCCGTGCCTGCTGCCCGCGAGGACGTGCCGGCCGGCCCGCGACGTCGGGTCAGGGAGCGGGCTGCCCCCGGCGCCGGTGGGTCCGGGCGAACACCCAGGTCCGCATCGAGGCGAACCGCACCACGGTGACCGCCAGGTTGGCCCCGGTGAGCACCACCACCTCGGCGCGGTGGCCCGAGCCCCCGAGGGCGTGCAGGGCCCACAACGAGCCGGTCGTGGCGGCCAGCCCGAGGCCCAGGAGCACCAACCCGCCCGCGTGGTGGCGCACCAGCCCCTCGCGGCCGCGCACGCCGAAGGTGAGCCGCCGGTTGGCCGCGGTGTTCGCCACCGCCGACAGCAGCAGCGCCCCGACGTTGGCGGCGAAGGCGTCCAACGGGCCGCGCAGCAGCAGGTACAGCAGCGCGTAGAGGACCGTCGAGCCCACACCCACGAGCCCGAACACGCCCACCTGCATGCCCAGGCGCCCGCCCCCGGCCTCGGCCGAGACCCGCCCCAGCCGCTCCCCCACCTCCGCGACCGGCACCCGCCCGGTGACCAGCCCCCGGCCCAGCCGCGCGATGCCGCGCACGTCGTCCACCGCCGTACGCCACAGGTCGACGCGGCTGTCGGGGTCGTCGACCCAGTCCACCGGCACCTCGTGGATCCGCAGCCCGGCGCGCTCGGCGAGCACCAGCAGCTCGGTGTCGAAGAACCACGCGTGGTCCTCGACCAGCGGCAGCACCTCGCGCGCCACGTCGGCACGGATCGCCTTGAACCCGCACTGCGCGTCGCTGAAGCGGGCCCGCAGCGCGCCGCGCAGCAGCAGGTTGTAGCCCCTGGAGATGACCTCCCGCTTCGCGCCGCGCTCGACGCGCGACCCGCGGCGCAGCCGGCTGCCGATCGCGACGTCGGAGTGGCCGCTGACCAGCGGGGCGACCAGCGGCAGCAGCGCGTTGAGGTCGGTGGACAGGTCCACGTCCATGTAGACCAGCACGTCGGCGTCCGACGCGCTCCACACCCGCTTCAGCGCCCGGCCGCGGCCCTTCTCCGCGAGGTGCACCACGTGCACGGCGGCGTGCTGGTGGGCCAGGCGCCGCGCCACCACCGCGGTGCCGTCGGTGCTGGCGTTGTCGGCGATGGTGACCCGCGAGCGCCACGGGAGGGTCGCCAGGTGGGCGAGCACCCGCTCCACCGAGGAGGCCAGGACGCGCTCCTCGTTGTAGACCGGGATGACCACGTCCAGCACGGTGGTCACGGCCGCGGCGGCACCGGGCGGTACGGACGCTGAGTGACCGCTGCCGACCAGCGGCTGCCCGGCACTCACGACCGCACCGTCCCATCGCTGGGAGCGAGCACGTCGGCGGTTGCCGACGGCGCCGTCAGGTCGTAGAGCGTCACCCCGTCGACCGTGGTGGCGGCGAAGGTCTGCGCCACCCACGCGGAGATCTCGCTGCTCGCCTCGCTGCCGCCGAGCTGGGTCCCCCGCCCGCCACCGCCGCCGCCGATGAACCAGTGGATCTCCCCGGCATCGACCAGGGCCTGGAACTCCTCCACCGTCGGCGAGGGGTCCGAGCCGTTGAAGCCGCCGACGGCCATCACCGGCTCCTCGGTGGCCAGCTGGTAGCCCGAGGCGGAGTTCGAGCCGACCGCGGCGGCGATCCAGGTGTAGTCGTCGGCGTCCTGCAGCAGCAGGTCGCTGAGTGCCGCGCTGGGCTCGCTGCCCGTCAGCAGACCGCCGGCACCCCCCTGGCCGCCCGGTCTCCCGCCGAACGCGCCACCGGGCACACCACCGGGCACACCACCGGGCACACCACCGGGCACACCACCGGGCACACCACCGGGCAGGGCTCCCGGCGCGCCGATACCACCGGGACGCCCACCTCGGCCGGCGCCGGTGCCGACGTCCACCGCCGGGCCGGCCGTCGGGATCGATCCGGTGTGCGGGGTCGCGGCCGTCTGCACGGCGTACGCCGTGGGGCCGGCGAGCGCGACGACGACCGTCGCGAGGGCGACCGCCACCGTCGCGCGCCGCGGCAGCCAGCGGGCCCCGGCGACCGCGACCGCGGCCAGCAGCCCCAGGGCCAGCACGGCCCAGCGCAGCCACGGCACGAAGTCAGCGCTGCGACCGAGCAGGACGACGGCCGTGACCGTGACGACGCCGACGGCCACGGCACCGACCGCCGAGCCGTCCACCGTGCGACGCCGCTCCCAGGCCAGCCGACCACCGATGCCGACGAGCGCCGCGATCGCCGGCGCGAGGGCGACGGTGTAGTAGCTGTGGAAGATGCCGGCCATCAGGCTGAAGGTGAGGGCGGTGACGACCAGCCACCCTCCCCACAGCAGCAGGGCGGCGCGCACGCCGTCGGTGCGCGGGGCGCGACGGGTCCACCACAGGCCCGCGACGAGGAGCAGCAGCGCGAGCGGCAGCAGCCAGGCGACCTGCCCGCCGATCTCGGCATCCAGCAGCCGGGTCAGCCCGGTCTCGCCCCAGCGCCCACCGGTCCCGCCCGCGCCGCCTTGGCCCCCGCCACCGACGACGGCCCCGGTCTGCTCACCGGTGAGACGGCCCAGCCCGTTGTACCCGAGGGTGAGCTCCAGGACGGAGTTGGTCTGCGAGCCGCCGATGTAGGGGCGGCTCGCGGCCGGCCACAGGGTCACGATCGCGATCCACCACCCGGCGGCCGCGACCATCGAGCCGAAGGCGACCAGCAGGTGACCGACCCGCCGCGGCAGGTCGCTGCGCGCGGCCACGAGGTAGACCAACGCGAAGGCCGGGAGCACCAGGAAGGCCTGCAGCATCTTGGCGAGGAACGCCAGTCCCACCAGGGCACCGGCCAGGGCGAGCCACCGCACCGGGTGCCGGACGCCGTCCTCGACCGCCCGCAGCACGGCGTAGGCCGCCGCGACCAGCAGCAGCACGAGCATGGCGTCGGGATTGTTGAAGCGGAACATCAGCGCCGCCACGGGCGTCGTGGCCAGCGCGGCTCCCGCCACCAGGCCGGCGGTCCCCGAGCCGGTCGACCGGCGGACGGACGCCGTCAGCAACCAGACGGCGAGCACCCCCTCGATCGCCTGAGGCACGAGGATCGCCCACGACGACAGGCCGAAGACCCGCACCGAGAGCGCCATCGGCCACAGCGAGAGGGGGGTCTTGTCGACGGTGATGGCGTTGGCGGCGTCGGAGGAGCCGAAGAAGAACGCCGTCCACGACTCCGAGCCCGCCTGGACCGCCGCGGAGTAGAAGCTGTTGGCCCACCCGGAGGCCCCGAGACCCCACAGGTAGAGCAAGGCCGTGGCCGCGAGCAGCGCCACCAGGGCGGGGCGGTAGTGGTCAGGCCCGGGTCCGGCCGGGTCGCCCTGCGGGTCGGGAGTCGGGTCCCGGGTCGGGTCCGGGGTGGAGTCGGCGTGGTCGAGGGTGCTGGCACTCATGACAGCACCGTGGCCGCCCAGGCTGGCGGGCCCGTGTGCCCGGCCTGTGCGGCGCCTGTGAGCCGGCGCCCCGCCCCGGGCTCAGGAGGTGCGCGCCACCAGGTCCACGATGCCGCGGGCCAGCTCGGGGCCGACGTCCTCCTGCACGAAGTGCCCGCCCACGAGCCGGGCGTGCGGCTGGCCCTTCGCGCCGGGGACGTGCGCGATCAATGGCCCGTCACCCCGGCCGAGGATGGGGTCGAGCTTGCCGAACAGGCACAGGAACGGCCGGTCGTAGCGCCCCAGCGCCGCCCAGGCCGCGCGCTGCGCGGGCATCGCCGGGTCGTCGGGGTCGGTCGGGACCAGCTTCGGGAAGACCCGGGCGCCGGCCAGGTGCCGGCGGGTCGGGAAGGGCGCGTCGTACGCCGCCCGCTCGGCCTTGGAGAGCGTGCGGTGCGTCCCGACGGCGACGATGCGGGAGATCGGCAGCACCGGCGTCCACCGAGCGAAGGCCCGCCAGACACGGAAGGCCGTGGTGGGCGCCTGCTCCCCGGCCGGCAGGAAGCCGTTGCCGACGACGACCCGGGCGAAGCGCTCGGGCTGCTCACCGACCATCCGCAGCCCGATCAGCGAGCCCCAGTCCTGGCAGAACAGCGTGATGTCCGCGAGGCCGAGCTCGTCGCACAGGGCGCGGGTCCAGGCGACGTGCCGGGCGTAGGAGTACGCCGCGGGGTCGGTCGGCTTGTCGGAGCGGCCGAACCCGACCAGGTCCGGCACGACCACGCGCAGCCCGGCGTCGAGCAGGACCGGGACCATGTGACGGTAGAGGTAGCCCCAGGTGGGCTCGCCGTGCAGCAGCAGCACGACCGGCGCGTCACGCGGGCCCTCGTCGACGTAGGCCATCCGCAGCGGCCCCGGGCAGGTGTCGTCGCCGGGCGAGCCGACCTCGGCGTACTGGGGCGTCCAGGGGTAGTCGCTGATCGCCGCGAAGCGCTCCTCGGGCGTACGGACGAGGTCCACGGTGGCCTGGCGGGGAGTCTTCGGGCTCATGCGACCATCCTGTCAGGAGCGCCCGCCGCGGGCCTTTGCTCAAGGAATCCTCAAGATTGCCGCAGGTTGGCTCAAGGTCTCCACAAGTCCCTTCCGCCCGGGTCGGGGCACTGTCACGGTCTCCCCATGACCCCCCGCAACGCCCTCTCCGCCGCCGCCGTCGCCGGCATCCTCGCCGCGAGCCTCGTCGCCGGCGCCACCGCGGCCGAGGCCACCCCCGTCGGCAACTGCCCCGACGCCGTCGTCGTCCCCGGCAACGCCGACTCGCTGACCGTGTCCGCTCCCGCGGGCCAGGTCATCGCCGGCTACTGCGTGAAGGCGGCCGGTCTCAGGGGCACCCAGGGCGAGCCGGAGTACGTCACCCTGGCCGCGCCGGTGACCTCGATCGTGCTGCGCCACACCGACGGCGGGAACCTCACGCACTACTCGCTGGTGCTCAAGGCCGCCACCGTGCCGACGCCCGACCCCGAACCCACCCCGGACCCCGAGCCCACCCCGGACCCCGAGCCCACCCCGGACCCCGAGCCCACGCCCGACCCGGAGCCCACGCCCGACCCGGAGCCCGAGAGCACCCCGAACCCGCCGGCGATCAAGAACGGCAGCTTCGACTGGGACTGGACCTACGAGACCCCGCAGTGCGACGGCCTGGTCGTCGCCTACCCCAGCAACATCCCCTCGGGTCAGTCCAACGACGTCAACATCCGCCTGGAGACCGACCAGGGCCAGGTCACGCTCAACTACCACCTCGACCAGGGCACCTGGTCCGGGACGACCGCCTTCGTCTACAGCCAGCACCGCCTGTGGCCGGCCGGCGTCACCGAGTACACCGTCACCTGGACCCAGGTCGGTGGCAGCAACTACCACTGGCAGGGCGCTGTCGAGTGCGCCCTGGGTGAGGTCTCGCCCGAGACCGGCACCCGCAACGGGTACGCCGTCGTCCGCACCCCCAGCACGCCGGGCACGGACACCGGGGCCGAGGACGGCTCCGAGGCCCCCGACGTGGTCGAGGGCTACCGCACCGGCCGCACCACGGTCTCCAAGGGCCAGCGCGTCGGCAGCGACATCGTCGTGGTCCGCGGCCTGGACGACTGCGACGTGGAGCTGCAGAAGCAGACCAAGCGCGGCTGGAAGAGCATCCGGACCGTGACGGCGAAGGACGGCAACGCCATCGTCACCTACCCCAAGCAGCGCAAGAAGGGGACCTACAGCTACCGCCTCACCGCCGGCGACTACGTCAGCGACGTGCTGACCGTGAAGGTCCGCTGAGCGAGGCGGCACCAGACGCACCTCTGGGGAGGGAGTGCGGCAGAGCGGGCCCCGGTCGACACCTGTGTCGGTCGGGGCTCGTTCGCGTCCCCACCCCGCCCGCCGCGGCACGGGCCGACGCCGGCCGCGCAGGCCACGGCAGCCAGAGGTGGGTCAGAGGTAGAGGCCGGTGGCGTCGTCGCCGACCCGGTCCGCCGCGACAGCGTGGACGTCGCGCTCGCGCATGACGACGTACAGCTCGCCGTGCACCTCGACCTCGGACTTGTCGTCGGGCTCGAAGAGCACCCGGTCGTCCTTCTGCACCGCGCGGGCGTGCGGCCCGACGGCCACCACCCGGGCCCACGCCAGGCGGCTGGCGCCCATCGCGGCGGTGGCGGGGATGACGATGCCGCCGGTGGAGCGACGCTCCCCGGCCTCCTTGTCGACCTCGACGAGCACGCGGTCGTGCAGCATCTTGATCGGCGTCTTGTCGGCCACCTTCGAACCGACCCGGCTCAGCTGGTGAGCTTGCGGACCAGCACGAAGGCGGCCACGACACCAGCCACGACGCCGACGCTCTTGAGGATGTTGTCGGTGCGCGGCGCGCCGGTCTCGACGTCGACGTAGTGGGCCTTGATGGTCCACACCTCGCGGCCGACGATCGTCTTGGGGCTGGCGCGGTGCAGGAGCTGGTCGATGGTCCCCGCCAGGCGCTCGCGGGTCTCCTCGATCTCGCGCTCGAGGGCGGTGGGGTCGGCAGTCACGGCGGCCACGCTACCAATGTCGTTCCCCCGGGCGCCGTCACCCCGTCGGTACCCGGGACCAACCCCGGCCACGCTCGGACGCGAGGTCCCCTCCGCCCCACCCCTCGGGGCTGGCTAGGGTCGTCAGCACCCCGACCCCGAGGAGGAGCACCCACCGTGAGCGAGACCCCGCGCCTGTCCCCCGGCGACACCGCCCCCGACTTCACCCTCACCGACGACACCGGCACCGAGGTGAGCCTGTCGGGCCTGCGCGGCCGCAAGGTGATCGTGTACTTCTACCCCGCCGCCATGACCCCCGGTTGCACCAAGCAGGCCTGCGACTTCACCGAGTCGCTGGAGTCACTGCGCGGGGCCGGCTACGAGGTGCTCGGGATCTCCCCGGACAAGCCGGAGAAGCTCGGGAAGTTCCGCGAGAAGGAGTCGCTGGGCATCACCCTGCTCTCCGACCCCGACAAGTCGGTCATGACCTCCTACGGCGCGTTCGGCGAGAAGAAGCTCTACGGCAAGGTCGTCCAGGGCGTCATCCGCTCCACCTTCGTCGTCGACGAGCAGGGCGCGGTCGAGCTGGCGCAGTACAACGTCAAGGCCACCGGCCACGTCGCCAAGCTGCGCCGCGACCTGGGCCTCGACGCCTGAGGGTGCCCGGCCACCGGACCGGTGGTCGAGCAGCGACCGGGCGTCCCGGTGGTCGAGCAGCGAGCGCCAGCGAGCGGGCGTCGAGACCTCCGGGGCGCCCGGCTCAGTCGGTGGCGAGCCGGGCGTGCAGGTGCTCGTCGTGCCGCCTGCCGTCGGCGTACCGGTAGGACTGGCGCAGCGTCCCCTCCAACAGGAACCCCGCCTTGCGCGCGACCCCGCACGAGGCCGGGTTCTCCACCGCGTGGAACAGGTGCAGGCGGTGCAGGCCCACCTCCTCGAAGGCGTACGCCGCCGCGGCCCGCACCGCGCTCGAGGCGACGCCCCTGCCGCGACCCCACGGGGCGACCCAGTAGCCGACCTCCCCGTCGCCCTGGTCGAGGTCGATCTTCCACACCGACACCGAGCCGAGCACGTCGCCGTCGTGGGGCTGCGTGATCAGCCACGAGGTGTGGGTGCCGGCCGACCAGTCGGCTCGCTCGGCGATCCACGCCAGCACCCCGGCGGGGTCCGACGGCCCGGGGTTCCACAGCTGGGTGCCGGAGTCGCCGAACGCCTCCAGCAGCCGGTCCGCGTCGCTCTCCCGCGACGCACGCAGCAGCACACCCTCTCCCCGGACCTCCACGGGGGCCGACGGCACGCTCATGTCGCGGACTCTAGACTCCTGTGGCCGCCGGAGCGCGGCATCGCGCTCGTAGCCCAACGGCAGAGGCATCAGGTTTAGGTCCTGACCAGTGAGAGTTCGAATCTCTCCGAGCGCACACCCGGGACGTCATACGTCCCGCGTCAGCGGACGTCCCGTCCGTATGACGTCCCACGGCCGCGAGCCTCAGGCGTCGTCCTCCTCCCGCAGCCGCGGGGTGCCCGCGAGCTCGGGCCGGATGCCGGTCTTGTCGGCGTAGAAGGCGCGGATGCGGTCCATGTCGGTGCCGATGTCGCCGGTGAGCGGGAAGGTCGGGCCCCAGCCCACGGTGCGCGAGGGGCCGTCGAGGAAGGCCAGCGTGATCGGCAGACCGGTCTGCTGGGAGATCCGGTAGAAGCCGGACTTCCAGTGCTCGACCTTGCTGCGGGTGCCCTCGGCGGCGATGCCGAGCAGGAAGGTCTCGTCGGTCTCGGCGTCGGCGATCAGTCGCCGGATCGTCTCGCCGGGGTTCTCCCGGTCCAGCGGGACGGCGCCGGTCCTGAGCAGGATCCAGCCGATCGGGCCCTTGAAGAACTCCTTCTTCACCAGCAGCCGGATCGTGACCCCGGAGTCCCACGCGAGCAGCATGGTGAGGACCCAGTCCCAGTTGGAGGTGTGCGGGGCCCCGACCAGCACGCCCTTGCGGGGCACCTCGCCCGTGGTGCGCCACCGCGAGAGCCGCAGCAGCACCTGGGCGACCAGCCAGCGCAGCCGCGCCAGCGGGCTCACGAGCGGCTGCCCAGACGCTCAGCGAGCACCGGCCCGAGCTCGCGCAGTGCGTGGCCGCGGTGGGAGATGGCGTCCTTGTCCTCGCGCGAGAGCTCGGCGGTCGTGACGCCCGGCCGCTCGTCGGCCTCGAAGACCACGTCGTAGCCGAACCCGCCGTCGCCGCGGACCTCGCGGACCACCCGGCCCGGCATCTCCCCGGTCACCACGACCTCGTGGTCGGGGCCGTCGCCGGTCACCAGTGCCACGGCGCAGGTGAAGTGGGCGGTGCGCCGCTCGTCGGGCACGTCCTCGAGCTGCTCGAGCAGCAGCCGGTTGTTGCGATGGTCATCCTTGGGCCTGCCCGACCAGCGCGCCGAGAGCACGCCGGGCATCCCGTTGAGCGCGTCCACGCAGAGCCCCGAGTCGTCGGCCACCGACGGCAGCCCGGTCTCGCGCCAGCCGGCGCGGGCCTTGAGCAGCGCGTTGCCGACGAAGTCGGGGGCGTCCTCGACGGGCTCGTCGTACGCCGACACGTCGTCGAGCCCGAGCACCCGCACGCCCGGGGCGTGCTCGGCCAGGATGCGCTCCATCTCCGCGATCTTCTTGGCGTTGCGCGAGGCGAGGAAGACCTGCACGGTGCTCACCGAGCCAGCGCCTCCTGCTGGAGGCGGGTGAGGTCGGCGCAGCCCTTCTCGGCCAGGCCGAGCAGCGCGTCGAGCTCGCTGCGGGAGAACGCCGCGCCCTCGGCGGTGCCCTGCACCTCGACGAAGGAGCCGGTGCCGGTCATCACGACGTTCATGTCGGTCTCGGCGCGGACGTCCTCGACGTAGGGCAGGTCCAGGCGCGGGAGACCGTCGATGATGCCGACGGAGACCGCGGCGACCGAGCCGGTCAGGGTCTGCATGCGGTCCAGCGACGCGCACGCGTCGGCCAGGGCGACGTAGGCACCGGTGATCGCGGCGGTGCGGGTGCCGCCGTCGGCCTGGAGCACGTCGCAGTCGAGCTGGATGGTGTTCTCCCCCATCGCCTCGTAGTCGATGACGGCACGCAGCGAGCGGCCGATGAGCCGGCTGATCTCATGGGTGCGGCCACCGATCCTGCCCTTGACCGACTCGCGGTCCGAGCGGGTGTGGGTGGAGCCCGGGAGCATGGCGTACTCCGCCGTCACCCAGCCCAGGCCCGAGCCCTTGCGCCAGCGCGGGACGCCCTCGGAGGCAGAGGCGACGCAGAGCACCTTGGTCTTGCCGAACTCCACCAGCACCGAGCCGGCGGCGTGGTCGAGCCACCCACGGGTGATCGTGATCGGTCGGAGCTCGTCGTCGGCGCGGCCGTCCTCGCGGGGAGTCGTCATGCCCGGCAGGCTACTGGCCCGCCCCGACACCGAGGCCGACGGGCTCACTCGCCCTCTCGCGCACACCCCGCGCCTCGGTCCACGCCAGTCGTACCGCCCACGGCCCCAGGTCGCGGGCGCGCCGACCCACCCACGGAGCGCCCTCGGCGACCATCCAGCGCACGTCGGTGCGCCACGAGGTGGTCACCCCGCCCTCCGGCACCACGGAGACCGGCTCGAAGTCGAACCCCTCCGCCCTCAACAGGTCGGCGAAGCGTCGCGCGAAGAGCCGGTGCCCCAGCTCGGAGGGGTGCAGCCGGTCCACGGACCAGAACGAGCGGTCCAGGACCTCGGGGAAGGTCGCCAGGTCGACCCGCAGCCCGCCGTACGTCGCGTGCACCTCGTCGTAGACACCGTTGACCGCCTCGATGCGGGCCGCCAGCGGCCGCCGCAGCACTCCCGGCAGGCCGAAGACCCGGCCGTGGTCGTGGAAGCGGGCGGTCAGCAGCAGCGCGCCGGTGCTGTGGAGGGCCTCGGCGGCGCCCATCAGGTCCGCGCGGACCCGGGCGACGTCCCACGACGAGCGCATCGTGTCGTTGACGCCGACGACGAGCGAGGCCACGTCGGGGCGGTGCGCCACGGCGTCGGCGAGCTGGCCCTCGACGACGCAGCGCGACGTGGCGCCGGAGACGGCGAGGTTGCAGAAGCTCACGTCGTACGCCGAGGCCAGCGAGCCGGACAGCAGCCGGGCCCAGCCGCGCCACCCCGAGGGCGACACCTGGGCGGACACCGGGTCACCGATGCCGTAGGTCGTGCTGTCACCGAGCGAAGCGAACCGCAGGTAGTGCGTGTCTCTCGACTCTCGGCCGTCGCGAGCGTCGTCCTGCGGAGTGCCTCGCAAGGCGGAGGAGGGAGGCGATGCGCCAGCATCGACGACTGACGACAACGCGGCGAGGTGCCCGCAGGGCGGCGCGCAGCAGGCCATGGAGTTGGGAGACACGCCCTCCAGAGCCACGGCCCCAGGCTCCCGTGACGGGGAACGCTGGGGCCGTGGCTGGCTGACGTGTCGGCGACGTGCCGGTGAAGAGTTACTTCGGCTCGGCGCGCAGCAGCCGCCACAGGCCGACGGCGAACGGGACCACCAGCCAGATGAAGCCGGAGACCAGCAGCTGGCCGAGCTCCTCACCGGTCGGCACCGCGTCGCCCTCGAACAGCGATGCCTGGGCGGTGTTGAACTCGATCCACGGCGCGAGGTCGGCGAACCACTCCTGGAAGGCACCCAGGATGCCCACCGCGATCGGCAGCACCAGGGTGTAGATGAAGTAGGCCACGATCGCGGCCGGGCTGTTCATCAGCAGCATCCCGATCGCGAAGCCCAGCAGGATGCCGATGAGGTTGGCCACGATGAAGCCGTTGACCAGCACGCCGGTCTCGACGTCCCACGTGCCGCCGGCGATGACGTTGCCCAGCGCGCCGATCGCGAAGGCCACCACGATGAGGCCGAGGCCGAGCAGCAGACCGGCGCAGAACTTCGCACCGACCACGCGGGCGCGGTGCGGCTCGAGGGTGAAGGTCACCAGGCCGGTGCGCTGGCTCCACTCGCTGGTGACCATCAGGATCAGCAGGATGGGCAGGAAGTAGCCCAGCGTGGCGCCGGAGACGCTGAGGAAGAAGCCGAAGTCCTGAGCCGCGTCGGGGGCGGCGAACGCGGTGATCAGCACGATCGCCAGGCACAGCGCGATGATCGACCCGGCGAACCATCGCCCGGCACGGGTGTCGAGGGACTTGCGCAGCTCCACCCGCACCAGGCGCCCGAAGGGCACCCGCGGGGTCGCGGAGACGTCGAGGGTGCCCGCGGGCGTGGAGGCGGGCTGGACGGGCGGGGTGGTGGTGCTCATGCGGCGCCTCCCTGGTCGGTCGCGGCGGCCGGGTGGCCCTCGCGCTGGGTGTCGGCGGTGAGTTCGAGGAAGAGGTCCTCCAGGCCGGCGGCGCCGGAGCGGAGGTCGGTGAGGACGACGCCGGCCGCGAGCGCGGCCCGGCCGACCTCGGCGGTCTCGCAGTCCACCCGCAGGCCCTCGCCCGCCGGGGTGGCGCTGTGACCGGCGTCGGAGAGGGCGCGCGCGAGCGCGTCGTTGTCCAGCGAGGTCACCAGCGAGGAGGCCGACTGACCGGAGAGCAGGGACTTCTTGTCGCCCTGGGCGACGATGCGGCCACGGCCGATGAGGATCATCTCGTCGGCGATCTGCTCGACCTCGTGCAGCAGGTGGCTGGAGAGCAGCACCGTGCCGCCTCGGTCGGCGTACTCCTTGAGCAGGCCGCGCATCCAGCGGATGCCGGCCGGGTCCAGGCCGTTGGCGGGCTCGTCGAGGATCAGCACCGACGGGTCGCCGAGCAGTGCGTGCGCGACACCGAGCCGCTGCCGCATGCCGAGGGAGTAGTTGCGCACCCGGCGCTTGGCCTCGGCCGGGGTCAGGGACACCATCTCGAGGATCTCGTCGACCCGGGAGTCGGGCAGACCCATGGTGCGGGCACCGATCGTGAGCACCTCACGGCCGGTGCGGCCGGCGTGCTGGGCCGAGGCGTCGAGCAGGACGCCCACGTGGCGTCCGGGGTTGGGGATGTCGCGGTAGGCGTGCCCGCCGATGGTGACGCGACCGTGGCTGGGCGGGGTGAGCCCGACCATGATGCGCATCGTGGTGGTCTTGCCGGCACCGTTGGGTCCCAGGAAGCCGGTGACCCGGCCGGGCTGCGCGACGAAGCTGACGTCGTCGACCGCGCGGAACCCTCCGTAGGTCTTGGTGAGTCCTTCGACTGTGATCATGGCTCTCACCCTGCCCTACGCCGACGACAGCGGCATCCCGGAACCCGGATCGACACGGCGGGGTCCCGGAGAATTCAGCGGCTGCTCGGGCGGAGGGCCCTCCCGGCCGGGTCACACGTCGTAGACGGCGCCGGCGCTGGCCAGCTCCAGCGGACCGTCGTAGGTCGACTTCGCCTCGGCCAGCGCGTCGAAGGGGTCGTGCCACGGGGGGACGTGGGTGAGCACGACGCGGGCGGCGCCGGCGCGGGTGGCGGTCTCCCCCACCTCGGCGCCGGTGAGGTGCAGTGAGGGCGGGTTCTCCTCGGCGCTGACGAAGGACGCCTCGGCCAGCAGCAGGTCCGCCTCCGCGGCCACCTGGTCGAACCCCGTGCACGGGCCGGTGTCGCCGCTGTAGGCCAGCACCCGGTCCCCGACCTGCACCCGGAACGCGTAGGCCTCGACCGGGTGGTCGACGGCGTACGGCGTCACCGAGAACGGGCCGACCTCGACCGGGTCCTCCTCGGGACGCAGCCGGTGGAACACGAACTCCTCGCGCATGCCCGGCTTCTTGGGCAGGTCGTAGGCCCGTGCCAGTCGGCGCGCGGTGCGGCGCGGGCCCCACACCGGCAGCGGCTCCTGCTCCCCGGTGGGGTGGTATTTGCGCAGCACGTAGTAGCTGGTCATGTCGATGCAGTGGTCGGCGTGCAGGTGCGAGAGGAACACCGCGTCGATGTCGAGCGGGTCGACGTAGCGGTGCAGCGCCCCCAGGGCGCCGTTGCCGAGGTCCATCAGGATGTTCCAGGTGCGGCCCTCGTGCTCGGCCTGTACCAGGTAGCACGACGCGGGCGAGTCCGGGCCCGGGTAGGACCCGCTGCACCCCACGACGGTCAGCTGCATGTGGCTCTCCCCTGCCGACGTACTCATCTGCCCCTCCGCCCCGTCCGGACCATCCCGCTCAGCGGCCTCCGGCCACCAGGCCGCCCGCGAACTGGCTGGCGGCGATCATCTCCGGCCCCAGGAACCGGCGGCCGATCGCCTCGAACTCCTGGGGCGCACCCGTGGTGAGGAAGGTGTACGACGGATCGCCGCCCTCGCGCATCAGGTCGGTGGTCGCCAGCATCTTGTAGACGTCCTTGGCGCACTCCTCGGCCGAGGAGACGAGCGTGACGCCGTCGCCCATGACGTAGGAGATGACGCCGGTCAGCAACGGGTAGTGGGTGCAGCCCAGCACCAGGGTGTCGACGCCGGCCTCGACCAGCGGGTCGAGGTACTCGTGGGCGACCTCGAGGAGCTCCTCGCCGCCGGTGACGCCCGCCTCGACGAACTCCACGAAGCGCGGGCAGACCTGGGTCTGCAACGTGAGGTGGGGCGCGGCGGCGAACGCGTCGTCGTAGGCCATCGACTCCGCGGTGGCGCGGGTGCAGATGACGCCGATGCGGCCGTTGCGGGTGGCCTGCACGGCGCGCCGGGTCGCGGGGAAGATCACCTCGACCACGGGGACGTCGTAGCGCTCGCGCGCGTCGCGCAGCATCGCGGCCGAGGCGGAGTTGCAGGCGATCACCAGCGCCTTGACGCCCTGGTCGACCAGGTGGTCGAGGCACTCCAGGGCGTACTCCCGCACCTCGCCGATCGGCTTGGGCCCGTAGGGCTGGCGGGCGGTGTCGCCGACGTAGACCACCGACTCGTGCGGCAGCTGATCGATCACCGAGCGCGCGACCGTCAGCCCGCCGAAACCGGAGTCGAAGATGCCCAGCGGGGCGTCCCTCGTCGTCGAGCGCGTCACGAGGCTCACCCTAGTCCGCGGACCCGGGGTAGCGTCGCGGACGTGTCGCGACCCACGCGCCTGCGCGCCCTCGTCCCGCTGCTTGCCCTCGCACTCGTGCCGGCCGGGTGCGGCTCGGACCGGTCATACGACGCGGCGACGGCGGTGCCCGCCGCGGCCGCCTCCCCCTCCTCCCCCGGTTCGCCGGCGCAGCGTCGGGCCGAAGTGCTCGACACCAAGCGGCGCGTCCTCGTCATCAGCGTCGACGGGCTGCGCTCCTCGGTCCTCGACGAGCTCGACGCCTCCGAGCTCCCGACCTTCACCCGGTTGCGGGAGGAGGGGGCCGGGACCCTCGACGCCCGCACGGTCGTGGAGCAGACCGAGACCCTGCCCGACCACACCAGCATGATCACCGGCCGTCGCATCGACACCGACCACGGCGGGCACGGCGTCACCTGGAACACCGACGAGCCCGGCACCACCGTCCACGAGGCCGCCGGCGAGCAGGTCGGCTCGGTCTTCGCCCGGGTGCACCGCGCCGGCGGCACGACGGCGCTGTTCACCGGCAAGTCGAAGTTCTCCCTCTTCCACCGCTCCTGGCCCAAGGCGCTGGACCGCTTCACCCTCGACTCCCGCGGCGCGCGACTGGTGCGCAAGACACGCACGGACCTGCGCCGCGAGACCCGCACCCTCACCTTCCTGCACCTGGCCGCCCCCGACCTGGCCGGCCACGCGCACGGGTGGACCTCGAGCCGGTACGCCGACGCCGTACGCACCGTCGACGGCTGGCTGGCCGACGTCCTGGCCACCGTCGAGAGCAAGCCCGTCCTGCGCAAGCACCTCACGATCGTGCTCACCGCGGACCACGGCGGCTCGGGCCAGGGACACACCGACCCGACCGTGCTCGAGCACCACCGCGTGCCGTTCCTGACCTGGGGCAAGGGGGTCGAGGCGGCCGACCTCTACGCGCTCAACCCGGACTACAAGAAGCCGCGCCGCAAGCGCCCCGGATACGCGGCCGAGCGCCAGCCCGTGCGCAACGGCGACGTCGCCAACCTCGCCCTGGACCTGCTCGGCCTCCACGCCGTGCCCGGGTCGACCATCGGCACGGCCCAGGACCTCGTGCTCACCGCCGACGGGGGCGGCTGACCCTCACGCAATCTTTACCGGCTCAGACAGCCATCCTCCTGCGCGGATGTGGCCGCGGGAGGACAGTGAAGGGCATGGGAACCCGGGAGGAACCCCAGACCCTCGCCGACGCGCTCGCTGAGCTCGCCGACCTGAGGGCGCGGGTGGACAACGCGCAGATGCTCGCGAACATGGGCGACTACGACTGGCACATCGAGACCGACACCAACACCTGGTCCGACCAGCTCTTCCGCATCTACGGCTACGAGCCGGGCCAGATCATGGCCTCCTATGAGGTGTTCCTGCAGCACATCCACCCCGAGGACCGCGAACGCATCCAGTCGGTGCACCAGCACGCCTATGCCACGGGCGAGCCGTACCAGATGATCGAGCGGATCCTGCGACCCGACGGCGAGCTGCGCTACCTCGCCTCCAACGGCCAGGTCGTCACCGACGCCAACGGCACCCCGCTGCGCATGCGCGGCACCTGCATCGACATCACCGACCGGGTGCGCGCCGAGCAGGCCCAGGAGGAGACCGCCGTCCGCCTGGCCGAGGAGCTGCAGGCGCGCCGCCAGGCCGCCGAGCTCAACGACAACGTCGTCCAGGGCCTCACCGCCGCGTCGTACGCCGCCGAGCTGGGCGACCTGGAACGCACCAAGGCCTACGTCGCCGAGACGCTCGCCAAGGCCTCGAAGATGCTCGACGACCTCATGCTCGCCGGTGGTGACCCCGACCTCACCCGTCAGGACGCCGCCCGCCTGGGCGACCCCACCTGACCCACCCCACCCCGCCGAACCGGCGTATCAATACGCCGACTCGACCCACCCCGCCCGCCGAACCGGCGTATCAATACGCCGACTCGACCCACCCCGCCCGCCGAACCGGCGTATCAATACGCCGGCTCGGCAGGACGGGTGAGGGTCAGCGCAGGCGGGTGACGCCGATCTTCGCGCGCCGCACCTGCTTGCCCGTCCAGGCGAAGCGCACCCACTTCTCCTGGGAGAACAACCGGGTCTGGTCGGCGTGGAAACGCGAGGTCGGGTCCTCGGACTGGCTGTAGGTCAGGATCGTCCGGGCGATCGGCGCGCCCTTCTTGCGGAACGCGATCGCCTGGATGTGCGAGGAGCCGTAGGTGATCGGCTGGTACCGGTCGTCGTTCTCCTCGGGCAGGTAGGACTTCAGGGCGTTGGCGTTGCCGGCGGAGTCGCCGAGCCCACCGCCGAGCGGGATCGCCGGGGCACCCCGGTCGCCGGCGACCTGCAGCGAACCCCACCGGGCGTCGAAGGCGACCCCGGCGTCGCGGACCTCGTCGATGGCGTCCTGCAGCGCCTGCACCACCTGCGGGTTGGCCGTGTTCAGCCCGGCCGGGGTGTGGAACGGGTCGCTGGGGTCGAACGGTGTCGTCCACACCGGGTCCACGCCCACCACCGGCAGCGCGGAGGGCAGCTTCTCCACGAACGCCTCGAAGAGGTGCACGCCACGCGACCCCTTGTCCGAGCGGCCGTCCCAGGCCGCGAGCGCCTCGCACGCCTCGGTCTCGCCGGTCGCCTCGCACACGGCGTCGAGCGCGCCGTCCTCCCGCATGACCTCCGCGGCCATGACGCGGTTCTCGTGCTGGTGCCCGGCCAGGCTGCGGGGCGTCTCCTTCTTCCCGGCCGCCAGCCGGTCGGCGACGTACGCCGCGACCACGCGGGTGCGCATCGTGCGGCTGCAGTCCTCGCAGCCGATGATCGAGTCGTAGCCCTCGAGCCGGATCTCGTCGTTGGGGGTCCAGTAGGAGTCGTTGGCGTTCATCACCCAGTCGCGGGTGACGACCGACGGCAGGTTGGCGGGGCCCAGGATGCCGGGCCGCGACGCGTCCTCGTCGGCGCCCCACGCGCAGGAGCTGCCCGCGCGGGTGCCGTCGAGACCCGGCAGCCCGGCGACCTCGTCGAGGACCCGCCCGACGGCGGTCATGCAGGTGGCCGCCATCTCGTCGGTGACGTGCGGGACGACCGAGTGGTCGGCGTACAGGACCTGCCCCTTGCGGTCTGCGGCGGTCGTGTTGACCCACGGCATGCCCGCGGCGCGGTCCTGGCGGCGCAGCAGGTCCTGGACGTCCGTGGCCTTGCCCATCTCGAGGAACGTGTCGATCGTGCGCAGGTGCTCGGCGTTGGCGTCGCGGATCGCCCACACGCTGGCCAGGCCCCACGGCATCAGCAGGTCGGGGGCGTCGATGACGTAGCCCTCCGCGGTGCGGTAGACGTCCTCGGTGACGGTCTCCAGCTTGCCGCCGCCGGTGCGCACCGTGACCTCGACCTCGCGGTGGTCGAGCTCGGCGGGGCCCGAGTCGGTGAGGTACGTCGTGGGGCTGAGCGCGATCGGGGTGACGTACTCGTACGGCGTGAAGCGGTACGCCGTGGAGACCGTGTGCGACCAGGCCACGTGGTCGTTGAAACCGATGTTGACCGCCGGCGACCCGACCAGCGAGGCCCCCGCGACGTCGTACTCGCCGGGGATGGTCAGGTGCTGCTGGGTGAAGTGGTAGCGACCGCGCCACGGGAAGTGCGGGTTCCCCAGCAGCATCGCGCTGCCGGTGGAGGTGTTGTCGCTGCCGACCGCGGTGGCGTTGGAGCCGAAGGGCCGCTCGGGGTCGCGACCGAGGCCGGCGAGCAGGGCGTCGCGGTCGACGTCGGCGGCCTTCACGGGCAGCTCGGGCAGCCCCGGATCGGTCGGGCTCGGCGGGGCCGCGTCGGCGATGGCGCCCACGAAGACGCCGGTGGAGGCCAGCAGGTTGGCCAGGTAGACGCCGTACCAGAGGTCGAGCGTGGTGACGTTCGGCTTGATGTACGCCGCGCCCTTGCAGGCGGGGTCGGTGACCTGGTTCTCCCGGACCCAGCGGTTGATGCCGGCGACGTAGCCGTCGACCATCTGGCGGGCCTGTCGCCCGGGGCCGCGGGTCTCGTCCTTCAGCAGGCCCTCCACGACCTTGCGGTCGTGCAGGTCCGTGACGACGGTGTCGACCTGGAGGTTGGTGGCACGCAGGGTCACCTGGTCGTCGTAGACCTCGTCGGGGCCGAACCACCGCGACCGCTCACCGCGACCGGTCACCAGGGTGTCGAACAGCGTGCACAGGCTCATCTCGGCCGCGGCGTACCCGCTGCCGTAGCCCAGGCCGACGAAGTCCTCGGCCTTGATGTGCGGGATGCCGTGCTCGGTCCAGGTGATGTCGGCGCGGTAGCGGTCGGCCTTCCGCGCAGCCGGCGCCGCGGCCGCCTGCGTCGTGGCCGCCGGCACGGAGACGCGGGCGGAGGGAGCGGCACCGACCGCCGAGGAGGCGGGTCCGGTGGGCACCGCCACCAGCAGGGCACCGAGGCCGGTGGCGAGGGCGGTTCCGAGGGTCGTGGAGAGGCGCACGTGGGCCTAAC
The DNA here is from genome assembly GCF_013408145.1 of Nocardioides marinus. NCBI lineage: Bacteria > Bacillati > Actinomycetota > Actinomycetes > Propionibacteriales > Nocardioidaceae > Nocardioides > Nocardioides marinus. Next base: position 2,665,498 of record NZ_JACBZI010000001.1, read on the forward strand.
GGCCGAGTGTGACGGTGGTTACTGCTCGGTCACGAGCAGATGAGGAGGGGTCTCAGACCCGGCCCTGCTCCGCGAGCGTGGGGAACGGGTTGAACCTGCAGCCGTCGCGGCCCTTGGACTGCTGCATCATCACCGGCGCCGGCTTCCCCGCGCCGGGGCAGCCGGAGTGCCCCAGGCCCAGCCAGTGGCCGGTCTCGTGGTTGACGACCATGTGGCGGTAGTCGCGCAGCGAGCGCCCGGCGGCGTTCCACGCCGGCGACGCGTGCTGCCAGCGGGTCTGGTTGATGACCACGTAGCGGCCCACCCGGCACGACCAGGTCGAGGAGCACTGGGAGGAGAACGACGGCACTTGCGCGGCGGTGGCGAGCACGAGGGTGAACGAACCGCCCCTGGCCACCCGGCGGAAGGCGACTCCTCCCCCTCGCCAGCCGCGGGGGTCCTCGAAGGTCTGCTGCGCCAGCCGGGCGAACTCCTTCACGCTCGCGGTGACCGGTCCCCGGGTGGCGACGCTGTAGGTGACCGAGCGCTGCACCCCCACGCGGTGCGCCACCTTCTCCGTGCGCTCGGAGCGGGCCCGCTCGCGGGTGTGGCCGGGGGCGGTGCCGACGACCTCCACGCGCAGCCGGTGGCCGACGTCGGCCACGCCGATGCGGTACGACGCCTCGCGCGCGCCCCGGATCGGCTCGCCGTCCCGCAGCCACCGGAAGCGCACCTTCGTCGGCTCGGTCCGCCAGCGACCGGGGGTCGCGCGGACCGTGCGGGTGAACCTCTGCTCACCGCGGACCTTCGGGTCGCCGCGCAGCACCAGTCGGGCACGACCGACCTTGTCGGTCGGTTCGGAGAGAGCCGTCTCGGAGTAGCCGTCGGCGTCGGTGGCCGTGACCTCGACCTGCAGTCGGTGCCGCAGGTCGTCGAGGTCGAGGGTGTAGGCCTGCTCGCGGGCCCCACGGACCGGCTCGCCGTCGCGGAACCACCGGTAGCTGTGGGTCAGCGCCTCGCCCGGCTCGTCGGTCTCCCACTCGCCGGCCGAGGCGGTGAGGGTCTCGCCGAAGGTGGTCTCCCCCGTCACGACGGGCGGACTCGTCGGGCTCACCGGCGGGAGCGGGTCCTCCGCGGAGGCGGGAGCGACCGGCAGGACGGACAGGAGGGCGAGCGCGAGGCTCAGGCCCAGGGCTGGGCCTACGCCCAGAGCTGCCCCTCGAGCCGGTCCTCGGCCTCGTCCACGGTGCCCTCGTAGGCCCCGGTCGAGAGGTACTTCCAGCCGCCGTCGCACACGACGAAGGCTATGTCAGCCGACTCGCCCGCCTTGACAGCCTTCGCGGCCTGTCCCATCGCGGCGTGCAGGATCGCGCCGGTGGAGACGCCGGCGAAGATGCCCTCGAGCTCCAGCAGCTCGCGGACCCGCCGCACGGCGTCGCGCGGACCGACCGAGAACCGCGAGTCGATCAGCGAGGCGTCGTACAGCTCGGGGACGAAGCCCTCGTCGAGGTTGCGCAGGCCGTAGACCAGCTCGCCGTAGCGCGGCTCGGCGGCCACGATCCTGACGTCGGGCTTGGCGCGACGGAAGTAGCGGCTGACGCCCATCAGGGTGCCGGTGGTGCCGAGGCCGGCCACGAAGTGGGTGATCGAGGGCAGGTCCTCGAGCAGCTCGGGGCCGGTGCCCTCCTCGTGGGCGAGGGCGTTGGCGGCGTTGCCGTACTGGTAGAGCATCACCCAGTCGGGGTGCTCCTCGGAGACCCGCTTGGCCACGCGCACGGCCTCGTTGGAGCCGCCGGCGGCCGGGCTGGAGACGATCTCGGCGCCCCACATCCGCAGCAGCTGGCGGCGCTCCTCGGAGGTGTTCTCCGGCATCACGCACACGATGCGGTAGCCCTTGAGCTTGGCCGCCATCGCCAGCGAGATGCCGGTGTTGCCGGAGGTCGGCTCGAGGATCGTGCACCCCGGTCGCAGGGTGCCGTCCTTCTCGGCCTCCTCGATCATCCGCAGCGCTGGCCGGTCCTTGATGGAGCCGGTCGGGTTGCGGTCCTCGAGCTTGGCCCACAGGCGGACGTCAGGGCTCGGCGAGAGCCGGGGCAGCCCCACGAGGGGGGTGCCGCCGACCGAGGCGAGCAGGTTGTCGTACCGCACTGTTGATCAGGTCTCCGGATAAGTCACTGGGTCTCGACACGCGGGTCGCGGCTTCGCAGGCTCAGCCGCGCCGCTCGCTCGACCAGCATCAGCGGATCCGCTGGCGCGTCTCCGCTCCGCCGGCGACGGCCGGCAGCACGACGACCTGGTCGCCGTCGGAGAGCGGGGCCTCGAGGCCGCCCATGAAGCGGACGTCCTCGTCGTTGATGTAGATGTTGACGAAGCGGCGCAGGTCGTCGGCGCCGTTCTTCTCCTCGACCAGGCGGTCCTTGAGGCCGGGGTGCTTGGCCTCGAGGTCGTCGATCAGGGCACTCAGGCTGCCGCCCTCGCCGGACACGGCCTTCTCGCCGCCGGTGTAGGTGCGCAGGATGGTGGGGATCCGGACCTCGATGGACATGCTGCTCCTCTTCTTCGCGATGCTCAGGAAATCAGGCTCAGGGATCAGGCGAGCGTGGGGACGACGGTGACCTCTTCCTCGGTCACCTCGCCGTCGACGATCCGATAGGACCTGAACTCCACAGGGCCCTCGTTATTCCCTCCCCGAGATTCTGCCCAGTCCCGGGTGGAGACGAGCACGTAGTGCGCGCCCGGCTCGCTGGCCAGGCCGATGTCGGTGCGGCTCGGGTAGGCCTCGGTGGCCGTGTGCGAGTGGTAGATCACCACCGGCTCCTCGTCGCGGTCCCACATCTGCTTGTACAGCTCGAGCAGCTCGGTGGAGTCGAACTCGTAGAACGTCGGGCTGCCCGCGGCGTTGACCATCTCCACGTGCCGCTCGGGACGGTCGCTGCCCTCGGGGCCCGCCACGATGCCGCAGCACTCGTCGGGGTGGTCCCGCTTGGCGTGCGCGACGATCGCGTCGTACGTCGCCTGGTCGATGGTCAGCACGCCCGCCAGACTAGGGCGCGGGGCGGTCGGACCCCATACCCGCCCGGGAAGCGGACCGGGTCGGCTGCGGCGTACCTCACTGTGCTGGGCGTCCCTCAGCGGCCCGCACGAGCAGGTTCAGCTCAGCGCGCCGATCAGGGTCTCCTGGAGCCAGCCGACCCACTCGTAGATGTCGTGGGCCTGGGCGCGGGGGTCGTCGTCGGGCAGGGAGTACCAGTACTCCTCGTCGCCGTCCTCGACACCCAGGCGCGTGGCCAGGGCCAGCCGGATGTCGGTGAAGGAGCGCATCCAGGTCTGGGCGGTCGCCTCGTCCATCTCGACGTCGATGGTCAGGCCGTCCTCGTCCAGCTCGTCGGGCAGCCCGGCCTCCTCGAGGGTGTCGATGATGGTGCCGGCCGCCCTGGCCTTGCCCTCGCGCAGCGTGCCCTCGGTGAAGCGGCGGAACTCTGCAGCCGCCTCCTCGTCCTCGACGTACGCGGTCGGGAAGAGCCGGGCGAGGACGGGGTCCTCCGGGGCGGTGGTGGGGCCGGAGAAGTCCATCAGCACCTCGAGCGGGTCCCGGTCGTCGGGCACGGCCGCCTCGTGGTGGAGCAGCTCGACGATCTGGGAGGCCAGCGAGCGCAGCAGGTCGGCCTCGAACCCGGAGAAGGTGGCGATCACCGCACCGCTGCGGCGGTGGCGGGTGAAGGCGCTCACCGGGCGGCCCTCACGGCTGGTCCTCGCGCTGCATGGTGGCCCACAGGCCGTACTCGTGCATCGCCTGGACGTCGCGCTCCATCTCCTCGCGCGAGCCCGAGGAGACCACCGAGCGGCCGTCCTCGTGGACCTCCATCATCAGCTTCTCGGCCTTGCGCTTGTCGTAGCCGAAGTAGGTGCGGAAGACGTAGGTGACGTACGACATCAGGTTGACCGGGTCGTTCCAGACGATCGTCACCCACGGGGTCGCCGGCCTGGTGAGCAGGTCGGAGTCGAGGGTCGGCTCGACCTCGACGGGGCTGGGCGCGGTCACGCCACCCATGCTTCCACACGCGGGGCGTCGGCCTAGGCTCGCAGGGGTGAGTGCCGACCACCCGCCGTCGACGGCCCTGCTGACCGACCACTACGAGCTCACCATGCTGCAGGCGTCCCTGGCCTCCGGGACCGCCGAGCGGCGCACGGTCTTCGAGCTCTTCGGCCGGCGGCTGCCCGAGGGGCGGCGCTACGGCGTGGTCGCAGGGGTCGGTCGTGCCCTCGACACGTTGGAGCGCTTCTGCTTCGACGAGCCGACGCTGGCGGTGCTGGCCGAGGTGGTGGACGAGCCGACGCTGGAGCGGCTGGCGCGCTGGCGCTTCACCGGCGACGTGTGGGGGTACGCCGAGGGCGAGACCTACGTCCCGGGCTCGCCGCTGCTGGTGGTGGAGGCGCCCTTCGCCGAGGCGGTGCTGCTGGAGACGCTGCTGCTCTCGATCTACAACCACGACTCGGCCATCGCCTCGGCAGCCTCCCGGATGACCCGGGCCGCCGGTGGGCGGGCCTGCATCGAGATGGGGTCGCGGCGCACCCACGAGGAGGCCGCGGTCGCCGCCGCGCGGGCGGCGTACGTCGCGGGGTTCGCGGGCTCCTCGAACCTCGCGGCCCGGCAGCGGTACGGCGTGCCCACGACCGGCACCTCCGCGCACGCCTTCACCCTGCTGCACGACTCGGAGACCGACGCGTTCCGGGCGCAGGTCGCCTCACTGGGGGCCGGCACGACGCTCCTCGTCGACACCTACGACGTCGCCGAGGCGGTGCGGCTGGCGGTCGAGGTCGCGGGCCCCGAGCTGGGCGCCGTGCGCCTGGACTCCGGGGACCTCGCCGACCTCGCGCACCAGGTGCGGGCCCAGCTGGACCGGCTCGGTGCCGATCGCACCCGCATCGTGGTCACCTCCGACCTCGACGAGCACGCCATCGCTGCGCTGGGGTCTGCTCCGGTCGACAGCTACGGCGTGGGGACCCAGCTGGTGACCGGCAGCGGGCACCCGACCGTGGGGCTGGTCTACAAGCTGGTCGCCCGTGAGGGCGCGGACGGTGAGCTCGTCGGCGTGGCCAAGCGCAGCACCGCCAAGGAGTCCTGGCCCGGCCGGCACTGGGCGCGCCGCCGCCACGACGCCGCGGGCACCGCCACCGCCGAGGTGGTCGGGACGGGCACGCCCCCTCCGCCGGCCGACGACGAACGGGACCTGCTGGTGCCGCTGGTGCGGGCCGGCGAGGTGGTGGGCCGCGAGCCCCTGGAGGCGGCCCGTGAGCGGCACGCGCGCTCCCGCGACGCGCTGCCGATGGCCTCCCGCTCCCTCCTGCGCGGCGAGCCGGTGCTGCCCACGGTGCGGCCGTAGGGTCCTGGCATGACGACCCCTGACTCCGTGCCCGGCCTCGACGTCGACCTGACCGACGGGGTGCTGCGCCTGACCTTCAACCGCCCGGAGGTCTTCAACGCGCTGTCGGGGGAGGTCGCCCTCGCCCTGGCCGACCTCCTGGAGTCCGTGCCCTCGCGCGACGACGTCAGGGTCGTGGTGCTGACCGGCGTCGGCGCCGCCTTCAACGCGGGCGCCGACATCTCCGGGGACGACGCCCACGAGAACTTCGACGTGCGGGCGATGGACGTCACCAACCGGATCATCCGCGCGATCGTCGCGTGCGACCGACCCGTGCTCGCCGCGGTCAACGGGGTCGCGGCCGGCGTCGGCTGCGGGATCGCGCTGGCGTGCGACATCGTCGTGGCGGCGGCGTCGTCGTCGTACCTGCTGGCCTTCACCCGCATCGGCTTCATGCCCGACGGCGGCACGTCGGCCACCGTGGCGGCCTCGGTCGGCCGGGCCCGGGCGATGCGGATGGCGCTGCTCGCGGAGCCCCTGAGCGCCCAGGAGGCGTACGACGCGGGGCTGGTCACCCACGTGGCCGGCGACGAGGAGTTCCCGACGCTGGTCGACACGCTCGTCCGGCGGCTGGCCTCGGGCCCCCCGCTGGCCTTCGCCGCCACCAAGAAGGCCGTCAACGCAGCCACCCTGCTCCCCCTCGACGACGCCCTCGAGCGGGAGCGCACCGGCCAGGTCGTCCTCATGCGCACCGCCGACGTCGCCGAGGGGATGCGCGCGTTCTCCGAGCGGCGCAGGCCGGTGTTCCGCGGGGAGTAGCGGCGGGCGGTCGGCGGGACGGTCGGCGGGCCGGAAGGTTCGACTGATGTCAGTCAGACCTTTCGGTTCGCGGTCGAAGGTTCGACCGCCATCCGCCAGGTTGGACTGACATCAGTCAGACCTTTCACGCCAACCCCCAAAGAACTGTTTGACAGTCGCGGCCACCAGGGTGTGCACTACTCCCCAAGAACTCTTGGAGGGTCAATGGCAGACACCCAGCCCGGACACGGCGAGAAGATCGGCGAGATGCGCGCGCTGGCGCACCCGGTGCGGCTGCGGATGCTCTCGCTGCTCACAGGTACGGCGATGAGTGCCGCCGAGGTGGCGCGCGAGCTCGAGCTGACCCACGCCAACGCCAGCTACCACCTGCGGGTCCTCGCCGACGCCGGGGAGCTCGTGGTCGACGGCGAGGAGAAGGTCCGCGGCGGGACCGCCAAGAGGTACCGCTACCCCCACGAGCACGAGGGCCGCCACGTCGTTCCTCCCTCCGAGCACAGCCCGGCCGACGACGCCCTGCACCTGCGGGCGACCTTCACCGAGCTCGAGCGCCGGGTCGCCACCAGGGTCCCGGGCGGCTGGCTCTCCGACCTCGACGGCTGGGTCGACCCCGCCGTCTGGGCGGAGGCGCTCGAGCACCTGCAGGCGGCCTCCCGGCTGCTCCACGACGCCAACCGCCCGCCCCGCACCGAGGGCACCGTCCACATCAGCTTCACGGCCCTCGCGTTCGCGATGCGGCCGCCCACCCCCTCCCCCGAGGAGCCCGAGCACACCGAGGAGCAGTCATGACCTGGTCGGCCAGCCTGGCGCCGCTGCGGGAGGCCAACTTCCGCTACTACTACCTCTCCCGCCTGGTGAACATGATCGGCAACGCGATGGCCTCCCTCGCGCTGGCGTTCGCGGTGCTGAAGGTCACCGACGACGACCCGGCCGCGGTGGGCTACGTGCTGGCCGCCCACACCGTCCCGATGGTGCTGCTGCTCCTGTGGGGCGGCGTGGTGGCCGACCGGTTCGGTCGCGTGGCCGTGCTGCAGTTCTCCAACCTCGCCTCGGCGGTCAGCCAGGGCCTCATCGCGGCCCTGGTCATCACCGGCACCGCCGAGCTCTGGTCGCTGGTCGCGCTCAGCCTCGTGCACGGCATCGTGTCCGGCGTCGGGTTCCCCGCGATGGCCAGCATGCTGCCCTCGGTCGTCGCCAAGGAGCACCTGCAGCCCGCCAACGCCCTGGTCTCCCTCGCCCGCTCCGGCATCGTCATCATCGGGCCCACCGTCGCCGCGCTGCTCGTCGTCACCGTCGGCCCCGGCTGGGCGCTGGCGGTCGACGCCACCACCTGGCTCGTGAGCGGGCTGCTGCTCGGCCTGGTCCGGCTGCCCGCCGTCGCACGACGCAGTGCCGGCGCGAGCACGTTCACCGAGCTGCGCGAGGGCTGGTCCTACGTGCGGCGCACGCAGTGGCTGTGGGTCGTGGTGCTGGGCTTCTCGGTGCTCAACGCCATCCACGCCGGCGCGTGGTTCACCCTCGGCCCGGCCCGGGCCAAGGAGACCATCGGCGAGCAGGGCTGGGGGCTGGTGCTCTCCGCCGAGGCCGTGGGCCTGCTGCTGATGACGCTGGTCCTGCTGCGCGTGCGGCTCGAGCGGCCGCTGCTGGTCGGGATGGTCGGCATCATGGCGCTCGGCCTGCCGATCTTCATGCTCGGCGCGCACCCGCACCTGCTGTGGCTGGTGCTGGCGACGTTCATCGCCGGCGCCGGCACCGAGCTGTTCAACATGGGCTGGAACCTCGCCATGCAGGAGCAGGTCCCCGACGAGATGCTCTCGCGCGCCTACTCCTACGACGCGCTCGGCTCGTTCGCCGCGATGCCGGTCGGCCAGGTGCTCTTCGGGCCGCTGGCGGTGGCCTTCGGGTTCACCGACGTGCTGGTCGTCAGCGGCATCGTCTACGTCGTGGTGTGCGGGCTGGTCCTGCTCTCCCCGGAGGTACGCCGGCTCGCCCGTGCACCCGAGGAGCAGCCCTCCCCCGCCGCGGCCTGACCGGCGCTCAGCACCACTTCCCGACCACGGCCGCGACCACCGTCGGGTTGCGCCAGGTCGAGGTGGTGCCCAGGCACTTCTCGACCAGCGGGTTGGTCAGCTTCGTCCCGTGGACTCCGTCCGCGCTCACCAGCAGGTGCAGCGCACGGCCGCCGACCTCGATCCGCTCCCCGGGCTGCGCCTTCTCGCGCAGACGCTGCACGCCCTCGTCGGTCGGCTCGTCTCGCAGCAGCGCCACGTAGTGCTGGCCGGCGTGGTCGACCGTGGAGGCGTGCTCGTGGACCTCGCGCAGCTCGCTGCCGGCGTACACGATCGTGGGGACCTCGAAGCCGCGGTCGGCGAGGTAGGCCGACTCCAGCGCCTGCTCGATGCGGGCCCGGGAGCGCATGCGGGTCGAGATCCGCACGTTGCCGGTGTTGATGTGGGTGGCGACGTCCTCGAAGCCGGCCGCCCGCGTGGCCGCGACGATGTCGTCCTTGGGGAACTTTCGCGTCGCGCCGAGGTTGATCGCGCGCAGGAACGCCACGTAGGTCGCCATGGCCCCGATCCTGCCCCACCGCGGAGACAGTCGTGCCCCTCAGCGGGCGCCATGGCGCCCGCTGAGGGGCACGACTGCCTCAGAGATTGCCGCGGCGCTCCTGCTCGCGCTCGATCGCCTCGAACAGCGCCTTGAAGTTGCCCTTGCCGAAGCCCAGGGAGCCGTGCCGCTCGATGAACTCGAAGAAGACCGTGGGCCGGTCGCCCATCGGCTTGGTGAAGATCTGCAGCAGGTAGCCGTCCTCGTCGCGGTCCACGAGGATCTTGCGCTTCTTCAGCTCCTCGATCGGGACCCGCACCTGGCCGATCCGCGCGCGCAGCTCGGGGTCGTCGTAGTAGGAGTCGGGGGTCTCGAGGAACTCGATGCCGTGGTCGCGCAGGACGTCCACGGTGCGCAGGATGTCGCCGGTCGCGAGCGCGATGTGCTGGCAGCCGGCGCCGTCGTAGAACTCGAGGTACTCGTCGATCTGCGACTTCTTCTTCGCGATCGCCGGCTCGTTGAGGGGGAACTTCACCCGGTGGTTGCCGCTCGCGACGACCTTGCTCATCAGTGCCGAGTAGTCGGTGGCGATGTCGTCGCCGATGAACTCGGCCATGTTCGTGAAGCCCATGACCTTGTTGTAGAACTCCACCCACTCATCCATCCGGCCGAGCTCGACGTTGCCGACACAGTGGTCGACGGCCTGGAAGAGCCGCTTGGGGTGGCCCTCGCGGCGGGTGACGGTGGTCGAGCGGGCCTCGAACCCGGGCAGGTAGGGGCCGGAGTAGCGCGAGCGGTCGACCAGGGTGTGTCGGGTCTCGCCGTACGTCGCGATGGCGGCCATCCGGACGGTGCCGTGCTCGTCGGAGATCTCGTAGGGCTCGTCGAGGATGGTGGCGCCGACCGAGCGGGCGTGCTCGATGCAGCGGTCGACGTCGGGGACCTCGAGCGCCAGGTCGACGACACCGTCGCCGTGCTTGCGGTGGTGCTCCAGCAGGGGGCTGTCGGGGGTGACGCCGCCGGCGAAGACGAAGCGGGCGCTGCCCGAGCGCAGCACGTAGACCTTGGCGTCGCGGTGGCCGGTCTCGGGGCCGCGGTAGGCCTCGAGCTCCATCCCCAGGGCGAGCTGGTAGAAGGTCGCGGTCTGGGTGGCGTTGCCGACCACGAAGCAGATGGCATCCATGGCGGTCACCGGGAACGGGTCGCGGCTGGCGTCGTACTCCACGAGCCCGACCAGCTCCTTGAGCTGCTCGAGGGAGAGGTCGGCCTTGAGCTCATCAGGGGTCAGCGTCATGCCCGGATGGTGGCTGTCATCACGCAGAGTGTGCAACAGTCACCCGACACGCTGGACAACCTGCACAGTGAGGGGCGAGCGCATGGACGACCTGGACGTCAGGTTGATCGACCTGTTCACCGCCGAGCCGCGGGTGGGGGTGCTGGAGGCGTCGCGCCGCCTGGGCGTGGCGCGCGGGACGGTGCAGGCGCGCCTGGACCGGCTCGCCGACCGCGGGATCGTGACCGGCTGGGGCCCCGACCTCTCGCCCGAGGCGCTCGGCCACCCGGTGACGGCGTTCCTGACCCTGGAGATCCGTCAGGCCGCCGCCGAGGGCGGCGAGCGTGGCCACGACGTGGTGGGCACCCACCTCGCCGGTATCCCCGAGGTCCTCGAGGTGCACACCATCACCGGCGCCGGCGACCTGCTGGCCCGCGTCGTCGCCCGCTCCAACGACGACCTGCAGCGCGTCATCGACCGGGTCCTGGCCCACGCCCTGATCACGCGCTCCTCGACCGTCATCGCGCTCGCCACCCAGGTGCCTTACCGGGTGCTGCCGCTGGCGCGGGCGAGCGTGGGATCGGGATAGTCCGCATGAAATCTCACCCTTACTGATGGCGGACTCGAGTGGTCGAAGCGACACCGAGGAGATGGTGTCGTGGCACGAAGGACGTATGACCCGTTGGTGGTCGAGGAGTACGTGGGGCTCATCGCACAGGGCGTGGGTTACACCGACGCCAACTCGCGGTTGGGAGTGTCGTTCGGTCCGGGGCTGCGGTGGTGGACCAAGTTCGCTCCCATGGACTTTCCCAAGGGCTCGTTCCATCGCGGCCGTCCTGGTGGTCTGCGTGGCTCGCCAGCACCAGCTACCCCGGGCACGGTGGTCGAGCCTGTTCGTCGACCACTGAGTGAGGCCGACCGGGCTGTGATGGCGGCGTGCCGGTCCAAGGGCATGTCGCTGCGTGAGATCGGGACACTGATCGGGCGTCACCACTCGGTGGTCGGCCGCGAACTGGACCGCAACGCCGGCCCGTCCGGGGACTATCACCCCAAGGTCGCGCACCGTGCCGCGCACGAACGACGACGCCGCCCCAAGACGTTCAAGCTCGCCGTGAACCCCCGGCTGTGTCGTGCGATCGAGGGCTGGATGGGTGATGGGTGGTCCCCTCAGCTGATCGCGGCGGTGCTGCGTGAGGAGCCCGGGCGGTCGAAGATGGACCGCGTGAGCCACGAGACGATCTACCAGGCGCTCTACGTCCAGGGCCGCGGCAGTCTGCGTCGTGACCTGGCCAAAGACCTCTCCACCGGCCGTATCGCCCGTAAACCCCGCGGCAGTGTCGATGCACGCGGCACGAGCCTGTACCGGGAGGCGTTCAAGATCTCCCAGCGCCCTGCTGAGGTCGAGGATCGTGCGGTACCCGGTCACTGGGAAGGTGACCTGGTCATCGGCGCCGGCAGCACCTCAGCGGTCGGGACGCTGGTCGAGCGGACCACCAGGTTCGTGATGCTGCTGCACCTGCCCGGTCGTCACGACGCCGACTCCGTGGCCGCAGAGATGATCAACCAGATGAGCAAGCTGCCCGAACACCTACGGCAGTCGCTGACCTGGGACCGCGGGACCGAGCTGGCCCGCTACCGCGAGATCACCATGAAGCTCGACATGCCGGTCTACTTCTGCGACCCCCACTCGCCCTGGCAACGCGGCTCGAACGAGAACACCAACCGGCTCCTGCGGCACTGGCTGACCAAGGGCACCGACCTCTCCCGGTTCACCGCCCAAGACCTCGACGTCATCGCCGCCAAGCTCAACGCACGACCCCGCCCTACCCTGGAGATGAAGACCCCAGCCCAAGCGCTGGCAGAACTGCTCGCCAACCAGGCAGCAGCATGAGCGTCACTTAGACCGCTGGACGCCGCCGATCAGTAAGGGTGAGATCTGATGCGGACTATTCCGCGACCCCCGCCGTCCCTGTCGATGCCAGCAGCGCGGCCACCTCGTCGGCGGCGGCGACGACCTGGGGGGCCACCACGGACTCGTCGAGCACGCCGAGGGTGACGATGCCGACGGAGGCTTCGAGGCCGCCGACGTCGCGGACGGGGGCGGCGAGGCCGCGGGCACCGGTCTGCAGCTCCCCCGTCGTCGTGACGTACGCCGGAGCCCGACCGCCGGCGGATCGCCCGAGCAGCACGGCCTTGCCGGCCGCGCCCTGGGCGAGCGGGTGGCGGGTGCCGACGCGGTAGGAGACGTGGAAGTCGGTCCACGACGGCTCGACGACCGCGAGGGCCAGCGCCTCGGCGCCCTCCACGACGGTCAGGTGCGCGGTGCAGCCCACCTTCTCGGCCAGTCGGCGCAGCACCGGCTGGGCGAGGTCGCGCAGCACCGGCTGGACCGCCCCGGCCAGGTGCAGGATGCCCAGGCCGATGTGCAGGCGCCCCTTGACGTCGCGGCGCAGCAGCGCGTGCTGCTCCAGGGTGCTGACCAGCCGGTAGACGACGGTGCGGTTGACCTCGAGCCGGGCGGCGAGCTCGGTGACGGTGAGCCCGCCGGGTGAGCCGGCCAGCACCTCGAGCACGCGCAGGCCGCGGTCGAGGGTCTGGGAGGTCTCGGCGGACATGAGCCGCAGTCTAGGGATGCGGCGTGTCCGGGAGGTTTCTCAGGCGGGGAAGATCATGCAGCTCGACGTGGCGTGGGCGACCAGCTTGCCGGCCTCGTCGACGAGCTGGGCCTCGGCGAGCGCCGTCCGCCGACCGCGGGAGACCACGCGCCCGACCGCCCGGAGGCGACCCGAGGCCTCGGTGGCGGGCCGCAGGAACTTCACCGTCAGGTCGAGGGAGGTGTAGCCCTCCCCCGGCGCCAGGGTCGAGTGGACCGAGCAGGCCGCGGCGGTGTCCAGCAACGTGGAGAGCACGCCCCCGTGGACGGTGCCGAGCGGGTTGTAGTGCCGCCGCTCGGGCACCAGCTCGACGGAGATGGAGCCGAGCTCGCCGCCGAAGTTGACCATCCCCAGTGTCTCGGCGATCGGCGCCGGCGGGAGCAGACCGTCGCTCATGGCCTGGAGCTGCTCCATCCCGCTCATCGAGGCGAGGTCGGGCATCTGGGTCTCGGTCATGGACCCAGCATCGGTGGCGCGAGTTGGGTCTGTCAACGAGACTCAGCGTCGCTACGCTGTGGGCATGCCCACATCCCCCGTCCACCCCACGAGCCCGCCGGCGATGGCGTGGAGCACCGACAACTGCACCGTCGGCCGCACGATGGCTATCCTGGGCGAGCGGTGGACGGTGGTCGTCCTGCGCGAGGTCTTCAACGGCGTACGCCGCTTCGACGACATCCGGCGCCACAGCGGCATCCCCCGCCAGGTCCTGAGCAACCGGCTCGCCTCGCTGGTCGACGAGGGCATCCTGCGTCGCGAGCCGTACCGCCCCGAGGGTGGCGGCCGCACCCGCCACGAGTACCGGCCCACTGCCAAGGGCCTGGACCTCTACCTCGTGATGGTGGCCGTGGCCGAGTGGGGCGACCGCTACCTCGCCGACCCCGAGGGACCGCCGGTGGAGTTCGTCCATCGCGACTGCGGCGAGCAGGTGCACCCCGTCGTCGAGTGCGCCGCCGGCCACCGGGTCGAGCGCCCCCGCGACGTCGTCAGCCGGCCCGGTCCGGGCGCCAAGCCGTTCGCGGGGTAGGGGTCTCGGCGAGGGGCGGTCTCGACGCCCGCTCGACCACCGCAGGACCGGTGGTCTCGACGCCCGCTCGTCGCTGGCGCTCCTCGCTGCTCGACCACCACACCGGACCCACTCGACCAGCCGAGGCCGCGGATCAGGAGGTCTTGCGGGTCGCCCAGTCGCGGACCCGGTCGATCCGGGCGCGCAGCTGGTCGGCGTTGGCGACGGCGGCCGCCGGGCCGCCGCACTCCTTGCGCAGCGCGGCGTGGGTGACGCCGTGGGGCTGGCCGGTGCGATGGAACCACGCCCCGACGAGGCCGTTGAGCTCACGTCGCAGCACGGCGAGCTGCTCGTGGGTCGCGGTCTCCTGGACCGTCTCCCGGGCGGGCTCGGCGGCGGCGTCCGCGCCGGGCGCCGCACGCTTCGACGACTTCGCGCGGTCGGCCTGCCGCTGGCGCAGCAGGTCGCGCATCTGGTCGGGCTCGAGCAGGCCGGGGATGCCGAGGAAGTCCATCTCCTCCTCCGAGCCGACCTGCACCTCGCCCTCGTGCCCGAAGGTCGCACCGTCGTAGAGCACGTGGTCGAAGCGCGCCTCCGAGCCGATCGCCTCGAAGGTGCCGAGCAGGTCGTCGGAGGCGCCGTCGGCGGCGTTGGCCGCGGCGAGCAGGTCGTTCTCGGCGGCGAAGATGTCGTCCTCGTCCTGCACCTTCCTGCCCAGGACGTGGTCGCGCTGGACCTCCATCTCGGAGGCGAAGCCGAGCAGGTTGGGCACCGAGGGCAGGAAGACCGACGCGACCTCGCCCCGGTTGCGGGCGCGGACGAAGCGGCCGACGGCCTGGGCGAAGAACAGCGGCGTCGAGGTCGTGGTCGCCCAGACCCCGACGGCCAGCCGCGGCACGTCGACGCCCTCGGAGACCATCCGCACCGCGACCATCCAGCGCGAGGTGTCCTCGGCGAAGGCACTGATCTTCTTCGAGGCGGCCTTCTCGTCCGACAGCACGACGGTCGCCGCCTCGCCGCTGACCTGGCGCAGGATCTTGGCGTACGCGCGGGCGGAGTCCTGGTCGGTGGCGATCACCAGTCCCCCGGCGTCCGGGACGTGGCGGCGCACCTCGGAGAGCCGCTTGTCGGCCGCCGCCAGGACCGACGGGATCCACGAGCCGGTCGGGTCGAGCGCGGTGCGCAGCGCCTGGTTGGTGAGGTCCTTGGTGAGCGGCTCGCCGAGCCGGGCGGCGACCTCGTCGCCGGCCCGGGTGCGCCAGCTCATCTCCCCGGAGTAGGCCAGGAACAGCACCGGGCGCACCACGTGGTCGGCCAGTGCGTGGGAGTAGCCGTAGGTGTAGTCGGCCGCCGAGCGCGGGATGCCGTCGGGCCCGGGCTCGTAGGTGACGAACGGGATCGGGTTGACGTCGGAGCGGAACGGTGTGCCGGTCAGGCACAGCCGGCGGGCGGCGGGCTCGAACGCCTCCCGCACGCCCTCGCCCCACGACAGCGCGTCGCCGGCGTGGTGGACCTCGTCGAGGATCACCAGCGTCTTGAACCGCTCGGTGCGGATGCGCATCGCCAGCGGGTTGACCGCGACGCCGGCGTAGGTCACCGCGACGCCGACGAAGTCGCCGGAGGTACGGCCCTTGCCGGCCGAGAAGGTCGGGTCGATCGGGATGCCGGCGCGGGCGGCCGCCTCGGCCCACTGCAGCTTGAGGTGCTCGGTGGGCGCGACCACGATGACGCGGTCGATCAGCCGGCGCCCCAGCAGCTCGGAGGCCACGGACAGGGCGAAGGTCGTCTTGCCGGCGCCCGGCGTCGCGACGGCGAGGAAGTCACGCGGCAGGTCGGCGAAGTACCTCTCCATCGCCGCCTGCTGCCACGCGCGCAGCGACGGCGCGGTGCCCCACGCGGCCCGGTGCGGGAAGGCCGGGGTGAGGGCAGGCGTGAGCGAGGGCCCCGACTCGTCGTCGGGCCGCGACGCGGCGCTCACGCGTCGGAGCCGCTGTCGTCGTTCAGGGACTCCCAGACCTCTTTGCAGTCCGGGCAGACGGGGTACTTCTCCGGGGTGCGGCTGGGCACCCAGACCTTGCCGCACAGGGCCACGACCGGCGTGCCCATGACCATCGCCTCGGTGAGCTTGTCCTTGTCGACGTAGTGGCTGAACCGCTCGTGGTCGCCCTCGTCGGTCGGGACGGTACGACGGTCCTGCTCGACCCGCTCGTCGAGGGCCGTGCCGCTGCCGAATCCGAATCCACTCACGGGGCGTGACTCTACGTGAGTCGGCGCGTCAGTTCAGGTCCGGATCGGCCGGACGTGTGGAGTGCCACGCCAGCTCGCCCGGCTGGCGGCGCAGCACGTCGCGCGCGAGGTCGACCGCGTCCTCGCGGCACAGGTCGCCGGCCTCCGCGGGGACGACGTACCAGGCGCCCTCGTCGATCTCGTCCTCCAGCTGCCCGGCGCCCCAGCCGGCGTAGCCCGCGAAGATGCGCACGGCGGCCAGCCGGCCCGCCAGCGCGTCGACGGGCACGTCGAGGTCGACCAGGCCGAAGGGCCCGGCGACCGGACGGAAGCCGGCCTCGGGCACGACCACGCCGTCCTCGAGCAGCGCCACGGCCAGCGCCCCCTCCGTGCTGACCGGCCCGCCCTGGAAGAGCACCTCGGGCTCGGCGACGATCGCGCCCCAGTCCGGGAGGACCTCCTCCACCGGGACCGGGGTGGGGCGGTTGAGCACCACCCCGATGGCGCCCTCGTCGTCGGCGTCGAGCAGCAGCACGACGGTGTCGGCGAAGTTCGGGTCGAGCAGCGTGGGGGCGGCGACCAGGAGCATGCCCGGGGCCGGAGGGAGCCCGCCTGCCGTCGTACCGCTCATGGCCCCATGATGCGGCACGACCCCGACCCGACGCGGGGAGGGTGCGGCCACGGGGGCCGCGAGGGAGGGAGCGTCGGGCGGGGTCGTGCCGGGTCGGTGGAGCCGGGCCTCAGGCGGCGAAGGCAGCCCGCACGGCCCGCAGGCGGCCGAGGATGCTGGCGTGCAGGCCGGTGTGGCCGGTCGGCTCGTCGGGCACCGGGGCGAGGACCCAGCCGGCCCGGGCCTTCTCCTCGATGCGTGCGCCGACGGCGGCGGCACCGGAGTCGTGGGCGCTGGCCTGCCCGGCCATCACGGCCAGCAGGATGCGCTCCTTGGCGGTGGCCTTGTCCATCGCGGCGGCCATCTGCTCGTCGAGGGGCTCGGCACGGTGGTGGTCGACGATCGCCCGGATGCCGGGCAGCTCGGCAGCGGTGGCGCGCCAGGCGTCGACGACGGCGGCCTCGAAGGCCATCGGGCGGGCCATCAGCTCGCGCTCGATGCGCCCGGCGAGCCGGGTGTGCCAGCGCAGCTGCAGGGCGCCGAGCAGGTTCAGCTCGTCGCCGAAGGACTCGGCGACGCCGTCGAGGTCCCACGGGAGCAGGCCGTCCCGACGGGCGTCGGCGGTGGCGATCACGGTGCGGAGGATCTCTCCACGGTTGCGGTACGAGGTCCAGGTCATGGGGAGGTGTGCCCTTCTCATCGGTACAGCTCGGTCGCGGCATTCGCATACCGCGAGTACGTACCGAGAGTACGGAGACATACTGACGGTATGCAAACACCTGGGGGTGGTCGCACAGGTGATCCCGCACACCCGACCGTCGGCGCCTGCGACGCGGCGTGACGGACACCTCCCGGCCACTGAGACGCAGGTCACTAGACTGCCGGTATGCCCAGGTCGAGCGTGTCCAAGCTGGTGCCCAAGGTGCCCGGGGTGTCCGGCGTCCCCGGCGCGACCCTGCGCCAGCAGTACTCCGCCTCGACCAAGCGCGGGCTGGTCGACGTCGCCGAGGAGCTCTTCACCGAGCACGGCTACGCCGCCACCTCGCTGGACGCGATCGTCAGCGGCGCCCGGGTGACCAAGGGCGCGCTCTACCACCACTTCAGCGGCAAGCAGGCGCTCTTCGAGGCCGTCTTCGAGCGGGTGGAGTCCGATGCGTCCCGTGCGATCCAGAAGGCGCTCAAGGGCAAGAAGGACCCTTGGGAGAAGGCCCGCGCCGGCCTCGAGGCGTTCCTCGCCGTGGTCCAGGAGCCGCGCTACCGGCGCATCGTGGTGCAGGAGGGCCCCTCGGTGCTCGGCTACGAGCGCTTCCGTGAGCAGGAGGAGCGCTCGACCTTCGCCAACGTGGTCGACATCGTCCGCGCCGTGCTCAGCGCCGGCACGTGGGAGCTCGACGAGCCGATGATCCAGACCTTCGCGCGGATCTTCTTCGGGGCCATGTCGGCCGCCGGTGAGTCCGTGGCCTCCGCCGACGACGCGATCGTCGCCGCCACCCGCGTCGAGGCCGCCATCGGCTTCATCATCGCCGGCTTCCAGTCCCTCGCCGACGCCGGCGTCCCCCTGCCCGACCCTGGCGCCGCGATCCTCGAGGTCCCCACCGCCGTCGACGAGTAGGGGTCGGGCGGACCGCGTGAGGTTCATCGGCGGGCCGCTGGACCTTGCAGCTCACCGCTGCACCTCCAGCGGCGCTGCGTGAGGTTCATCGGCGGGCCGATGAACCTTCGAGCTCACCGCTGAACCTCACGCGGCTCAGCCGACGGTGACCGAGCCGGTCGCCTCGGGGACCAGCTCGATCCAGGTGTTGCCGGCGGGCACCCGCAGCGTGCCGAACCGGTTGCGCAGCTCGATGGGGGCGTTCAGCCCGGCCTTGGTCCAGGTGCCGGTGATGGCCCGCCCGCCGTGCAGCAGCAACGCCTGGCCGCGCCCCTCGAGGAAGGTCTCCGGCACCGGGTTGCCGGCGGGGTCCTTGTAACCGGCGTCGCCGACCCTCACCCGCAGGACCAGCACCGAGTCAGCGAGGAACTGGTCGTCGGCGGCGGCGTAGGTGTTGACGTTGCGGTAGCGACCGTTCTCGAAGGTCCAGGTCGTGGTGTGCCCGTAGGAGAAGCGCGCCTGCAGGTCACGCCCGGGCTTGCCCTTGGGCAGGTCGGCGGCGTCGCCCCACGGCAGGTAGTCGTCGGGACGGGTCGCGGCACGCTTGACCAGCGTCGCGGTCTCGGCGAGGTCGGTCATCAGGTTGTACGGCGCGGAGCGGGAGGAGTCCCGGAAGAACCCCTTGGCCCCCTCCCCGAAGAACCGGATCCCGGCCTCCTGGATCCGCCGGATCGTGATGGGGGCGGCGCCGCTGGTGACGACCGCGGCGTCGACAGGCGAGACGATGCCGATGTCGCTGGCGCGCATCGAGCGCACCGGTCCGACGGTGCCGGGGATGTCGGAGTAGAAGAACGCCGCCAGCCGGGTCAGTCCGCCCTCGACCAGCTCCTCCACGACCAGGTCGGCGCTGCCGAGGCCGCGCTGCGGGGCGCTGGAGGAGGTGTTGTCCATCTTCAGCACCATCACCGGGTGCCGGGCCGCCGCCGACCGGCCGCCCTTGACGGGCAGACCGGTCAGCGGCCAGGTCTCCGGCGCGACCTGCTCGCCCTTGGTGACCTGCTGCGTGGGGGCCGTCGACGGCGCGGCCTCCGGGGCCGGCCCGTCACCGTCTCCGCTGCAGGCGCCCAGGACGAGCGAGGCGGTGAGCAGCGCGGCGGTGGCCGCGCCTGCCCGGCGACGGTGACGGATCGGCACGGCAGGTCCTCCAGAGGTGGTGCGGGTCGTGCGGGGTGGTGCTGGGTCGAGCGAGGGTCGCTCAGACGCCGAGGCTGATGCCGCCGTCGACGTACAGGGTCTGGCCGGTGATGTACGACGACTCGTCGGAGGCCAGGAACGTCACCGCGGCGGCGATGTCCTCGGGGAAGCCGACCCGCTTGACC
Organism: Nocardioides marinus; assembly: GCF_013408145.1. Taxonomy (NCBI): domain Bacteria; kingdom Bacillati; phylum Actinomycetota; class Actinomycetes; order Propionibacteriales; family Nocardioidaceae; genus Nocardioides; species Nocardioides marinus. Next base: position 2,684,939 of record NZ_JACBZI010000001.1, read on the forward strand.
GGGTTGGCGTCCGCGTTCATCTTCCGGAACTCCTCGACGTCGAGCTTGAGGCGCGCCGCGGTGGCGTCGGTCATCTCGGTGGCGATGAAGCCGGGGGCGACGGCGTTGGCGTTGATGCCGAAGGGGCCGAGCTCGATGCCGAGGGTGCGGGTGAAGCCCTGCACGCCCATCTTCGCCGCGGAGTAGTTGGCCTGGCCGCGATTGCCCAGCGCCGAGGTCGAGGAGATGTTGACGACCTTGCCGTAGCGCTGCTCGACGAAGTGCTTCTGCGCGGCCTTGGTCATGAGGAACGCGCCCTTGAGGTGGACGCCCATGACCATGTCCCAGTCCTGCTCGGTCATCTTGAACAGCAGGTTGTCGCGGGTGATGCCGGCGTTGTTGACCAGCACGTGCAGGCCGCCGAGCTCGCTGACGACCCGCTCGACGGCGGCGTCGACGCTCTCGGGGTTGCTGACGTCGCAGCCCACGCCCACGGACTTCGCGCCGTCGACCAGCGACAGCTTGCCGGCGGCCTCGGCGGCAGCGGCCTCGTCGAGGTCGATGATCGCGACCGAGGCGCCCTCCTCGGCGAAGCGGTTGGCGGTGCCGAAGCCGATGCCGCGCGCGGCTCCGGTGACGATGACGACGCGACCGTCGAAACGACCCATGGTGGTGGTGCTCCTTCGTGGAGGGGACTGTGGAGGCCCGGCGGGGCCTCCAGCACCTTAGACGGGCCGCCTGAGGACGCCGTCGGGAGTCCGGCCACGCACGGTCCGACCCGGAGAACGACGTTCTGCAGGTTGAGGGGCCCGAATCCCTGCAGAACGTCGTGGTCCGCTGGTGTGGGCGGCCTGGTCAGGCCAGCGCGGCGCGGAGGCGCTCGGCGTACGCCGCCCGCTCGCCGTCGGCGTACTTCTGCCGGGGCCAGAAGAAGCCGCGCAGGCCGTCGCCCTTCGTGCGGGGCACGACGTGGAGGTGCAGGTGGGGCACGGACTGGCTGACGGTGTTGTTGATCGCCACGAAGGAGCCCTGCGCGCCGAGCTCGTCGACCACGGCGGTGGCGATGCGCTGCGCGGCGGCCAGGAAGGGGTCGCGCAGGTCGGCCGGCAGCTCGGGCAGGGTCACCACGTGCTCGCGCGGGACCAGGAGCACGTGGCCCTTGAAGACCGGCCGCTGGTCGAGGAAGGCGAGGAGCGCGTCGGTCTCGAGGACCACGTCGGCCGGCACGTCACCGGCAACGATGGAGCAGAAGACGCACCCCTCGCCCGCCATCGGGTGGCTCAGCCGTTCCCGCCGGCGCGGAAGGCCAGCCAGGCGTCGCTCATCCGGTCGGCCTGACCGGCGGTGAACATGTCCATGCAGTCGTCGACGGTGTAGTCCATGAAGTTGTGGACCGGGTCGAGGCCTGGGGTCGGGCAGGAGTCGGCGCCCTCGGGGCAGCCGAACTGCGGGTAGGCCTCGCGCGGGGTGTCGGCGACGCCGTCGCCCGACGCCGAGCAGGCACCGGCGAAGGTGTGCTCGAGCATCAGCCAGTGGCCGACCTCGTGGACCAGGGTGTCGCCCTCGGCGTAGGGGTCGACGGTGCCGCCGGGCATCGACTCGTCGAGGACCACGACGCCGTCGATGTAGTCGCGGCCGTTGTTGTAGCCCTTGGGGAAGTAGGCCCAGCCCAGGAGCCCGCCGCCGATGTCGGCGACGTAGACGTTGAGCGTCTCGGAGTCGCCCTCGTGCAGCGCGGCCTTCATGTCCTTCTCGCTCTTGCCGGGGGTGACCTGCGCCCACTCGGCGTCGACGGTCCACGTGGTGTGGTCGAGCGCGAAGCGGAACGGGGTGTCGGCCGCGAACGGCGAGGTCGCCCCGGAGTAGGCGTCGTTGAGCACCTGCATCTGGTCGGTGATCATCTGCTCGGTGCGCTCCCGGTCCGCCGCGCTCGGCGCCTCGGCGGTGAGCACGTGGAAGACGGTGTCGATCTCGACCGAGCCCACGGGCAGGGTGGGCTCGTCGGGGAGCACGCCGTACTTCTTGGCGTCCTTCTTGGCGTAGAGCGCCGGCTCGGCCGCGGCGGCGCCCGGCTTCTCGCGCGCCGCCGAGGGTGCGTCTTCGCACTCGGCCGCGGCCGGGGACGCGAGGAGCGCCGAGCCGGCGTCGTCGACGGGGACGGCCGTCGCGGGCGAGCCGATGGCGAGGGCGCCCAGGGCGAGGGAGCCGACGGCGGCGGCCAGGGTGGCGGCCAGCGGGGCGGTCCGCGTGGGGCGGGTGCTGCGCACGTGCATGTGGAGGGTCCTCCCGAGACAGGCGCCGGCCGGGGCGCCGGCGCCCCGGCAACCTAACCCGGGGCACCGACACCTGTCAGGGGGCACGCGCTCAGTCGCAGACCTCGGTCTTGCACTCGGGGGGCAGGACGGGGGCGTGCTCGTCGTGCACGTCTCTCCCGCGCTTGCCCGATCGCGGCACCGCGTCGAAGTGGTGGCTGTCGGCGGTGCCGTAGGTCCAGCGCAGGCCGTGCCTGCGCATGATCGACACGACCCGGTGCTGGCTCGAGCGCCACGCCACCCGCGGGTGGCTGCGGGAGGCCCACCAGGAGTTGGGGACCAGGCCGTGGGAGGAGCGGTAGGGGTTCTCCCAGGTGTTGATGTCCAGCGACCTGCCCCAGGCGTGCGGCGAGCGGACCCCGGTGCGCCCCACGACCTGGCGGCAGTTGAAGGCGCTGGTGTTGCCGGCCGCCATCGAGGCGTAGTCGTCGGCGCCCCTGAGCCGGGCGGACCAGCCGAACCGGTCGGCGCGGACCATCGAGCGGATCGGCAGCCCGGCGTCGTACATGTCGCGCAGCGCCGCCGACATCTGCCCGACGACCGGGGCGGCCACGACCAGCTCGCCGCGGTAGCGGTAGCCGTCGTAGCCCCAGTAGTTGATGCGCAGCAGCCGCAGCTGCGGGCGGCCCACGGGGCAGCCGCGGTGCCAGGTGCGGCCCTGCATCGAGCGCCAGACCCTCCCGGGGACGCGGGTGATGACCGGAGAGGCTCCGTCACCCTCGGCGCGCGAGGCCCGCGGCAGGCTACGGCGCGGATCCGGCCCGCCGAGTCGTACGACGCTGCCCGGCGGCACGTTGTCCACCCGGTGCACGGGGCTCCTCCCCCGCTCCAGCCACGGCTGCCTCGCCGTGCGGAGCCGCCAGCGCGAGTCGTCCCGCGGGGCGATCCGGGTGTGGGCTCGTCCGCGGTCGTCGGTGTCGAGCACCTCGGCGTCGCGCCAGCGCCCCTTGCGCTTGTGCTGCAGGGTGACCTCGCCCGCGAGCGGCTCCCCGGCACCGGTGGTCCATAGCACGGCCACGCGGACACTGGTCTCGTCCACGACCTCGTCGGGGCCCTTCACCCGCAGCCGGGCGTTGCGCCGCCGCAGCGGCAGGGTGACCGGCCCCGTCGCCTGCGGCTCGCGGGTCTCGTCACCGGCCCAGGTCGCGCGCACGACGTTGTCCTCGGGGCGGCGGGTCAGGGTGAGCGGCAGGGAGGCGGTCCCGTCCTCGGCGGTCGTCACGACGGCGGCCTCGGCCCACGTGTCACCGGTGCGCCGCTCGACGCGCAGCGACGCCCCGGCGACCGGCTCACCCGCCTCGTCGGCGAGGGTCACGGTGACCGGGGCCTGTGCCCCGGCGTAGGTGGGCGGCGCGCTCAGCGTGAGGCCGGGCGGGACCTCCCTGCTGGGCGCCCGTTCGGCCAGCGCGGCCGCCGCGGGCACCACCCCGGCCACGAGCGCGAGGAGGGTGCTGACGACGACCAGAGGCTTCCCGAGGACCACCTGCCCACCATGCCCACCGTGGCGCGGTTCACGCCCCACCCGTCACGGTGGCCACACGCCTCAGGGCAGGTCGCTGAAGCGCTCCACGGCCTCGCGCTCGCCGGAGACGATGATGACGTCGCCGGGGACGACCACGGTGTCGGGCGTGGCGTAGGTGAAGGCCCGGGTGCCGCGCTTGATGCCGACGACGGTGATGCCGAAGGCGGAGCGGATCTCGGTCTCGCGCAGCGGCTTGCCCAGGATCTGCTTGGGGGGCTTGGTCTTGACGAAGGCGTAGCCGTCGTCGAGCTCGATGTAGTCCAGCATCCGCCCGCTCACCAGGTGCGCGACCCGCTTGCCCATGTCGTGCTCGGGGCGTACGACGTGGTGCGCACCGACCTGGGTGAGGATCCGCGCGTGCGCCTGGCTGATCGCCTTGGCCCACACCTCGCGGACGCCGAGGTTCACCGCGACCGACGTCGACAGGATGCTCGCCTCGAGGTCCGTGCCGACGCCGACGACGGCCCGCTCGAGCTCGTGCACGCCGAGCTGGCGCATCGCCTCCTCGTTGGTGGAGTCGGCCTCCACGACGTGGGTGAGCCGCCCGGCCAAGGACTGGACGGTGCGGGGGTCGGCGTCGACGCCGAGCACCTCGGTGCCGCCGGCCATCAGCTCCAGCGCCAGGGACTTGCCGAAGCGGCCCAGGCCGATGACGGCGACCGCGCCCTTGGGGCGACTCGTGCTCCTGGGGGTGTTCCTAGCCAATGAGGGGCCTGCCTTCCGGGTGGTGGTAGAGCCGCTGGCGCTCGCGCAGGGCGAGCGCCGAGACCAGTGTGATCGGGCCGAGGCGACCGACGAACATGAGCAGCACGAGCACGAGGTGGCCGGCGGTCCCGACGTCGGCGGTGATGCCGGTGGAGAGCCCGACCGTGGCGAAGGCGGAGACGACCTCGAAGAGCACCAGGTGCGTCGACATGCGGGTGATCTCGACCAGCACGACGGTCGCCGCCATGACCAGCCCGACCGAGAGGAGGGCGACGGTCAGCGCCTGGCGCACGACCCGCTCGCCGATGCGGCGCTCGAAGGCCTGCACGTCGCGCTCGCCGCGGACCTCGGCCCAGATGACGAAGAACAGCAGCACGAACGTCGTGACCTTGATGCCGCCCGCGGTCCCGGCCGAGCCGCCGCCGATGAACATCAGCACCACGGTGACCAGCAGCGAGCCCTCGTACATCGCTCCTGTGTCGACGGAGTTGAAGCCGGCCGTGCGCGGCATCACCGCCTGGAAGAAGCCGGCCAGGAGCCGGCCGGGGGTGTCGAGCTGGCCGAGGGTGGCGGGGTTGCGCCACTCGTTGGCGGTGATGAGGACCGTGCCGAGCACCAGCAGGACGCCGGTGGCCCACAGGGTCATCTTGGTGTGCATCGACCAGGCCCGCGGGGTGCGCAGCCGCTTGCGGAGCTCCAGGATCACCGGGAAGCCGATGCCGCCGACGATCACCGACGCCGCGATCGGCAGGCAGATCCACGGGTCCGTCGCGAACCTGACCAGGCTGTCGGACCACAGGGCGAAGCCGGCGTTGTTGAACGCCGAGACCGAGTGAAAGACACCCAGGTAGGCCGCACGCCCGGGCGAGACGTCGTACGCCGCCCAGAAGCGCAGCCCGAGCACCACCGCCACCGCGGCCTCGATGACCAGGCTGGTGCGCGCGACGCCGAGCACGACACCGCGGACGTCGCCCAGGCCGACCGCCTTGGTCTCCGCCGCGGCGGTGACCCGGGCACGAAGTCCGAGCCTGCGCGAGATGGCCAGGCCCAGCAGGCTGGCCAGGGTCATGGTGCCGAGGCCGCCGACCTGGATGAGCGCCAGGATCACGACCTCGCCGAAGGTCGACCAGTAGGTGCCGGTGTCGACGACGACCAGGCCGGTCACGCAGACCGCGCTGGTGGAGGTGAACAGCGCGGTGACCGGGTCGGTCCAGTCCGTGCCGGTGCGCGCGACCGGGAGCATCAGCAGCAGCGTCCCGACCGCGACGGCGAGACCGAACCCGGCGACGACCACCTGGGCCGGGTGCCGGAAGAGCCGCAGTCGGCGTGTGCGCACGAAGCGACGCTAGGTCACCTTCCGCGTTGTCGGTACGCCGCCCTAGCGTGACGCTCATGACACACGTCGTCCTCTTCCATCACGTCGCCGGCCTGACCCCGGGCGTGACCGCCCTCGCCGACCGCTGGCGCGCCGCCGGCCACGAGGTCACCACCCCCGACCTCTTCGAGGGGCGCACCTTCGGCTCGGTCGAGGAGGGCTTCGCGTTCGTGCAGTCGTCCGGTGGCTTCGACGAGGTCCGGGCGCGGGCGCTGGCAGCGGTCGCCGACCTGCCCGAGCAGGTCGTGTACGCCGGCATCTCGATGGGCGTCGTCGCGGCCCAGCACGTCGCGGCGCAGCGGCCCGGCGCGGTGGCGGGGGTGTTCCTGGAGTCGTTCGTGGCGCCCGAGCACGTCGGCGAGTGGCCGACCGGCGCGCCGGTGCAGATCCACGGCATGGAGCGCGATGCGTTCTTCGGCCTGGAGGACCTCGAGCCCGCGCGCGAGTTCGCCGCGACCCGCGACGACGTGGAGGTCTTCACCTACCCCGGCGACGCCCACCTGTTCGTCGACAGCTCGCTCCCGGCCCACGACCCCGGGGCCGCCGCGCTCGTCGACGAGCGCGTCCTGGCCTTCTTGGCTTCGCTGTAGCCGCTCGACCCTCGGGCGGTCGAGCAGCGACGAGCGCCGCCGTCCCCCGGTCGAGGAGACGCGTCAGCGCCGTCTCGAGGCCAAACCCCCACCCAGGCGGTCGAGCAGCGACGAGCGCCAGCGAGGAGCGGGCGTCGAGACCACCCCTGCTCAGACCGGCGCGCCGAGCAGGCCCAGCACCACGCCGACCACGGCGCACGCTCCCAGCACCCGCAGCACCGTCCACCCGCGTCCGAGCAGCAGCGCCGCCAGCGCGAGCAGGCCGACTGCGACCGGGTCGAGCGAGCCGAGGACCGGCACGTCGACGGCGACCGGCCCGGCCCCGACCTCCCGGGTCCGGTCGAAGAGCGTCGCCAGCGCGAAGAGCACCGCGAGGTTGGCGATGACGCCGACCACGGCGGCGGTGATGCCGCTCAGCGCCGCCGAGAGCCCCGCGTGCCCGCGCAGCCGCTCGAGGTAGGGGGCGCCGAGGAAGATGAAGACGAAGCACGGCACGAACGTCACCCACACCGTGAGCAGCGAGGCGAGCACGCCGGCGACCCAGGGGTCGAGCGTGCCGGGGTCGCGGTAGGCCCCCAGGAACGCCACGAACTGCACCACCATGATCAACGGTCCCGGCGTGGACTCGGCCAGCGCCAGCCCGCGCACCATCTCCCCCGGGGCCAGCCAGCCGTAGACGTCGACGGCCTGCTGCGCCACGAACGCCAGCACCGCGTAGGCCCCGCCGAAGGTCACCAGCGCCGCCCCGGAGAAGAAGACCGCCTGGTCGACGAACACCGTGTCCCGCCCCAGGAGGACCACGAATCCCAGGACCGGCGCCACCCACAGCACCAGCCCCACCGACAGCACCACGAGGCTGTGCCGTCGGGAGGCGGGTGCGGAGTGCAGGGCGTCGTCGGGGATGAGCGGCGCGGGGCCGTCCCCGTCCGGTGCGGTACGCCGGTGCGGCAGCGCCTCGGGGAGCCACCGGCCCAGGAGCCAGCCGACCACCGCCGCGCCGGCCACGACCGCGGGGAACGGGACGTCGAGGGCCACCAGCGACACGAACGCGGCCACGGCCAGCCCCACCAGCGCAGGGTGGCCCAGGGCCCGGCCCGAGAGCCGCCACACGGCCTGCGCGACGACCGCGAGCACGGCGGGCGCCAGCCCCGCGAACAGGGCCTCGACGACGGTGGTGTCGCCTGCTCCGACGTACAGGGCGGAGAGGGTGAGGAGCGCGACGATCCCGGGCAGCACGAACAGCGTGCCGGCGATCAGCCCGCCCTTGATCCCGTTGAGCAGCCAGCCGATGTAGATCGACAGCTGCTGCGCCTCGGGTCCGGGCAGCAGCGTGCAGAACGACAGCGCGTGCAGGAAGCGGCGCTGACCGATCCAGCGACGCTCGTCCACGAGCTCGCGCTGCATCATCGCGATCTGCCCCGCCGGGCCGCCGAAGGTCTGCAGCGAGATGCGGAACCAGGTCCGGGCCGCCTCGCGGAGGGGGACCACGTCGGGGCGGGCACCCGCCTGCTCGGCTGTCACGGGGACAGCATGAGGGGTGCTGGTGAACGGCCAGTACTCAGGTACGCGGGGGGAGGCGCCGACCCCTTCCGCGAGGTGCCTCCCGGCCGCCCGGGTCGGAATCATGCCGTGAACGCACTAGCGCGTGATCTCGATCCACCTGGTGCATCGAGATCACGCGCTAGTCGTGAAGAGTGGTCCTCGGCGGATGGTTGTCGAACTCGTCCCCCTCGCTGGTGCGGGCGCTGGAGGCGTACCGCAGGCTCGGCCAGACCGGTGTTGTTCGACCGGACCGACGTCAGGCAACCAAGCGCGCACGCCGACTGAATGACGCCGAACGAGCCCATATGGTGGCGCGCTACCAGGCCGGCGCCACCGTCTACGAGCTGGCACGGGAGTTCTCAATCGCCCGCGGCACCGCTTCCAAGCACCTGAAAGCTGCTGGAGTCACTTTGCGATGCGGCTCACTCAGCGCAGAAGAGATCGCTCAAGCCATCGAGCTCTACATCGAGGGTCTGTCCCTCGTTACCGTCGGCAAGGAACTCGGTCGCGACCACGCTGCCATCTGGAGAGCGCTCAAAGCCGCCGGCATCGAACGACGCGACACTCACGGCCGGGTGCGTGATTCGTGATCCGGTCGCTCTCCGGCGGCACGCTTCTTCGCAAGATCACGTGCCAACCAGATGTAGGCGCGAGCCAACTTGTGCACGTCGACTTCCGGACGAGCTACAGCCTTGACGGTGAACTTCCTATCTCACCGCAACCTCGGCGACGTAGAGTTCGCCACCGTCGACTCGGTCGACTCGTACAACAATCGGCGCCTGCACTCGACCCTTGGGATGATGACCCCAGTCGAGTTCGAGCATGCCCACTTCGCGATTCTCAACCTAGAGCCGCAACCCGCATAGAAGCGGCGGAAAGCCTGGCGACTTCACGTTGATCAGGCTACTCGGCGCGATCCTCTGCTCGACATGCAGGACGAGCGGATCGCCGACGAACAGCGCTACCTCTCGCCTCGGACCCTAGAGAAGACAGAATTTCCAGCACGCAAGGGCATCCTCACTTCACAACGCGCTCACCCGACCAACGTCGTGGGTGGATCGAGGCTAAAGCCGAATGTCCGGACTCAGGTCAGAGCGTGGGCGTGCACGCTCGCAGCCGTGGGCTCGAGCATCGTCGAGGCCTTCCGGTTGGGGCACGTGGTCGCTCACGATCCTGGAGGGCCTCGACCCCATTCACCACGACCGCGTCATGCCAAGTTGCTCACTGCCCCACCGCAGGTACGAATCGCCACTTTAGCCTTACGCGGGTGAAGCTATGTACTCGGTCACCAGATGGTCGCCTGACTCCGAGTCGAAGAAGGCGATCATCTCGGTGTTGGTACTTGCACCTTTTAGTGTTGACTCAGTACCTGGCGCAGGCGTTGGCACTGGAAAGGTCATAGGGTAATCCGTCATAAGCACAAGCTCGCTGTACTGCTGTTCCCTCAGTGAGGTGTCAACAGATTCAACGATCTGCACAAAGTACACTTCAGGCTCGCGATCGAACGTAGACGGGTCGTACAAGGTGTAGAACGATTTCAAGGCCGCAGCAGAATTGCCCATCTGTCCGTCCGGTGGCCGAGAAATCGCGATTCCATTCTGCCTCAGGAGTTCTTGCACCTCCGCCGGGACCCAGTCTCCGGTTTCGCTAGCACCGAAGCCGTCAGATGCGACTCGTTCAGCATCACCCTCGGTGCCGCACGAACACACCAGGATCAAGGCACAGCTGGCGAGTGCTGCTCGCCATAAATTAGTGGTTGACATCCGTATTCACCTTGAATCCTCGAGTTACGCCATTGGTGTCAAAGTTCCACACGGGATCGCTAGAACCCACTCCAGTCACGCTCATGTTCGACCAAGTCGAGTTTCCCAACCACTGCCGGTTGGCGTGGGATTGCGCTCGCATTACCCCATTCCGTTGGAATATCCATTTCTCTTCAACCAGCCAACTTGGACCCATCCCGGCGAGTTGACGACCGAAATCGAGTAACTGGTGGAGCTAGAGCAGAGGTCCTGAGGATTCCGCCACTCTATTTTTGTTCGAACGGACTTCACGTTGCTATTGCCGTTGCCGCCAGAGACATACCAATGGCCAGTTCCCGGATAGCAGGTCGCGCTTGCTGGATCCGCGAAAGGAAGCGTGCCGAGCCAACCGAGAGCCGCCGCCAAAGTCAACAATTGCAGGCGGGTTACAAGCCTACGCAGGCTGGCTGTTCTGAAGAGCATGGCGACAGTCTTGATGCGAAGACTTGTAAGGCGCAATAGCAACAACCGGCACCATGACGACGCCGACTCGTTCCTGCCGACTGTCCCGAGACCGGCCCGTGGGGGTGAAGTGTTGGGCGGACTGAGACATCGACGAGACGCCGTCCGGGATGCTGATGCACGGGATCATGTCGTCCATTGCGGAGTTCTACTCCCGCAACCTCGCCAACAAGGTCACCAAGGGGCTGGTCCAAAAGGCCAGCCTCGGGGGCACCGTCACCAGAGCACCCTTGGGCTACAAGAACGTCCACGTCACCGACGACCTCGGACGGATCAACCGGACCGTCGAGATCGACACCGAACGCTCAACCCACATCACGTGGGCGTTCTACCGCTACGCCGAAGGCGACTGCTCACTCTCGATCCTGCTCGACCAGCTCACCGACCGCGGGCTCATCACCCGGGCGACACCCAAATGGCCGAGCAAACCGCTGTCGATCACGGCGCTGCACAAGGTGCTGAAGAACCCGTACTACAAGGGCGAGATCCACTACAGAGGCGTCATCTACCCCGGCGCCCACGAGCCGCTCGTCGACCCGCAGACCTGGCAGCAGGTCCAAGACCCAGCAGGTCCAAGACCTGCTGGCCGCCAACAACAACGCTGCGGTCTACCAGCGACGGAACCTGCACTACCTGCGCGGCAGCCTCTACTGCGGCGACTGTGGCTCCCGGCTGATGGTCATCTATGCCAAGAACCGCTGGGGCACCACCTATACCTACCTGACGTGCTCCGGACGCAAGCGCAAGACCACGCCCTGCCAGCGGCAGGCCATGCAGGCCGAGGTCGTCGAGGAGCTTATTGAGGAGGAGTACCGCGCCATCGCCCTCACCCCCGTACTGCGGGAAAGCGTCGAGAGCCTGATTCTCGAAGACTTCGACACCCTCCAAGCCGCCTCCGTAGGCGAGCGGAAGACCCTCGAGCAGCAGCGTATCGAGCTGACCGCCCAGCGACAGAAGCTGCTCGACGCCCACTACGCCGGTGCGATCCCGATCGACCTGCTCACGACCGAACAAGACCGCATCGGCAGCCAGCTCAATCGCATCCAGGACCAGTTCGCCGCGGCGGATGCCAACTTCGAGGAGGCGCGCGTCATGCTGGCTGACACGCTCGACCTGACCCGCGACTGCTACGCCGCCTACCGCGAAGCCGACGGGAACACCCGGCGCCTGTTCAACCAGGCGTTCTTCACCAAGATCTACATCGACGAAGACGACGAGACGCGGGAGCGGAGCGTCCGGGTCGACTACAACCAGCCGTTCGACGACCTGCTCTCACGCCTCGTACCAGCCCATGTCCACCGGCAACTGGAGGTCGAAAAGCAAACCTCCCGCCCGGAACCCCGGACGGGAGGAGATGCGTTCACTACTGGTGTTGCTCAGGGGCAGGGTTGCCCTCCGAGCACTTTGGTGGAGCTGCGGGGAATCGAACCCCGGTCCTCGAGCGTCGAACGAAGTCTTCTCCGGGTGCAGTTCGTGAGATCGCTTTTCTCGGCCCCGGGGCTGGCACGAACACCTCCCCGACGGGCTCAGTCAGGTTTGAGTCCCGGTCAGCCACCCTGACAGCAGCTGACGAGCAAGTCTCCTAGATGACGTCAGGATCCGGGACGGAGACGGATGCCCGGTCTGACGCTTCGATCACCGCTCAGGCGGCGAGAGCGAAGGAACTGCGCTTAGCGTTGGCAGTTATTGGTTCCCAGCGATCGTTTACGAGATGACGCTGGCTCCTCGACCCGCTTCTCTTCGGACTAACGTCCCAAGTCGAAACCGATCAGCCCCTCTTGAGTTGTGCTGTCCATCCTAACGGCCCGGGTCCAGCGGGTATTCCGCCCCGGCCCCCACCAGCGCCTCGGCGTTGTGCCAGCAGACCGCCCGCAGCCAGTCGTCGCCCAGTCCGAGCCGCTCCAGGGACTCCAGCTGGTGCACGTAGGGGTACGGGATCGTCGGGAAGTCGGTGCCCAGCAGCAGCCGGTCGCGCTGCCGGTCCAGCCGGTCCAGCAGCCCGTCGGCGTACGCCGGTGGGCCGCCGGGCGCGTCGCCGAGCTCGAAGTCGGTGAACACCATCGTCGTGTCCAGCCGCACCCGCTCGTAGCGGTCGGCCAGGTCGAGGAACTCGGTGAAGTCCGGCGCGCCCATGTGTGCCACGACCATCGTCAGCCCCGGGTGCCGCTCGAGCACCCGCGCCGACGACGCGTGCCCGGTGTAGTCGTTGCCGACCGGCGCATGCCCCGCGTGCACGACCACGGGGGTGCCGGCCTCGGCGAGCAGCGCCCACGCCGCGTCCAGCGCCGGGTCGTCGAGGTGGAACTCCCCCACCTGCACGTGCACCTTCCAGATCTCCACCCCGGCGGCGATGCCCTCGGCGACGTACGCCGCCACGTCGTCCTCCGGGTAGAGCGTCGCCGACCACAGCGACTCGGGGACGTCCCGCTTGAAGCCCGCCGCCCACTCGTTGAGGTAGCGCGCGATGCCCGGCCGGTGGGCGTAGGGCAGCGTCGAGAACCGGCGTACCCCGAGCGCGCGCAGCTGGGCCACCCGCTCCTCGACGCTGCCGCGGTAGCGGATCGGCCACTCGCGACCGAGCTTCGGGCCGGCCTGGTCGAACTGCTCCCAGACCTTCGCCTGCACCGGCGGCGGCAGGAAGTGGGTGTGCACGTCGAGCAGCCCGGGCAGGCCCAGGCGCTGCCAGAACGCGGTGGTGCGCTCGACCTCCTGCTCCCAGGTGAGGTCCGGCTCAGCCACGCTCAGTCACGCATGCCCTTCAGCCGGCGCCCGACCTCGACCTCCACCTCGCGCTTGGCGGTGCGCTCGGCGATCGACTGCCGCTTGTCCCACGACTTCTTGCCTCGTGCCAGGGCGATCTCGACCTTGGCGCGGCCGTCCTTGAAGTACAGCGACAGCGGGACCACCGTGAGGCCCTTCTCGTTGACCCGGCGCTCGATCTTGTCGATCTCCTCGCGGTGCAGCAGCAACTTGCGCTTGCGGCGCGCGGAGTGGTTCGTCCAGGTGCCCTGGGAGTACTCCGGGATGTGCACGCCGTGCAGCCAGGCCTCCCCGCGGTCGAGGTCGACGAAGCCGTCGACGAGGCTGGCGCGGCCCATCCGCAGGGACTTCACCTCGGTCCCCTGCAGGACCAGGCCGGCCTCGTAGGTGTCCTCGATGGCGTAGTCGTGTCGCGCCTTCTTGTTCTGCGCGATCATCTTCTGCCCCTGCTCCCTGGCCATCCCGCCATTCTCGCAAAGGTGCTCAAGGGGTTTGGGGTGGGCAGGGGTCTCGACGCCCGCTCGCTGGCGCTCGCTGCTCGACCAACCACACGCCGAGGACGGGACAGCTACAGCCAGTTCATCGGGTCCACGGCCTTGCCTGCCACCAGGACGGTGAAGTGCAGGTGGCAGCCGGTGGACCAGCCGGTCGAGCCGACCGTGCCGACGACGGCGCCGCGGGCGACCCGGTCGCCGACGTCGTACCGGTAGCCGTAGGCGTGGTTGTAGACGACCGTCAGCGACTTGCCGTTGACGCGCCCCAGCGAGAGGTAGAGCCGGTTGCCGTAGACCTCGGAGTAGTACTTCGCGATCACGGTGCCGGTGCCCGAGGCCTTGAGGGGCTCGCGGCAGGCGACACCGAAGTCGGTGCCGTCGTGCATGCCCCAGTACTTGTAGATCGGGTGGGTCCGGTAGCCGAAGGAGGAGGTGACCGGGCCGGAGACCGGGCGCTGCAGGAAGCCGGAGGGCTGCGCGCTGATCGAGCTGCCCCGCGACGCACGGGCGGCGGCCAGGATGCGCTGCTTGATCCGCGCCTCCTGCTTCTTGAGCCGGTTCAGCGCCTTGCGGTCCTTCAGCTTCGCCGCGAACGCCGCGCGGCGGGCATCGGCGCGGGTGGCGGCCAGATCCCGCACGTCGTCGCGCCGGGAGACGGCCTGCGCGGTGAGCCGACGGATCTTCTCCAGGTGCTGGGCGGCCTTGCGCCGGTCGGCGGCGACCTCCTGCTTGGCCGTCTGCACCTCGGTCTCACGGGTCTGCAGCACCAGCTCGGCGGCCTCGAGGTCGTCGTACATGCCGGTCTCGCGGCTCATGATCGCGCCGGTGGCCGTCTGCTGACGGGTGAGGTCCTCGGTGGAGCGGGTGCGCAGCAGGCTGGTGATCGTGGCGAGCTCGGGGCTGCCCTGCATGTAGGAGTCCGCGACCCGGTCGCGCACGACCCGGCGCTGCTCGGCCAGGGCCTCCCGGCCGGCCGCGAGGTCGATGCGGGCCTGCTCGAGCCGGTCCTCGGCCTGCTGCAGCTTCTCGGCCATCCGCTCGTCGCGGGTGCGGGCGGACTCCAGCCGGACGCGGACCCGGCTGAGCCGGCCCTTCGCGCGGTCGAGGTCCGCGCGCGCGGCCTCCGCCTTGGCCAGCGCCTTGCGGGCGGCCGCGCTGGAGTGCTCCAGGTCCTCCGCCGCGCCGTGGATCTTCTTCTGGACCTTCTTCTGCTGGTCCTTCAGGTCGTCAGCGGCGAGCGAGAACGGGGAGGTGGGAACGGACATGGCGCCCAGCGCCAGGGCACCGGCCGCTGCGGCCGCTGCCAGGCGCTGACGGGAGGCGCTGGGGAAGAAGCGCACCGTGGTCTGCCTTCGAGCTTCGGGGAAGAGGTGGGACTGCCCCTCGACGGTACGGCCCTCAGCTCAGACTTTGACGTATTTGCGGGTCAGCAGGAGTGTCGGGACCAGCGTGATGACCGGGCCGGCGATCCCGACCACGCTGACCGCGTAGGCCAGGTCGGCCCAGTCGACGAGCGGGAACACGGTGAACCCGGAGTAGCGCTCGACCACCACGAAGTGCTGGAAGGCCACCAGGGAGCCGGCCGCGAGCGCGACACCGATGACCGCGGTGACCAGCGCCTCGAGGAGGAACGGCAGCGCGATGTAGAGCGTCGAGGCGCCCACCAGCCGCATGATGCCGATCTCCTTGCGTCGCGCGAAGGCCGCGAGCCGGATGGTGTTGGCCACCAGCAGCAGCGCCGCCAGCCCCAGCACCCCGGCGACGATGAGGGCGGCGCGCTGCAGCCAGTCCACGATGCCGGTGATCTGCCCGACGGTCTCGCGCTGGTCGACCAGGCGGGCGACGCCGTCGAGGCCCACCACCGCGCTGGTGATGCCCTCGAACTCGCGCGGGTCCTTCAGCGTGATCCAGATCGACTCCGGCAGGTCCTCCGGACGCAGGATCGCGTTGGGCCCCTCGAAGCGGTCGGCCTCCTCGGGGCCGTAGAGCTCCTTGGTCTTCTCGAAGGCGGTCTCCTGGGACTCGAAGCGGTAGCCCGCGACCTCGGGGCTGGCCTCGACGACCTTCACGATCGCCTTCTTCTGCGCGTCGGTGACCTCACCGAGGCAGTCGGGGTTGTTGTCGTTCTTGCGGCACAGGTAGGCCGTGATCTCCAGCTCGCTGCCGAGCTGGTCGTTGATGTGGTCGGTCTGCTTGTTCAGCAGCGCACCGAAGCCGACGAGGCTCAGCGACACGAACAGCGTCAGCACCACCGCGAGGTGCATCGAGGTGTTGCGACGCAGCCCCTGGCCGAGGTTGGAGAGGACGTAGCGCATGGAGGGCGGGAGCTCCTGGGTCTGGGCGGGTGCTGGTGGTCCGGGTGGGGGTCTCTCGACCGTGGGTCAGTGCGAGAAGCCGTAGACGCCGCGGGCCTCGTCGCGCACGACGCGGCCGTGGTCGAGCTCGATGACGCGCTTGCGCATCTGGTCGACGATGCCGTGGTCGTGGGTGGCCATCACGACGGTCGTGCCGGTCCGGTTGATGCGGTCCAGCAGCTTCATGATCCCCACCGACGTGGCGGGGTCGAGGTTGCCGGTGGGCTCGTCGGCGATGAGGATCATCGGCCGTCCGACGTACGCCCGGGCGATCGCGACGCGCTGCTGCTCGCCACCGGAGAGCTCGTCGGGCAGCCGGTCGGCGCGGTCCTCGAGCCCGACCAGCTCCAGCGTCTCGGGCACCAGCCGCTTGATCTCGCGCGGGGACTTGCCGGTGACCTGGAGCGCGAAGGCGACGTTCTCGGCGACCGTCTTGGACTGCAGCAGCCGGAAGTCCTGGAAGACCGTGCCGATCTGGCGGCGCAGCCGGGGGACCTTCCAGCCGGCGAGCCGGTTGATCTCCTTGCCGGCCACGTAGACGCGCCCGGAGGTCGCGCGGTACTCCCGCAGGACCAGCCGCAGCGCCGTGGACTTCCCGGAGCCGGACGCGCCGACGAGGAAGACGAACTCGCCCTTCTCGACGTCGACCGACACCTCGTCCAGCGCCGGGGCCCCGGCGCCGGGGTAGGTCTTGGTGACCTTCTCGAAGCGAATCACCCGAGCGAGACTACGGGCTCGCCCCAGCCGGACCCGGCTCCCCGGCCGCGTCTGCTCGGTCACGTCGCGTCCCGGGCCGTCCCAGGACCGCTCCCGGGCCACCTGAGCGCTTCTGGTCCACAGTTCGTCCACACCCGGGGAACGTTTGGGTCAGGGCTGTTCCACTGCTTCCCCACATCGTCCTTCACTGCAGGGGTGCACCTCCGGAACCTCGTCCCCGTCGGGGCCCTGCTGAGCCTGGCCCTGGCGCCGCTCGCGGCCGCCTCGACGACGTCGTCGGCTCCGGAAACGACCCGCACCACGACGTACGACGCCCGCGGCTGGACCCTCGAGAAGCCGGTCGACGCGGTGCTGATCGACCCGGCCGGCCTCGTACCCCGCCCGGTCGGGGGGCGTGCGGCGCTGCGGGCCGTGGGTGACCGCCTGGAGGCCGTCGCCCGGCTCAACGGCCGCACCCCGCAGGAGCTGCGGCGGCTGCTGCTGGAGGACGACACGCTCGTGCTGACGCCCTCGGGGCGGATCGCCTACGAGGACCGGCTCGGCGACCCGCACGGCCACCTGACCGGTGCGGAGCACACGACCGGCGAGGACGAGGCCGGGACGGACCCGCCGCCCACCAGCGACGAGGCGGTCTTCCCCACCTCGCAGACCTTCCAGCTGCACAGCCGCCCCGGCGCCGAGCGCACGATCTTCCTGGACTTCGACGGGACCACCTCGATCGGGAGCCGGTGGCACACCGACGCGACCGCCGTCGCCCCCTTCTCCCTCGACGACGACCCGGCCTTCAGCGCTCGCGAGCACGCGGTGGCCCAGCAGGTCTGGTTGCGGGTCGCGGAGGACTTCGCCCCGTTCGACGTCGACGTCACCACCGAGGACCCGGGCCGTGCCGCGCTCGCCCGCAACGGCGCGAACGACCGGGTGTTCGGCACCCGCGCCCAGATCACCAGCGACGTACCGGTCCAGGGCGACCTGTGCAGCAGCCGCTACTGCACCGGCGTGGCGTTCGTCGGGGTCTTCGACGAGCCCCGGGACCACGAGGAGCTGCAGCCGGCGTGGGTGTTCACCGCCTACTACAACGACTCCTCCACCATCGCCGGGACGGTCAGCCACGAGGTCGGCCACACCCTGGGCCTCGACCACGACGACAAGGCCGACGACGACGTCGCGGGCTACTACCCCGGGCACGCGAACTGGACCCCCATCATGGGCTCCGGCCCGGGCCCCGTCAGCCAGTGGAGCAACGGCGCCTTCGAGGGCTCGCGGAACACCCAGGACGACCTCGCCCTGATGGTCGACAGCGACTCCGGCACCCCTGAGGGCGGCCTGTCGCTGGTGCCCGACGAGGCCGGCGGCACGATCGCCTCGGCCGCCCCCTTCGTGCCGATCTCGGGTGGCCTCATCACCCACCGCGAGGACGTGGACGTGTACGCCCTGGGCTCGTGCTCCGGCACGGTCACCGTGAGCGCGGCGCCCGCCCGTGTGAGCCCGAACCTCGACGTCGAGCTCCAGCTCCGCGACGCCTCCGGGGCCGTGCTGGGCCGCGACGACCCGCCCTCGACGACGGGCGACGGTGTGACGGCCGGCGGGATGGGTGCCACGGTGCGCGTCGAGGCCGAGGGCGAGCTCTACGCCCGCGTCGACGGCGTCGGCACGGGCGACCCCACCACGGCGTACGACGACTACGGCAGCCTGGGTCGCTACACCCTGTCCGCCAGCGGCTGCGACGGGGGCGCGGGCACCTCCACCACCGTCCCCGACAGCCCCACGGTGAAGAAGGCCAGGCCCGGACGACGGGGTGGACAGCGCACGGCCCGGGTCGTGTGGCGGGCACCCGCGACCGACGGCGGCGCCCCCGTGACCGGCTACGTCGTCCTCGCCCGCAAGATGCGCGGCGCCGAGCCGCTCGCGCGGTCCAAGGGCTCCAGGGTGCTGCGCCCGGGCCCGACCCGCACGGTGCTGCGGCTGCCCCGGGGCCGGTGGGCCTTCCAGGTCGTGGCCGTCAACGAGCACGGTCGCAGCGAGCCGTCGACGCTCTCCCGGACGATCAGGCCCAGGTGAAGACCTCGTGAAGCGGGCCCGTCGCGCCGACGGCCTCGATAGCCTGGGGGCCGCGCGCCCCGGCTCCCACGGGCGCGCACGCTGCTCGAAGGGAACACCGATGTCGTCGACAGGCTCGAGGGTCGCCCGGGGCGCCCTGTCCACCGCGCTGCTCAGCACCGTCCTGGCGCTCGGCGTCAGCGGTGCTCCGTCGGTGTCGCTCCCGGCGCCGGACGGTCCGAGCACGACCCGGCCCGGCGCGACCGACCTGCTCCCGCGCACCGTCGCCGGCCGCGAGGCGCTGCGGGTGGTGGGCGAGGACCTCGCCGCCGTCGCCGCGCTCAACGGACGCACGGAGTCGGAGCTGCGCTCGCTGCTGCTCGAGGACGCCAGCCTCGTGCTGACGCCCGCGGGACGACTGGCCTACCGAGACGACCTCACCGCGAGGTCCGAGCCCGGCAGCGCACCCGCCCGCGCGACGTACCCGACCTCGCAGACCTTCACCCTCCACAGCCGGCCGGGCAGCAAGCGCACGATCTTCCTCGACTTCGACGGCGCCACGTCCTACGGGTCGCAATGGAGCACCGACACCGGCACGGTCGACGGTTTCTCCCTCGACGGCGACCCCGCCTTCAACGCCGAGGAGCACGCCACGATCCAGGAGGTGTGGCAGCGGGTGGCGGAGGACTACGCGCCCTTCGACGTCGACGTCACCACCGAGGACCCCGGCCAGGCGGCGATCACCCGCAGCGGCAGCAACGACCAGGTCTACGGCACCCGCGCGCAGATCACCGGCGACGCCGAGGCGCACGCCGACCTGTGCGGCAACCAGTACTGCACCGGCATCGCCTACATCGGGGTCTTCGACGAGCCCAACCAGCACGCCAGCCTGCAGCCGGCGTGGGCCTTCACCCGCTACTTCGACGACGTGTCCTCCATCGCCGAGACCGTCAGCCACGAGGTCGGCCACAACCTCGGCCTCGACCACCACGGCAGGGGCGGGGACGCCTACTACGCCGGGCACGCCAACTGGGCGCCGATCATGGGCTCCGGCCTGAAGCCGGTGATCCAGTGGAGCAACGGCGACTACTCGAACGCCACGAGCCCCGACCAGGACGACCTGGCGTTGATCACCGACACCAACCCCCACACCTTCGCCGGCGGTCTCTCGCTCGTCGCCGACGAGGCCGGCAGCACCGTGGCGACGGCCGCCGGCAGCCTCCCGAGCAGCGGGGCGATCATCACCTCCCGCACCGACAAGGACGTCTTCGCCCTGGGCACGTGCACGGGGCCGGTCGCCGTCACCGCCTCGCCGGCTCCGGTCAGCCCCAACCTCGACATCTCGCTGGACCTGCTCGACGCCGGCGGGAGCGTCCTCGACACCGACGACCCGACCTCCGACTTCGGCGACGGCAGCACCGCCGGCGGCATGGGCGCCACGGTCTCGATCACCGACGGCGCGGGTCGCTCGCTGTTCGTGCGGGTCGACGGCGTCGGCACCGGCAGCGTCGACACGGGGTACGACGACTACGGCTCGATCGGGCACTACACGCTCGACGTCACCTGCGAGGGCGGTGGCTCCACGGCCGAGGCGCCCGGCGCGGTGACCGGCCTGTCCGCGAGCTCATCGGCGCCCACCTCGGCGACCGCCACCTGGTCAGCACCCGCCGACGACGGCGGCTCGAGCATCACCGGCTACCACGTCAGCCTCGCCGGTGGCGGCACCACGCTGGTCTCCGCCGGCACCACCAGCCACACCTTCACCGGCCTCTCCCCCGACACGACCTACACCGTGCAGGTCGCTGCGGTGAACGCCGAGGGCGACGGCCCGACCTCCAGCACCCAGGTCACCACGCAGGCCGACGAGGTCGTCGAGCCCACCGACCCGCTGGCCGGGCCGAAGATCACCAAGGGCTCCTACAACCGCAGGGGCACCAAGCTCACCTTGAAGTGGGCGCCCGTGGACGACGCCGCCGGCTACGTCGTGGTCTTCACCAACAGGCGCGGGAAGGTCATGGACTTCTTCGACCAGGGCCAGAGGACCAGGGGGCGCGTCGCGATGCGCAAGGTCTCGAAGAAGGCCAGGTTCGTGCAGATGGTGGCCTACGACCTCGACGGGAACATCGGCGACTACGGCAAGCGCTGGCGGCTCTGAGCCGAGCGGCCCAGTAGACCGCGCCCAGTAGGACAGCGCCCACTAGACCGCGCCCACAAGACCGGCCCAGCGGCGTACCTGCTGGGCCGGGCCCCACCTGAGCGGGAGGACCCCTCAGGCGTCGGTCTTCTCAGCACCACGGCGCCAGCGGATGCCGGCCTCGAGGAAGCCGTCGATCTCGCCGTCGAAGACCGGCTGCGGGTTGCCGGTCTCGTAGCCGGTGCGCAGGTCCTTGACGATCTGGTACGGGTTCAGCACGTAGTTGCGCATCTGGTCGCCCCAGCTGGCGGCGACGTCGCCCTTGAGGTCCTTCTTGAGCGCGGCCTCCTCGGCCTTCTTCTTCGCCAGCAGCTTGGCCTTGAGGACGATCATCGCCGCGGCCTTGTTCTGCAGCTGGCTCTTCTCGTTCTGGCAGGACACGACGATGCCGGTGGGGATGTGCGTGAGGCGGACCGCGGAGTCGGTGGTGTTGACCGACTGGCCGCCCGGGCCGCCGGAGCGGAAGACGTCGGTGCGGACCTCGTTCTCGTCGATCTCGATCTCGTCGGTCTGCTCCAGCTGCGGGACGACCTCGACGGCGGCGAAGGAGGTCTGGCGGCGCCCCTGGTTGTCGAAGGGGCTGATCCGCACCAGGCGGTGGGTGCCGACCTCGACCGAGAGGGTGCCGTAGGCGTAGGGCGCGTGGATCGCGAACTCGGCCGACTTGATGCCGGCCTCCTCGGCGTAGGAGACGTCGTAGACCTCGACGGGGTACTTGTTGCGCTCGGCCCAGCGGGTGTACATCCGCATCAGCATCTCGGCGAAGTCGGCGGCGTCGACGCCACCGGCCCCGGAGCGGATCGTCACGATCGCCTCGCGGGAGTCGTACTCACCCGAGAGCAGGGTGCGGACCTCGAGGCTCTCGACGGCGGCCTTGATCTTGCCCAGCTCGCGCTCGGCCTCGGCGAGCGAGTCCGCGTCGCCCTCCTCCTGGCCCAGCTCGACCAGGATGCCGAGGTCCTCGATGCGGCCGCTGAGCGCCTCGAACCGCTCGACCTGGCCCTGCAGGTCGGAGAGCCGGCCGGTCACGCGGGTCGCGTTGGCCTGGTCGTCCCACAGGTCGGGCGCCGCCACCTGCTCACCGAGGTCGGCGATCTCGGACTTCATCGCCTCCAGGTCGAGCACCTGCTCGATGGTGCGCATGGTCGCCTGGAGCTGCTTGATCTCGACGTCGTAATCGGGGCCTGCCACAAAGGGCAACACTACGGCCCCGGCGTACGCCGGACCTACTCGCGTCCCGAGCGCCCGCCCCGCGATCCGCGGCGGGTCACTTCCTGCCGAAGACCTGCGCGAGGTACCAGGTGCCGTCCTCGCTCTGCTTGGCACCCACGCCCAGCATGGTGAAGGAGCCGTCGAGGATGTTCTTGCGGTGGCCCTCGGAGTCCATCCAGGCGTCCAGGACGCCCTGGGGTGCGGTGAAGCCGTAGGCGACGTTCTCCCCCACGCCCGACAGGTCGCACTTCTTCAGGATCGGCGTCAGGTCCTGGTGGAACATCCGCTCCTGGCGCGCCATCCGTCGGGCCTGCTTCTTCGCGAAGCGCTTGACGCACTTGCGCTTGGCGAGCTTGTCCTCGTCGTGCTGCTCGCGGATCTCGTTGGTCAACCGGTGGATGCCGGTCTGGAAGTTCGAGGCGGTGCGCGCGCTCGCGGGAGCGGCGCCCAGGCCGACTGCCAGCAGCGGCAGGACCACGAGGACGGTGAGGAGGCCCGAGAGATGACGCATGTCCTCCACGGTAGGAAGAACGGGCCGAGGATTCCGAGTTCTCGACGGATTCTTTACGTCATCGCGACACGCTCAGGCGGGGTGGGCGACCACCACGACGTTGCTGAGGTACGTCGCTCCGTCCCAGTCCTCGCAGGTCAGCAGGACCAGCCGCGGCGGGCCGTCCTGGGCGAAGACCTGCTCCGCGCGCCGGGCCAGCTCGCCCTTGCCGAGGACCCGGACCGACTCGACCACCCAGCGGGTGCGGCGCTCCTCCGAGGAGACGACCACCCGGTCGCCGGGCTCGAGCATCTCGAGGTCGTCGAGAGCTCCACCACCGGTGTGCACGGTGTGGCCGGCCAGCAGGGCCCGGCCGGGCTCGCCGGGCGCGGCCCCCTCGCCCCACCAGCCGACCCGCTGCGGGTCGGCCGGCGGGACGAGCACGTCGCGGCGGGTGCCCACCGCGTCGATCGGGGCGGCGACGTCGAGCGCCGGGATCCTCAGCCGGGTGGGGTCACCCGGCCTGGAGCGCAGGCTCTTCGCAGGCGGCGGCGGGGTCGCCGTGGCGGAGCCCGCTGCGGCTCCGGAGGTGCTGGTCGGGGCCGGGTCGTTCACGGACCGGTCCGAGGACGAGCCCGGCTGCTGCCACCACCAGACGAGTCCGAGGGCGACGAGCGACACGGCGACCAGGCCCAGCGCTGCCGAGAGCCAGGACCGGCCCCGGCTGCCGGTGTCGCCCCGCACGCTGTCCCCCACGCTGCCCCCCACGCTGCTCGGCGTCAGCGGCCGGCACGGCGGGTCACCACGGCGGCCGCACCGGCGACCAGGCCGAGGGCGAGGACGAGCAGTGCCCACGGGGAGCGGGCGAGGTCACCGGCACGCTCCAGCGCCGAGCCCTCGGCACCGGCGTCCACACCGGTCGGGACGGCCGAGCCGTCGGCGCCGGTCGCGGCGGCCTCGGCGTCGCTGCTGCTGTCGACCGAGAGGCTGGTGCCCAGCACGCCGCTGTCCTGGCCGGCCTCACGGTCGGTGCCGTCGTCGTCAGCGTCCTGCGACGTGCCGGCCACACCGGAGTCCTCGCCGGACTCGTCGCCGGACTCGCTGCCGCCGTCGGTGCCGGAGTCGGAGTCACCGGTCGTGGAGTCGTCGTCGGCCGTGCCGGCGGTGTCGCACTCCTCGACCCAGAAGACCTTGGTCTTGGTGTCGTTGCCCTTGCTGTGCGGCGTCGCCACGGTCAGCTTCACGTGGTAGCCCTGCTTCGGGTGCGGCTCGCCGTCGAAGGAGAGGGTGTAGGTCTCACGGCCGTCGAGGCCGGTCTCGGTGCCGGCGCCGGTCGCGCTGTCGCCGCCCACGAAGACCTCGGCGGGGCCGTCGACCGAGAGCCCCACGTCGGTGGTGGGGGCGTGCATGGCGAAGGAGACCTGCGAGACCACGTCGTCGCCCTCGTCGAAGCCGTACCACTCGACCTGGAACGTGCAGCCCGGGTGCGGGGTGTTGTTGGGGATCCCGTCCATCTCGCCGTACGGCGCGATCTTGACGGTGCCGTTGTTGCCGGCCGGGTCCTGGCTCTTCCCCTGGGTCTTGTCCTTGCTCTTGCCCTTGGCCTTGCCGTCGTTCTGGCCATTGGCCTTGGCCTCGCTCTGGCCCTTGGCCTTGCCGTTCGGCTGGCCGGCGGCGGCGTTCCCACTCGTGCCCTGCGCCTTGCCCTTGGTCTTCGCCTTGTCCTTGGCCTTGCCCTTGGCCTTGCCGTTCGCCTTGCCGTTCGCCTTGCCGGCGGAGCTGTCAGCCTGGGAGGTGCCGGCCTTGCCCTGGCCGTTCCCCTGGCCGTTGCCCTGATCGTTCCCCTGGCCGCCGGCGAGGGCCGCGACCGGGGCGGTGAGGACGAGTGCCGACGCCAGGGTGGCGGCGGCAAGAGGGCGCGCGAGGACGCGTCGAGACATGGGGGATCTCCTGTGGGATCGGGACTCGGGACGTGGCCCGGTGGCCACGGCGACGGCGCCGGGTGGCGCAGCGTCGCGTGCCCTTGATGTCCCCCGCCCCGGACCGGTCTAACCACCCGGTCGGGTAAGACGGCTCACTAGACCGCCGTCCGACCCCGCCGCTGGTCGCGCTGCTCGTCCTCGTCCTCCTGCTGCTGGGCCCACTGCGCGCGGCGGCACTCGAGCCGGCTCATGACCGGTCCCGCGGTGGCCCCGTGGACCACCACCGACACCACGATCGTCAGGCCGACGGTCGACCACAGCCAGCCGGACCTGAAGTCGGCGACGTCGGCCCCCGCGTAGGCCAGGTAGTACAGCGATCCCACACCCCGCACGCCGAAGAAGGCGGTCGCGACCCGTTCGCGCCGGGTGAGCGTCCCGGGCCCCTCGGTCGGCGCCCGGACTGCGAGCGCCACCCAGGCCGCCGCCGGACGGATCAGACCGACCACCGCGACCGCCACGGCCACCGAGCGCCAGTCGAGGTCCTCCAGGAGACCCCGGGTCAGCGCGATGCCGAGCGCCAGGAGCACGAAGAGGGTCAGCAGCCTCTCGAGGCGCTCCACCACCTGGTGCATGTCGCGGTGGTAGCTGTGCCGTCGCTCGGCGGCGCGGAAGGTCATGGCGCAGGCGAAGACCGCGAGGAAGCCGTAGCCCTGGGCGACCTCGCCGACGCCGTACGCCGTGAACAGAGCCGCCACGGCGAGCAGGGGCTCCCCGCGCTCGGCCACGCGCAGCGCCGGGTTGTCGGCCCGGAAGGCGACCCTGGCGAGCAGGTGGCCCACGAGCATGCCCGCGGCGACCCCGATGGCGGTCTTCCCGAGCAGCTCCCACGCGACCCACCGGGCACCCCAGTCGGAGACCGCGCCCTCGGTGGCGAGCAGGATCGCGGCGTACACGAACGGGAAGGCCAGCCCGTCGTTGAGCCCGGCCTCGGAGGTGAGCGCGAAGCGGACCTCGTCGTCCTCGGTCTCCGACTCCACGTCCTCCTCGTCGTCGGAGACGGTGGGGCCCCCGACCTGGACGTCGGAGGCGAGCACCGGGTCGGTGGGCGCCAGGACCGCACCGAGGAGCAGCGCCACGGCGGGTGCGGCACCGAGGGCCCAGCCGAGCAGGGCGACCGAGGCGATGGAGAGCGGCATCGCGACCCCGAGCAACCGCCACGCTGGCGACCACGTCCTCCACGACGAGAGCCGGCGCAGGTCGAGGGGCCGGTCGATGGCCAGCCCCACCCCCATCAGCGCGACGATGACGGTCAGCTCGGTGGCGTGCTCGATGAGGGCGCGGTTGTCGTCGTGGCCCAGGGGCAGGTCCTCGGGCAGCGGGGTCAGCCCGATCAGCATCCCGGTGCCGATGAGCAGCATCGGCGTGGTCACCGGGGCGCCGCGCAGCACCGCGGGCAGCAGCACCGAGAGGATCAGGCAGAGCCCGGCGACGAGGTAGACGAGGTCGGCGCTCATGGCCCGAGGATGACCGACTCGGCGCCCGTGCAGTTCACCCCGCCGGCCGCGCTGGAGTCGTGCCCCTGAGCGGGCGCCCTGGCGCCCGCTCAGGGGCACGACCCACGGTGGGGCAGGTCACTCCCCGACCAGGGAGCTGGCCTCCCCCTCCGCCGCCACGATGGTCTCGTCAGCAGCGCCGGGAATCGCGAGCGGGAGGTCGAGCGGGGCGGTGAGACGGACGTGCACGCTGCTGGTGGCGCGGTCGACGCGGACGCTGACGCGCAGGCCGGGGTACTCCTGGTGGGCGCGCACCTGGCGCAGGTAGGCCTCCACCCCCGCGCGGGCGGCCGCCGCGTCCACCGGAAGGTCGTCGGTGGGGACCCCCTGGGTGTACGTCGCCCGGCCGGTGGCGCCGGCGTCGGCCCCGGACAGCGCGGCCCCGTCGGCGAGGGTGCTGAGGCCGGAGCGCTGCAGGTAGGCCGCGGTCGCGTCGGTGACCAGCGCGATGCCCAGCGCCAGGACGGTGGCGAAGCCGACGATCAGCGGCGTCACCGAGCCGCGCTGCCCGCGGTCGTCCCGCTGATGACGGCTCACGGGGCGCCCACCTCTTGGTAGCGACCCACCGGCACGCTGTGGGCGGCGTCGAGGGCGAAGCTCGGCTCCCCCGCCCCGAGCAGGTCGGGCAGGAAGGGCAGGTCGACCCGGGTGCCGATGACGACGGTGACGACCGAGGTGCCGCTGTGGCAGTCGGCCGGGATCGTGCAGTCGACGCGGACCTGCAGGGGCGCGCCTTCGAGGCCCTGGTCGGCCAGTGCCTGGCGAGCCGCCGCCTCGGCCCGCTGCCGACCGGTGGTGTCGTCGCCGGCGAGCACGTAGGCGCGCGCCGCGGACCGGGCGGCTGCCTCCACGCCGAACGCGCCGCGCTGCACCTCGAAGACGCTCAGCACGATCCAGAGCATCGGCAGCAGGAGCAGCACCCCCAGCCAGACAACCTCGACCAGCGCGCTGCCCTGCTCGCCCCGCCTCGTGTGGTCCAGCGCGGTCCATGGGCCTCGCTGGACCACACGAGCCGTTGCCCCGGTCATGGCTGGAGCTCCTGCACTGCGTGCCCGGCCACCTCGAGGTCCACACCCGGGCCACCGAGACCCAGCGCGGGCACGCTTGCGCGCACCGTCACTACGACCGTCGGCGCGCCGTCCACGGAGACCACACGGGCCGAGACGTCGTCGGCGAACCGAGCGGCCAGCGCCCCGGCGATCTGGTCGCGGGTGCGAGCGACGCCGTCGGACGGCCCTCGGCCGACGGTGGCGGCGTAGCGGGCACCGTCGGAGGCCGCCGCGGTCAGGGTGTTGCGCACCAGGAGCACCAGCGACACCTGGAGGACGCCCAGCACGAGCGGGACGAGGACCACCACGACGAGCACGAAGTCGACGACGGCCGCACCCCCCTGGGTGCGGGCGCGGCCCCGGCAGCGGAGCACTACTGGACCTGGCGCAGTGCCCGACGCAGCAGCGAGGAGAGCTCGTCCTGGGCCACGATCGTCAGGACGCCGACGATCCCGGCCGACATCACGGTGACGAGCACCCAGCCGGGTACGTCGCCGCGCTGGTCGCGGGGTCGCTCGGTCAGCGGCAGGGCGCCGACCAGGGTCAGGGCCAGGAGGTGGAGAGCGGTCATGGTGGTTCCTTTCGCGGGTCCGCCCGCGCGGGGCGGTGGGGGGATCAGGGAGCGCTGAGACTCAGCCCGACGACACCGGGCCAGAAGGCGAAGAGCACGGTCACGGGAAGGACGAGGAAGACCACCGGGACCATCATCAGCACCTCGCGACGGGCCGCGGACTCGATGAGCTCGCGGCGGGCCGCCTCGCGCACGTCGGCGGCCTGGGCGTGGAGGACGTCGGCCAGCGGCGTACCGCGCTCGACCGCGACCGCGACGCCCTGGGCGAACCGCGCGACGACGGGGACACCGGTGGTGGCGGCCAACCGGTCGAAGGCGACTCCCACGGGGTCGCCGGTGCGGATCTCGGCCAGCACGCGCCCCAGGTCGCGGCTCAGCTCGCCGCGGCAGCGCCGGACCACGCGGTCCAACGCACCGACGGGGCTCTCACCGGCCGCGACGGAGAGGGCGAGCAGCTCGGCGACGGTCGGGAAGTCGGCGAGGATCCGGCGCTCACGGGCCCGGACCTGGGAGGTGAGGTAGGTGTCGCGGGCCAGCACCCCGAGGGTGAAGGCCACCGCGCAGATCAGCAGGTGCCCGACGACGTTGCCTCCCCCACCGAGGGTGCGCAGCAGGCCCCAGGCGGCGGTGACGCCGAAGCCGACCAGACCCCACACCACCTGCTCGACCCGGATGTCGTGCACGGTGAGGTCGAGGCCGGCACGCTCGAGTCGCCGACGCACGGAGGTGGCGCCCCCGAGGACGCGCTCGACCGCGTCGGCCAGGGCCCGCAGCACGGGGCCGTAGACAGCCACGGCAGCGCCCACCAGAGGGGGCGCCGGGTGCCGGCTCGGTGCGGCGGTCGGCGCCACCTGCGGCAGGTCGCGGACGTAGGGCAGCACCCGGTCCGAGAGCTGGGCACGCCCCAGCACGCGCAGCCGCGTGACCACCAGCAGCAGACCGGCTCCGAGCGCGCCCCCGAGCACCGCACCCCACATGACGGTGGTCACGACAGGATCCTCCGCTCCACCGGGAGCCGGCCGATGCGCATCATCAGCCGGTAGGCCACCAGGCACAGCCCGGCGCCCACCGCGAGCACGACCACCCCGGCGCCGGAGGCGTAGCGCCCGATGACCTCGGTCTGGAAGGACATCAGCAGCAGCACGACCCAGGGCGCCGCCACGGCGAGCCGGGCGCCGTTGACGGTCCAGGCCTGCCGCGCCTCGAGCTCGGAGCGGGTGCGGGCGTCGTCGCGCAGGTAGCCCGACAGGTTGCGCAACAACCGCCCGAGGTCCCCGCCACCGACGTCGCGCGCCACGCGCAGGCTCTCGCAGACCCGGTCCCCGACCGGGTCGGCCAGCCGGGCCTTGAGCCGGTCGAGGCAGTCCCCGAAGCGGCCGCTGACCTGGTAGTCCAGCCCGAAGGCCGTGAACGCCGCCCGGAGCGGCGCGGGGCCGCGGACGCCCAGGCCGGCCAGGGCGTCGGGCAGCGACATGCCGGCTCGTACGGCGGAGGCGAGGTTGTCCACGGCATCGGGCCAGACCTCGGCCAGCTCCCGCTGCCGGCGTACGGCGCGGCCGCGGACCACCGCGAGCGGCAGGTAGGCGGCGATCACTCCGAAGGCCAGGGCGACCGTGGCGGTGCCCGAGGCGACCTGGACCACCAGCGTGGCCAGCAGGCCGCTCACCGAGCACAGGGCCACCAGGGCGGCCGGGCTGACGCTCCCGATCCCGGCCGAGGCCAGCATGCGCTCCAGCCGCCCCGGGCCGCGCTCGGTGGGACGCGCGGGACGCGGGACGGCGAAGGCCGACCAGATCAGCAGCAGCCCGGTCCCGACCCCGAGCCCGACGAGGGCGCCCATCAGCCGGCCTCGCCCAGCAGCCGTCGCAGGTCGAGGCCGACCCGCTCGTAGCGCTCGGGGCGGGGCGGGGTGCCGTGGGCTCGGCGCAGCTCGCCGTCACGGCGCACGAAGACCGGCTCGCACTCGATGACGCCGTTCTCGACCCGGCCCGGCACCGCGACGACCTCCTCGACGCGCCGCTGGCCGCGGGGGTCGAGGCCGAGGTGGACGACCAGGTCGACCGAGGTGGCGACGGTGGGGACGACGAACCTGTCGGAGATGTTCTCCCCGGCGAGCAGCGGCAGCGTGCACATCTTGACCAGCGCCTCGCGCGCGGAGTTGGCGTGCAGCGTGCACATCCCGGGCAGGCCCGAGTTGAGGGCGAGGACCAGGTCGAGGCACTCCTCGGAGCGGACCTCGCCGACGATGAGGCGGGAGGGCCGCATGCGAAGGCTCTCCTTGACCAGGTCGCGCAGCCGGATCTCGCCGGTGCCCTCGAGCCCGGCCTGCCGGGTCTGCAGGGCGACGTGGTCGGGGTGGGGGAACCGCAGCTCGTAGACCTCCTCCGCGGAGACGATGCGCTCACCCCCGGGCACCGCGGCGGCCAGGCAGTTGAGCATCGTGGTCTTGCCGGCCTGTGTCCCGCCGGTCACCAGGATGTTGAGCCCGGCGCGGACCGAGCCTTCCAGGAACGACGCCCCCTGGGCGGTCAGGCTGCCGAGCTCGACGAGGTCGGAGAGGCGTGCGGCCCGCAGCACGAACTTGCGGATGTTGACGGCCGAGAAGCCCCGCGAGATGCCCTCGAGCACGACGTGGAGCCGGTGGCCCTCGGGCAGCATCGCGTCGACGAAGGGACGCGACAGGTCGATGCGGCGACCCGACGACTTCAGCATCCGCTCGACGAGCTCATCGACCTGCGCCCGGGTCAGCACCAGGTTGGTGAGCTCGTGGCGACCGCGACGGGCCACGAAGACCCGGGTGGGGTCGTTGATCCAGATCTCCTCGACCGTCGGGTCCTCCAGCAGCGGCTGGAGCGGCCCGAAGCCGCTGACCCGGGCGAGCAGCTCGCCGACGACCGCGTCGGGGTCGGCCAGCGGGGCGACGGCACCGGTCAGGGAGTGGTCGTCGTGGCGGCGTACGACGCGCTCGGCGAGGCGGCGCACCACGTCGGCGTCGCGCTGGGGGTCGACGCCCTCGCGACGCACCAGCTCGCGCAGGGTCGCGTCGAGGCCGTCGACCAGCGCGTCGTGGCTGCTGTGGGCGCTGGTGCGCCGAGGGTGTGGCGCACGTGTGTCGGCGTACGCCGAGGCAGGGCTCACCGCCATGGCCGCTCCGTCCCGAGATGAAAGAGTGCTGGCCCGTCGAGGGTAGGTGCGCAGACGCATACCCAGGTCCGGCCGACCTCAATCGGCCCGGATCTGTGGATAACTCCGGTGCCCGGGCCGCCCGCCCGGGCAGCCCACCGAGCAGCCCAGTCGACTTTGTTCGGACTTGTTCGGAGGCCGCACGAACGGTTGGCGATACCCCTGCCGGTACCTGATCCTTGACTCGATCTCGGCTCAGAAAGGGCTCCCCGACATGCCCCACACCACCGCCCGCCAGGCGCGACGACAGTCCCGGCTCGCGGCCACCCTCCTCGTGCTCTCGTTCCTCCTCCTGCTGACCATGGTGATCCTCACCAGCAACATGGGCGCCGGCACGTCCTGACCGGCGCCGGGCGTCCTCGCGGGTCCGAGGCTCGGCTCCCACCCGTAAAGTTGAAGATGTGACGACCACGCCGCCGACCCCGACCGAGCCCGTCTTCGACCCCGCCGTCCTCGGCACGCCGCAGCGACCCACCTTCGGGCTGGACACCTTCGGCGACACCGGCACCGGGCCCGACGGCGGGCCCCGACCCCAGGCGGAGGCGATCCGCGAGGTCGTCGCCGAGGGCGTGCTGGCCGACGAGGTCGGCGTGGACTACCTCGGCCTCGGCGAGCACCACCGCGAGGACTACGCGATCAGCGCGCCCGACGTGGTGCTGTCGGCCATCGCCGGGCAGACCGAGCGCATCCGCCTCGGGACCGGCGTCACGGTGCTGTCCTCCGACGACCCGATCCGGGTCTTCCAGCGCTTCTCCACCCTGGCCGCGATCAGCCGCGGCCGCGCCGAGGTGCAACTCGGGCGCGGGTCGTTCACCGAGTCCTTCCCGCTCTTCGGCCTCGACCTGTCCGACTACGAGGTGCTCTTCCACGAGAAGCTCGACCTCTTCGCCCACCTCCAGCAGGAGCAGCCGCTCACCTGGCGCGGCAGCGTCCGCCCGCCCCTGGAGGAGCAGCAGGTCTTCCCCCGCACCGAGGCCGGTCTGCCCGCCTGGATCGCGGTCGGCGGCACCCCGCAGTCGGTGATCCGCGCGGCCGCGTACGGCTTTCCGCTCGTGCTCGCCGTCATCGGCGGCTCGCCGGCGGCGTTCGTGCAGTTCGCCGACCTCTACCGCCGCGCGCTGGGCGAGTACGGCCGCCCGGAGCTCCCCATCGGCATGCACTCCCCAGGCCACGTCGCGGCCACCGACGAGCTCGCGCGCGAGCAGATGTTCCCCCACCAGGCCGAGGCGTTCGGCAAGATCGGCCGCGAGCGCGGCTGGGGCCCCTACTCCCGAGCCACCTTCGACCAGGGCGCCTCGCCCGAAGGCTCGATCTTCGTCGGCTCACCCGAGACCGTGGCGCAGAAGATCGCCTGGGCGGTGCGCTCGCTCGGCCTCTCCCGCTTCCAGCTGAAGTACGCCGTCGGCTCGCTGCCCCACGAGCAGCGCCTGGAGTCGATCCGGCTCTACGGCACCGAGGTCGTCCCCCGGGTGCGCGAGCTGCTCGCCGAGGGCTGACCCCCGCGAGCCCGGCAGGGGCCGTCTCAGGCGGGGGCGGACTCGTTGTGGCGTACCGGGCAGCCGGCGACCCCGGGCACCGGGAAGGTGCCGAGCTCCTCGATCCGGAAGCCGTCGGGGTAGGACCGGACCCAGGGCAGGTCGGCGACGGCCTGCTCGGTCATCCGCGCCGGGAAGGCGCGCAGCAGCTTCCCGCGCATCCGCAGCACGGCGCGGGAGAGGACCTCCACGCGCGGGGACGGGGCGTCGTACCCGAGGGCGTCGCGCAGCGGCTGGTCCATCAGCGCACGGGAGAACAGCTCCACGGCGGGCCCGGCGAGCCTGGGGTACCACGTGAGCATCAGGGCGAGTGTCGAGTCGGCGACCCGCCGGCCGCCCTCGTCGTAGGCGAAGTGCTCGCGCTCGTAGTCGTCCATCACCCGCTCGAAGCCGGCGTAGGTCTCCGGGATGTCGGGGATGTTCATGTGCCTGCCGAGCGCGCGGTAGTAGTTCACCGAGGCGACCAGCTCGTGGTCGGTGAACGGCCGCTTGCCGTAGTCGTCGAGCCAGCGCTTGGGCA
The DNA here is from genome assembly GCF_013408145.1 of Nocardioides marinus. NCBI lineage: Bacteria > Bacillati > Actinomycetota > Actinomycetes > Propionibacteriales > Nocardioidaceae > Nocardioides > Nocardioides marinus. The sequence continues at coordinate 2,717,819 of NZ_JACBZI010000001.1, forward strand.
CCACCACGAACGTCGAGAGCACGTAGAGCATCTCGTGGGCGGGGATGTCGTAGGCCCGGTGCATCTGGTTGATCCGCCGGATCGCGGCCCGCGCGTCGGGGTCGTCGAAGCCCTTCTCCGCCGGCACCTCCAGCAGCAACGCGGTGTCGTCGTAGCGCTTCTGGCAGTTGCCGGTGAACTGACCCGTGGCGTCGAGCAGGGCCCCGATGCCCGGCACGGCGTAGGTGCGGAACAGCGCGAACGAGAGCGCCTGGTTCATGTCCCAGGGGAACTCGTGGGCCACCGCGTTGCGGTAGATCTCGCGGTAGTCGGTCTCGGGGTCGAGCCGGTCGTTGACCCGCCGCCAGTGGTCCCTCGGCACCCCACCGAACCGCTTGCCCCGCACACGTAGCTCCATGACGCCCAAATTAGAGCAAGCGCTCCATTCCTGTCCAGGGTCGGACTACAGTCCCCCCATGCGTAGGCCGCTGCAGACCCGCTCGGAGTCCTCCGCGGACCGGATGCTGGCCGCGACGCTGGCGCTGCTCGACGAGGGCGGTCCGGGTGCGGTGACGGTGGCCGCCGTGGCCCGCGCCGCCGGCACGTCCAACGGCTCGCTCTACCACCGCTTCGGCGACCGGCACGGGCTGCTGCTGGCCGCTCAGGCCCGGGCCCTGGGCACCATCGAGCTCGAGACCGCCACCGCCTTCGCGGAGGCCGACACCGAGCCCGACGACGAGCAGGCCGTGGCGCTGCTGGCGGCGGCCGCGGTCGACCTCTTCGTGCGGCACCGGGGCAGCCTGCGCGCGTTCCTGGTCGACGCCGCGGACTCCGAGGAGGTGCAGGCCGCCTCGACCGCGTTCACCCACCGGCTGGCCGGCACCGTGACCGGCTGGCTCGAGCAGCGCTTCTCCTGCGGCGTACCCGCGGCGCAGTCGGCGTGGCGGCTGCTCTTCGCCCTCGGCGCGAGCCGGGCGCTCTTCGAGGACGACGCGATCTCACCCACGCCGCTCGCCTCGGGCGCGTTGGCCGACGCGCTCGGCCGTGCGGTGCTCGCGGTGGTGCGCTGACCGGGACGGATCGGACCGCCTCGTGTGGTCCAGCGCGGTCCACGGGCCGCGCTCAGCCACACGAGCCGGGGTGTGTGGCCTCAGGCGGAGGGCATCTCCAGACGGAAGCCGACACCGCGCACGGCGACGACCTTCTCGATGACGCCGGCGGTGTCCAGCTTCTGGCGCAGCCGCCCGATGGTCACGTCGAGGGTCTTCGTCGAGCCGTACCAGTTCTCGTCCCACACGTCGGCCATCAGCCGCCCGCGGGAGACCACCTTGTCGCGGTTGGCGACCAGGATGTTGAGGACGTCGAACTCCTTGCCCGTCAACGGGACCTCGGTCTCGCCGGCGAAGACCCGGCGGGCGGCGACGTCGATGTGCAGGCCCTCCGGGTCACCGTTCATCTCCTCGCGCGGCACGCCGTGGGTGCGGCGCAGCAGGGCCCGCACGCGGGCCTGCAGCTCGGCGAGACCGAAGGGCTTGGAGAGGTAGTCGTCGGCACCGGTGTCGAGCCCGACGACGCGGTCGAGCTCGCCCGCGCGGGCGGTGACGATCATGATCGCCCCGCCGAAGCCGGCCTCGCGCGCCTTCTTGCAGACCTCCAGGCCGTCCATGTCGGGCAGGCCGAGGTCGAGGATCATCACGTCGGTGGGGGTGCCGGCCACGTCGGCCAGCGCCTTCTCGCCGCTGTCGACCCAGGACACCTCGTAGCCCTCACGCTCCAGGGTGCGCACGAGGGGGAAGGCGATGTCCTCCTCGTCCTCCACGACCAGCACCCGTTGCTCCATGGCCCGAACAATAGGACACCCGCCCCTCCGGGGAGGGGGACCATGCCGCCCTTTACCTTCGTGTGTCTGCGCGCGGAAGCCTGACGCGCAGGGTCAGGACTGGATCTCCCAGGCGTAGGAGACGCTCTCGCTCGCGCTCAGCGACGGTGCGTCCTCAGGCAGCGAGACGGTGAAGGTGAAGCTGACCCGGCCACCGGCCGGGACCCAGCCCTGGTCGGTCGTCACGTCGCTCATGGCGCCCAGGCGGCCGTTGTAGAGGCGCACGCCCTCGCGCTCGATCACCAGGTTGACCCCGTCGGCGTCGTAGGAGGCCGCGTCGCCGGACTCGGTCATCGTGAGGCGGGCCGGGGCGGAGCCGGGGTTGGAGATCGAGATCGACCGCGTGACCGCGTCGCCCGCGGCCAGGTCCGAGACCACCAAGGAGGCCTGCGCCCCGTCGGACTCCAGGAGCACACCGTCCGACGAGCCGTTCGCGTTGCTCAGCGGGATGCCCGAGAGCCACAGCACGCCCCCCAGGACGGCAGCACCGACCGGCACGACCGCGAGCCTCATGTTCTCCGACTTCATGTCCTCCACGCTACGAGCGCGCGGGCACGAGGTGTTCTCGCAGCGTGCACATGGGTTCCACGGTTGGGTAACAGCCCGTCACCCACCCCACCCCCGGGTCCCGAAGGGGTTCCACAGGGTCCCGAAAGCGTCCCGACGGGGTCCGGGGCCGGCCCGGGCTCAGGCGAACAGGTCCCCGAGGTCGGCCACCCGGTCCAGGACCTCCTCCATCCGTACCTGCTCCAGCCCCAGGGGGTCCTCGGCGCCCGCCTCGACCTCCGCCCAGGAGACGGGCGTGGCGACGAACGGCTTGTCACGCCCGCGCAGGGAGTAGGGGGTGATCGTCGTCTTCGACGAGGCGTTCTGCGACCAGTCCAGGAAGACCTTGCCGCTGCGACGCGCCTTGGTCATCGTCGCGGTCACCAGCCGCGGGTGCTCGCCCTGCAGCTCTTCGGCCACCTCGCGGGCCAGCGCCGTGGACTCCTCCCCCGGCAGCCGGCGCGACAGCTCGGCGTAGAGGTGCAGGCCCTTGCTGCCGCTGGTCACCGGCCGCGCCTCGAGGTCGCGCTCGGCGAGCTTCTCCCGCACCATCAGCGCCACCTGGCAGCACTCGTGCAGCGTGGCGGGCTCGCCGGGGTCGAGGTCGATGACGATCCGGTCGGCGTTGCGGGGACGGCCGTTGCGCCCCACCCGCCACTGGTGGACGTGCAGCTCCAGCGCGGCGAGGTTGACCAACCAGGTCAGCGTCGCGAGGTCGTCGACCACGGGGAAGACCAGCCGGTCACCGTGCCGGCTCTCCCCGCGGGACCCGGTGGTGGGGACGCTGACGGTCCTCACCCACGCCGGGGTGCCCTGCGGGACGTTCTTCTCGAAGAAGCTGCCCTCCGCCACCCCGTGCGGCCAGCGGATGCGCGTCACCGCGCGGTCCGCGAGGTGCGGCAGCAGGGTGGGTGCCACCTGCGCGTAGTAGTGCAGCACCTCCCCCTTGGTGGTGCCGGTGCGCGGGAAGAGCACCTTGTCGAGGTTGCTCAGCCGCAGCGTGCGCCCCTCGACGTCGACGTGCACCTCCTCCCTGGCCGGGCTCATGACTGGCCCTCGAGGTCGGCGGGATCGAGGTCCTCGCGCAACCCGCGGTACGACGGTTGGCGCAACCGCTCGTAGCCGACCCCGTGCGTGTCCACGTCGACCACCAGGACCGGCTCCACCCAGGTGGTACCCGCGGCGTCCACGCGCGGCACCTCGTCCGCGAACGGGCTGCTCGCCCGGGTCAGCCCGGCGACCGCCTCGGTGAGCCGGCGTGACACCTTGCCCCCGATGCCGCTGCCGACCCGCCCGCGGTAGACCAGCCCGTCCGCGGTCGGCTCCCCCACGAGCAGCGCGGCCAACCGGTCCGAGGTGCCCTCCTGGGGACGCCAGCCACCCACGACGTAGGAGCGACGGTGGCGGTGGGCCAGCTTGCGCCAGTGCGGCGAGCGGGCGTCGAAGGTGTAGCGCGAGGACAGCCGCTTGCTCACGACGCCCTCCAGCCCCTGGGCGCGGGTGGCCTCCAGGAGCATCTGTCCGTCGTCGTACGGCTCGGGGACCTGCCAGGGCGCCAGGTCCAACCCGGCGAGCCGCGCGCGGCGCTCGACCAGCGGCAGGTCGGTCAGGTCCTCCCCGTCGACGCGGAGCAGGTCGAAGACCATGTAGGTGGCCGGCAGCCCGGCCGCCAGCCGGGTCGCGGTGCTCGCGCGGCGCACGTGCATCCGGTCCTGCAGGACCCGGAAGTCCGGCAGACCGCGGTCGTTGAGCGCGATGATCTCGCCGTCCACGAGCAGGTCGCGGGGCCGGGCCGACCCCGGCACCAGGCCCTCGTGCGGCAGGGCGACGTCGGGCCAGGCGACCGTCACGTCGTTGCCGTTGCGGCTCCACAGCCGCACCCGACCGTCGGCCACGTCGGCCAGGATCCGCACCCCGTCCCACTTCACCTCGTGGGACCACTCCTCACCGACGGGGACGGCGTCGGTCTTGGTCGCGAGCATCGGGCGGGGCACGGGCACCCACGCATTGTGACCGCCGGGGCGATGACTTTCACCCGCCCCAGCGGTCACACTGGGCACCATGCGTGCCATCTGGAAGGGCTCGGTGTCGTTCGGCCTGGTCAACGTCCCCGTGAAGCTGTACTCCGCGACGGAGTCCCACGACGTCTCCTTCCGTCAGGTGCACGCCAAGGACGGCGGACGCATCCGCTACCAGCGCATCTGCTCCCTCGACGGCGAGGAGGTGGCCTACGCCGACATCGCCAAGGGCTACGAGACCGAGGACGGCGAGATGGTCATCCTCACCGACGACGACCTCGCCGAGCTGCCGGTGACGTCCTCGCGCGAGATCGCGGTCGAGAAGTTCGTGCCCAGCGACCAGATCGACCCGCTGCTGTTCGAGAAGTCCTACTACCTCGAGCCGGAGAAGTCCGGCGCCAAGCCCTACGCCCTGCTGCGCCAGGCCCTGCAGGACGCCGACCGGATGGCCGTGGTCACCGTCGCGCTGCGCCAGCGCACCACCGTGGCGGTGCTGCGCGTGCGCGAGACCGAGGCCGGCGACGTGATCGTGCTGCAGACGATGATGTGGCCCGACGAGATCCGCGTGCCCGACTTCAGCGTCGAGGTCGGCGAGGTCAAGGACGCCGAGGTCAAGATGGCCCACATGCTCGTCGAGACGCTGTCGGGCGACTTCGACGCCAGCGAGTTCTCCGACGACTACGCCGACGCGGTCGAGACCCTGGTCAGGGCCAAGATCGAGGGCGGCGAGGTCGAGCGCACCCCCACCTCCACCAAGACCTCCGGCGAGGTGGTCGACCTGCTCGCCGCCCTGCAGCGCTCGGTCGACGCGGCCAAGAAGGGCCGCGGCGAGGACACCTCCGAGGCGGCAGAGGAGAAGCCGGCCAAGAAGGCACCGGCCAGGAAGACGACCGCGAAGAAGGCTCCCGAGAAGAAGACGGCCACCAAGAAGGCTCCGGCCAAGAAGGCTCCGGCGAAGAAGTCCGCTGCCAAGAAGACCACGACCAAGAGGTCGACGAGCAAGAAGACCGCGGCCAAGAAGGCCTCCTGACCCGGCGACCCGCCACCGACCCCGCGGTCAGCGGGCGTCGGGAATCTTCTGGTGCAGCCGGTGCATCACCGCGTCGGTGATGCGCGGCGCCAGCAGGCCGAAGGCCTCACCGACGTAGCCCACGGGGTGGCCCCAGGTGGGTGGGAGGTCCTCCATCACCCGTCGCACCTGCTCGCCGGCCTGCTCGGCGGTCATCGCCCGCTGGTTCTCGTACTCCTTGGTCGGGGCGATCATCGGCGTCTTCACCAGCCCGAAGCGCATGTTGGTCACGTGCACCCCGTCCGAGCGCGCCTCGCGGGCCAGGATGCGGCCCCACGTGTCGATCGCGGCCTTGGAGGCGAGGTAGGCGGAGAACTTCGGCGCCTTGAGCTGCACGCCCCACGACACGACGTTGACGACGTGCCCGAAGCCCTGCGAGCGCATCGCCGGCAGCAGGCCCATGGTCAGCCGCACCGGCCCGAAGTAGTTGATCGCCATCGTCCGCTCCACGTCGTGGAAGCGGTCGGCACTGGCCGCCAGGGAGCGGCGGATGGAACGACCGGCGTTGTTGACCAGGTGGTCGACGTGCCCGTGCTCGGCGAGCACCTGCACGACCAGCGCGTCGATCGCGTCGCCGTCGGTCAGGTCGCAGGTGTACGTCGAGGCCTCCGCCCCCAGTCCCCGCACCGCCTCCGCGACCCGCTCGAGCTCGTCGGCACGGCGCGCGACGAGCAGCAGCCGGGCGCCGGCCCGCGCGGCGGCGTACGCCGTGTGCTCACCGATGCCGGAGGAGGCACCCGTGACCAGCACGACCCGGCCGGCCAGCGGGCTCGGGGCACCGGTGAGCCGGCGGCGGAGCCGGGCGGCGGTGGCCAGCGTCGGCGCGATCACACCGTCTCCCAGCGGAACAGCCGAGCAGCCGCCACGTCGCTCACCATCGCGGGAAGGACCACGGACGCGCCTGCTCGAGCTGGGCGGACAGGCTGAGCAGCGTCGTCTCGTCGTTGCTGCGACCGACCAGCTGCACGCCGATCGGGAGGCCGTCGTCGGCCAGGCCCGCGGGGACGTTGGCGGCGGGGTTGCCGGCGACGTTCCAGAGCGCGCAGTACGCGATCGCGGGCATCGCCTTGAGGGTCGAGCCGACCGTGCCGCGGCCGTCGATCACCCCGACCCGGGGCGGGCGGTGGGCCACGGTGGGTGTGAGCAGCACGTCCACGTCGTCGAAGACCCGGTTGGCGAGCCCGGAGATCTCCTCGGTCTGCCGCAGCGCCCAGTCGCGGACCCGCGGGGTCACCCACGCCCCGAGGCGGCGGGTCTCCCGGGTGCGCCGCTCGAGCCGCTCGGGGTGCTCGACCATCGCGGCCTCGTCACGGATGCCGGCGAAGAACTGCGGCACGAACGCCAGCGTGGGGTCGGGGTAGCGCGGGTCGACCTCGCGCACGTCGTGGCCGAGGTCGGCGAGCAGGCGGGCGGTGGCCTCGACCGCGCGTACGTGTGCGGGGTCGGGGCGTACGCCGAGGGTGACCGGCTCGGTGGACCAGCCGATCCGCAGGCGGCCCGGGTCGGTGCGCGCCGCCTCGGTGAACGACCCGGTGTCGCCGGCGGCGTACAGGTCGGTCGCGACGTTGCCGCGCACGGCGTCGTAGAAGATCGCGCTGTCCAGCACGGTGCGGGTCAACGGGCCGGCGGTGCCCAGGGCCCACCATAGGTGCGGGTGCGGGGCCGTCGTCACGCGGCCGCGCTGCGGCTTGAGACCGAAGAGACCGCACATCGCGCTGGGGATGCGGATCGAGCCACCGCCGTCGCCCCCCAGGCCGACCGGCACCATGCCGGTCGCCACCGCGACGGCGGTGCCGCCACTGGAGCCGCCCGGCGTGCGCGAGGGGTCCCACGGGTTGCGCGTCAGGCCGCGCGAGGTGCCCTCCGTGTAGGGCCACGCCCCGAACTCGGGCATCGTCGTCTTGCCCACGACGACCGCGCCGGCCGCGCGAAGCCGGCGCACCACCTCGGCGTCGGCGGCGGCCGGGGTGCTGTTGCCCTCGCCGCCGAAGGTCGTCACCGTACCGGCGACGTCGACCTCCTCCTTGATGACGACGGGTACGCCGTGGAGCGGGCCGCACGGCTCGCCCGCCGCCAGCGCGGTGTCCCGGCTCTCGGCCTCGGCCAGTGCCTCGGTCGCCACCACCTGCGACATCGCGTTGAGCCCCGGGTCGAGGGCGGCGATCCGCTCCAGGGATGCCCGCGCGACCTCGACCGCGCTCACCTCCCCCGCACTCGTGCGGCGGGCGGTCTCGGCAGCGTCGAGGAGGTGCAGCTCGCTCATGGCGCCGACCCTAGCCGCCGGGCGCAGCTCGGTGCTCGCGGGTGGCGGGACGGCCCGGGAGGAGGGTGGATGGGCCTGGCCGCCCCCTCGTGAGGGACGAGCGAGGGGGCTGGCGACGACGGAGGGGCGGCCGGGGGCCGCCGGCGGGGCGCGGGACGGCCCGGGCGCCCCCGGACGAGGGTGGATGGGCCTGGCCGCCCCCTCGTGAGGGACGAGCGAGGGGGCTGGTTCCGACGGAGGGGCGGCCGGGGGCCGCCGGCGGGGCGCGGGACGGCCCGGGCGCCCCCGGAGGAGGGTGGATGGGCCTGGCCGCCCCCTCGTGAGGGACGAGCGAGGGGGCTGGTTCCGACGAAGGGGGCGCGGGGGCCGTTCCGCGCCCCGCCTCAGCCCCCGGCCGCCCCGAGGCCCACCTCGACCACTCAGGCCAGCGAGTCGGCCCACGCCTGGTGGAGACCTGCGAAGCGGCCCTCTCCCCCGGCCACCAGCTCGGCGGGGCTGCCGTCCTCGACGATCCGGCCGTGCTCGAGGACGAGCACCCGGTCGGCGATCTCCACCGTCGAGAGCCGGTGGGCGATGATCACGGCCGTCCGGCCGGCCAGCACCGTGCGCAGCGCCCGCTGCACCAGCCGCTCCGACGGGATGTCGAGCGACGACGTCGCCTCGTCGAGGATCAGCACAGCCGGGTCGGCCAGGAACGCCCGGGCGAACGCCACCAGCTGCCGCTGGCCGGCCGAGAGCCGACCACCGGAGTTGGTCACCTCGGTGTCGTAGCCCTGCGGCATCGCCTCGATGAACTCGTGCGCCCCCAGCGCCCGGGCCGCCGCGACCACCTCGTCCAGGGAGGCGTCGGGGCGGCCGAAGCGGATGTTGTCGGCGACGCTGCCGGAGAAGAGGTAGTTCTCCTGGGTCACCATCACCACGTTGTCGCGCAGCGTGTCACCGGCCAGCTCGCGCAGGTCGATGCCGTCGAGGAGGACACGCCCCGACGTCGGGTCGTAGAAGCGGGTGGCGAGCTTGGCGATCGTCGTCTTGCCGGCACCCGTGGTGCCGACTAGCGCGACGGTCTGACCGGCGGGGATCACCAGGTCGAGGTCCGGCAGGACCGGGCGCCCCTCGACGTAGGCGAACCCGACGTGGTCGAGGCGCACCTCCCCGGTCGCGCGGCCCAGCGGCGTGGGCTCGGTGGGCTCGGGCACGCCGGGCTCCTGCTCCAGCACGCCGGCGAGCTTCTCCAGCGCCGCCGAGGCGGACTGGAAGGTGTTGTAGAACTGGCTGATCTCCATCATCGGCTCGAAGAACTGCCGCAGGTAGAGCAGGAACGCGGCCAGCACGCCGACGGTGACGTCGCCGTTGTAGGCGAGGTAGCCGCCGTAGAGCAGCACCCCGGCGATGGTGACGTTGCCGATCAGCCGGATACCGGGCATGAACCACGCGACGAGGCGGAAGGCCACCAGGTTGGCCCGGCGGTACTGGTCGTTGACGTCGTCGAAGATCGCCTGGTTGCGGTCCTCGCGACGGAACGCCTGCACCGCACGGATACCGCCCATGGACTCCACGAAGTGCACGATCACCAGCGCGACCTTCTCCCGCGTCACGCGGTAGGAGGACGCCGAGGCCTTGCGGAACCAGTTGGTCAGCAGCGCCAGGAACGGGAAGCAGAGCAGGGCGACCAGCCCGAGCTCGACGTCGAGGAACAGCAGGATCCCGGCCGTGCCGACCAGCGTGAGCGCTGCCGTGACCAGCCCGTCGAACCCGGTCTCGAGCATCTCGTAGATCGCGTCGACGTCGGAGGTCTGCCGCGAGATGACGCGACCGGAGGTGTAGGTGTCGTGGAACTGCGGGTCCAGCGCCTGGAAGTGCCGGAACACCCGGCGCCGCAGGGCGTGCAGGACGTCCTGGCCGATGAGGCCCTGCATCACCAGGAACCGGTTCCGCGCGACGGCCTGGGTCAGCGTGGCGCCCAGCACCAGGGCGACCACGGTGATCAGCGGGGTGAGGTCGTCGTCGGTGCGGATCGGCGGGATGCCGGAGTCGATGCCGACCTTGACGAGGTAGGGGATCGAGAGCCGGGCGGCGTTCTCGACGACCACGACGAGCAGGAGCAGCTTCAGCGCTCCTGAGTACGGCGCCAGCAGCTCGCGCAGGAGGCGGCGGGAGCCTCCGCCGAGCCGGCCGGCGGTCAGCCGCTCGGCTGCCTCGTCGGCGTCGACCGCGGCCTCGCCGCGCCAGGTCCTGGGGTCGGGCGTGCCGCTCATGCCGACACCTCCTCGCCCACCGACCCGGCCACCGACCCGGCCTCCGCGGCCAGCAGCTCCCGGTAGGCGGGCACGGTGGCGAGCAGCTCGCTGTGCTGGCCCACGTGGGTGATCCGGCCGTCCTGGAGCAGGGCGACCTTGTCGGCCAGCAGCACGGTGGAGGCACGGTGGGCGACGACGACGCCGGTGGTGTCGGCCAGCACGCGGCGCAGGGCGTCCTCGACGAGCTTCTCGGTGTGCACGTCCAGGGCGGAGAGGGTGTCGTCGAGGACCAGGACGGTGGGGCGGGTCAGCACGGCGCGGGCCAGGGCGAGGCGCTGACGCTGACCGCCGGAGAGCGCCATGCCCTGCTCGCCGATGCGGGTGTCCAGCCCCCACGGCAGCTCGTGCACGAACTGCGCCTGCGCGATCTCCAGCGCCTCGGCGACCTCCTCGTCGGTGGCGTCGGCGCGCCCGAGGGTGAGGTTCTCCCGGGCGCTCATCGAGAACAGGGTCGGGTCCTCGAAGGCGGTCGCGACCAGGGAGCGCAGGTGCTCCAGGCGCAGCTCGCGCACGTCGACCCCGTCGATGGTGACCCGCCCACCGGTGACGTCCCACAGCCGCGGCACCAGGGCGGTGAGCACGGTCTTGCCCGACCCGGTGGCGCCCACGAGGGCGACGGTCTCACCGGGGGCGATGTCGAGGTCGAGCCCGCAGAGCACCGGCTGGTCCGGGGTGTCGGGGAAGGCGAAGTCGACGGCCTCGAAGCGCACGTGACCGCGGGGGGCCTCGATGGTCTTGTCGCCACCGACGATGGAGGGCTCGGTGTCGAAGATCTCCAGGATGCGCGCGGAGGCGGTCATCGCCTCCTGGGCCATCGCCAGGATGACGCCGAGCGAGGAGACCGGCCACACGAGGCTGAGCATCAAGGTGATGAAGGCGACCAGCTCGCCGGGGGTCAGCGCGCCGCGGCCCACGCCGTACGCGCCGAGGGCCAGCACGATGACGACCGCGACGTTGGGGATGACCTCGAGGAAGGTCCAGAAGCGGGCCGAGAGCCGCACCTTCTCCATGCTGGTGGCGTGCAGCCGGTCGGCGGCCCGCTCGTAGCCCTGGGAGACGTGCTCGCTGCGGCCGAAGGACTTGATGACGCGGATGCCGACGGCGCCCTCCTCGGCGTAGGTCGCGAGGTCGCCCTGCTCGTCCTGCACCCGCCGGGAGATCACGACGTAGCGCTTCTCGAAGCGCATCGAGAGCCACACGATCGGCGCAGAGGCAGCCGCGACGACCAGCCCGAGCGGCCAGTACATGTGCAGCAGCACCACGGTGGTCGCGGTCAGCTGCACGACGTTGATGAGCAGGAAGAGCAGCCCGAAGCCGGAGAAGCGTCGGATCGCGGAGAGGTCGGTGGTCGCCCGCGAGAGCAGCTGGCCGGACTGCCAGTGCCCGTGGAAGGCCATCGGCAGCTCCTGCAGCCGCGCGTAGAGGTCGCGCCGCATCGTGGTCTCCAGCCCCAGCACGGCAGCCGACTGGACCCATCGGCGCATCCACACGAGGAAGGCCTCGGTGACGCCGAGCAGCAGCGCCAGGCCGGCCAGCGGCCACAGCGCCGAGAGGTCGCGCTCGGCGATCGGGCCGTCGATGATCGCCCGGGTCACCAGCGGGATGCCGATGGCCAGCGCCACCCCGCCCAGGGACGCGACCAGCATGAGCGAGAGCGACCACACGTAGGGCCGCAGGTAGCCGCGCAACCGCCACAGCGAGTGCACGCCCGCCGCCTGTGGCGCTTCCCGAGATTCCGTTGTCATCGTCAAGCAGCCTAGGTCGGCCCTACGACAACGGTAAAACCGATAACGGGGAGGTCTCGGACCTCCCCGTCAACCGGCCTCGCACCTCGCCCAGCGAGGCGCCGGTCAGCGGCAGCGCACCTTCGCGTGCGCGTCGAAGTCCTCCGCGTCGGCGAAGTACGTCGACCGGGGCAGGTAGCCCCTCATCGTGCGCCGCTCCTTGCGGTACTCCGCCACGGCCACCGTCTGCTCGAAGTCGTCGGAGGGCAGCATGTGGCGCAGCAGCAGCGCACCCTCCGGCACCGGCCCCCAGGGCATCCACGTGACCCCGCAGCGACGCGTCGCCCGCGCGGGTCGCTGGCTGGGGGTGCTCACGACGACGGTCGCCCACCCGCCGCGGCCGACAACCTGGTCGTCCTGGCGGCAGGCGATGTAGCGCTGGGAGTAGAACTCGGTCTGGCAGATCGACCAGTAGCGCACCTGCGCCGCGTCCATCCGTCGGGCCCCCTCACGGGTGTCGGGGAAGGTCGGGGTCCGGAAGCGGGTGACCAGCACCTTCCCGTATGCACGGTTGGTGGCGGCGTACACGTAGGAGTTGTGGATGTTGGAGAGGAAGCCTCCCTGGCCGAAGTACGGCGTCAGCGGGTCGAGCAGCGGACGGACCTGCTCCAGTGTGGGGTTCTCCAATGCGTTGTCCGCCACGGCGGCCGGCAGGTTCTCGAACCGCCGCCACCGCGGCGTCTCGTAGCCGAACGGGAGCGCCGAGTCAACGTGCTCCGACAGTGCCTCGCTCTCCTGGGTGAGCGCGGTGAGGAAGGTGACGGCGGGCTTGGTCACCTGCTCGCACATCGACGGGGTGACGGGATCGGTGGAGTCGACCCGCTCCAGGGTCACCGTGGGGATGGGGACGTCCCCGAAGTCGTCGCGCCCGCGATCGGGTGTGTAGATCCGGTAGATCAGGCCGCTGCCGGGCAGCGGGGTCCCGTCGGCCATCTCCCCGGAGTAGATGGTGTTCGGCTCGCGGTCGCGACGGCGGTCCGGGGCTGCGCCGAAGTCGACGTACGCCGTGTAGGTCCGTGCCTTGGCGCCGCGGCGGGCGCCGGCCTCGAACGGGTTCCTCGACCCGGGGTCGGGTGTGATGTCGACGTCCGCGATCGCGTCGATCGGGCGGAGCTGGGGGTCGTAGACGTTGAACGAGGCGTAGCGCGCGTGCGGGAACTCCCCGGTGATCCGCAGGCGCATGCCCGGCAGGTTCGGGAAGACGACGCTGTAGTAGTCAGCCGCCTCGTCGGGGTAGGCGAGGTTGATCGTGTCCGGGTCGGTCTTGGTCAGCGCCAAGCTGCACGTGAGGTCGACACCGGCCGCCGCGGCGGGCGGTGCGATCGGGGTCGGCGCGAGCGCGCCCAGCCCGACCGGGAGACCCGCGACGAGCACGGATGCAGCAGCGAGCAGGGGACGGATCGTTCGGCGCACGGGACCTCCGCGTGGGACACTGAGCCATGGTGTGGCAGATGGAACATCTTCGTACAATGTTCCACAACGAGGCGACCGTCACCAGGGTTACGGCCTGACGATGACTTCTTCCCCCGACCCCACCACCGGTTCCAGCGCGGCCCGCACGGCCGGCTCCGTGCCATTCCCCGCTCCCCTTCGACGCCCCGACCCCGAGATGGCCATGGAGTACGCCACCCGGATCTTCGTGTCGGGCGAGCGGCTGGACATGCAGACCCTCGCCGCTGCCCTCGGCGTCGGCCGCACCACGCTCTACCGCTGGGTCGGCGGCCGCGAGGAGGTGCTCGGCGACGTGCTCGCCTCGCTGTCCCGCGAGGTCTGGGCGGGCTGCCAGGCGCACGCCACGGGCGAGGGCGTCGAGCGCGCGCTGGACACCTTTCGCCGCTTCATGGACCACACCTCGCAGTTCCCCGCACTGCGAGACTTCGCCCGTCGCGAGCCGGCGCTCGCGCTCAAGCTGCTCATGCAGCCCGACGGCCCGGTGGCCGGGAGCCTGCGCGACGGCGTCGCCGCGGCACTGCGCGAGACCCTGCCGGACCAGCACGACCGGATCAGCGACGAGATCGTCGACATCCTCGTCCAGGTCGGCACCGCCCTCGAGTGGGCGCCGGTCATCATCGGCGACCCGCCCCCGCTGGACCGCGCCATGCGGCTGGTCCGCGCCCTGCTCGAGGTCACCCTGCGCGACCCAGCCGGCTGAGCCCACCGCTGGTCGAGGTGCGACGGCGCCAGCGAGGAGCCTCGAGGCCCCGCGCGAGGCCGCGCACGGCCGGCGGCACCCCCGGCGGAGGGTGGATGGGCCTGGCCCCCCTGGAGCGACGAAGGAGCGGAAGGGGTGGTTCCCCTCCGCCGGGGGTGCCGGCGGACGGGAGCGTCGTCGCGCGCCCCGCGGCCCTCTAGGTCCGACGACTACCCCGTGGCCAGCAACCCCCGGACCACCCGCAGCCCGACCGAGAGCCGGGCCAGGTCGGTGGCGTCGTCGGAGCAGATGTCCTGCAGCGTCCGGGCTGCCCGGTCGACCTGCACGGCATCGGCGTCCTCCCATGCCTGGATCCGTGCCGTGGCGCTCTCCTCGGAGTCCGTGCCGGCGAGCACCTGCCCGGTGAGCTGGAGGTGGACCTGGTGCAGGTCGTCGCGCAGCGCCGCGCGCGCCATGGTCTGCCACCGGTCGTCGCGCGGCAGGGCGAGGATCCGCTGGACCAGCACCGGCAGCCCGAGCCGCTCCCCGAGCGCGAAGTGCACCCGCGCCACGTCGGCCGGCTTCAGGCCGTCGCGCTGCGCGGTGTCCACCACGCCGAGCACCATGTACGCCGGTGGCAGCACCGCCACCCGCTCCGCGAGCTCCTCGGGGACCCCCTGGGCGAGCAGGCGCTCGCGGCGCTCCTCGAAGGCGGCGAGCTCGTACCCGCTCATCAGCGAGGGCAGCTGCGCCATCGTCGCCTGGACCGGCCCGGCGAACTGGTCGACCACGGCCTGGCTCTCCATCGGCGGCCGCCGGTTCGCGACGAACCACCGGCTGGCCCGCTCGACCAGCGTGCGCATCTCCAGTCGCATCCGCGTCTGCACGGCGGCGTCGATCCGGTTGTCCCAGGCGCTCAGCTCCTGGCGCAGCGGGAGCGAGGCGAACACCTCGCGCGCCACGAAGTTGGCCCCCACGAGCTCGGGGGCGCTGGCCCCGGTCTCGCCGCCGAGTCGCGCGAGGAAGGTGATGCCCGCGCCGTTGACCAGGTCGTTGACCACCTGGGTCACGATGATCTCGCGCCGCAGCGGGTGGTCGCCGATCTGGGTGCGGAACCGCTCGCGCATCGCGGAGGGGAAGTAGGCCGTGAGGTCCTGGACGAGGTAGGGGTCGTCGGGCAGGTCGCAGGCGACCAGCTCGTCGGCGAGCACGATCTTGGTCCACGCCATCAGCACCGACAGCTCGGGGGCGCTCAGCCCCTCCCCGCGCTCGGCGCGACGCTTGATCACCTTCGCCGACGGCAGCCCCTCGACCTCGCGGTCGAGCACGCCGTCGGCCTCCAGCTTCTTGATCTGCGCCTCGTGCACGTGGAGCATCGACGGCGCGTGGTGCAGGGCGTTGGCCAGCGCGAGGTTCTGCTCGTAGTTGTCGCGCAGCACCAGCGCGGCGACCTCGTCGGTCATCTCCGCCAGCAGCGTGTTGCGCTGCTTGTGCGTCAGGTCCCCGTCGGCGACGACGCGGTCGAGGAGGATCTTGATGTTGACCTCGTGGTCGGAGGTGTCCACGCCCGCGGAGTTGTCGATGAAGTCGGTGTCGAGCCGACCGCCGCCCCGCGCGTACTCGATGCGACCGGCCTGGGTGAGGCCGAGGTTGCCGCCCTCGCCGACGCACGCGGCGCGCAGCTGGCCGCCGTCGACGCGGATCGCGTCGTTGGCCTTGTCACCGACGTCGGCGTGGGTCTCCTCGCTGCCCTTGACGTAGGTGCCGATGCCGCCGTTCCACAGCAGGTCGACCGGTGCGGTCAGGATCGCGCGCATCAGCTCGTTCGGCGTCATCTGCTCGACCCCGGCGTCGATGCCCAGCGCGCGGCGCACGTGGTCGTTGAGCGGGATCGACTTGCGCGAGCGCGACCACACGCCGCCGCCCTCGGAGATCAGCGCGGTGTCGTAGTCCTGCCAGGAGGAGCGCGGCAGCTCGAAGAGCCGCCTGCGCTCGGCGTACGACGTGGCGGCGTCCGGGTCGGGGTCGAGGAAGATGTCGCGGTGGTCGAAGGCGGCCACGAGCCGGGTGTGCTCGGAGCAGAGCATCCCGTTGCCGAAGACGTCGCCGGACATGTCACCGATGCCCACGCAGGTGAAGTCCTCGGCCTGGCAGTCGATGCCGCGCTCGCGGAAGTGCCGCTGGACCGAGACCCAGGCGCCGCGGGCGGTGATGCCCATCGCCTTGTGGTCGTAGCCCACCGACCCGCCGGAGGCGAAGGCGTCACCGAGCCAGAAGCCGTAGGACATCGCGACCTCGTTGGCGATGTCGCTGAACGTCGCGGTGCCCTTGTCGGCGGCCACGACGAGGTAGGCGTCGTCGCCGTCGTGGCGCACCACGTCGGCCGGCGGCACGGTGCTCCCCTCGACGAGGTTGTCGGTGATGTCGAGCAACCCGGAGATGAAGGTGCGGTAGCAGGCGATGCCCTCGGCCATCCACGCCTCGCGGTCGCCCGGGTCGGGGAGGTTCTTGGCGTAGAAGCCGCCCTTGGCGCCGACCGGGACGATGACGGTGTTCTTCACCATCTGCGCCTTGACCAGGCCCAGCACCTCGGTGCGGAAGTCGTCGCGGCGGTCGCTCCACCGCAGGCCACCGCGCGCGACAGAGCCGAAGCGCAGGTGCACGCCCTCCACCCGCGGGGAGTAGACGAAGATCTCGAACTTCGGCCGTGGCGAGGGCAGGTCCGGGATCGCCGAGGGCTCCAGCTTGAGGCTGAGGTAGTCCTTCGGGCTGCCGTCCGCGGCGCGCTGGAAGTGGTTGGTCCGCAGCGTCGCGCGGATCAGGGTGAGGTAGCCGCGCAGGATGCGGTCGTGGTCGAGGCTGGCCACGTCGTCCAGCGCAGCACCCAGCCGGGCCTCCAGCGTCTCGGTCTGCTGCTCGCGGTCGGTCACGGCCGGGTCGAAGCGCACCTCGAAGAGCCGCACGAGCATCCGGGTGATGTCGACGTTGGCGGCCAGCGCCTCCTCGATGGTGTCGACGGCGAACGGGGAGGCGCCCTGGCGCATGTACTTGGCGTACGCGCGCAGCAGCATCGCCTGGCGCCAGCCCAGCCCCACCCCGAGCACCAGCCGGTTGAAGCCGTCGACCTCGGCGCGGCCGTCCCACACCGCCCGCAGCGCGTCGACGAACAGCTCGCGTGCGTCGTCGGGCAGCGCGGTGCCGTAGCGCAGGCCGAACTCGTAGACGTAGGTCGGGCGGTCGAGGTCGTCGAGCTCGTAGGGCCGCTCGTCCACGACCTCGACCCCCAGGCTGCTCAGCATCGGCAGCACCGCCGAGAGCGAGAGCGGGCTGCCGACCCGGAACACCTTGAGGCGGGCCTCGCCGCGCCCGGCGTCGAGGTGCTGGGCCAGCGAGAGGTCCAGCCCCTCCTCCCCCTCGATGCCCTCCAGGCGCCCGACGTCCACCGCCGCCGCCCGGGGCAGGAAGTCCTCCTTGTAGGCCTCCGGGAAGGAGTCGACGTAGCGCCGGCCCAGCGTGGCGCCGACCTGCTCGCCGTACTCCGAGAGCACCGCGGCCAGGAAGTCGTCGCGCCAGGACCGGGAGGCGTCGGCGAGGCGCCGCTCGAGGTCGGTGGTGTCGAGGGCGCGCAGGGTGCCGGTCACCGTCGGGTCGCCGACCTGCCGGGGCAGGTGCACGACGAAGTGCACGCGCGCCGTGGTCGACTCGTTGATGCGGACGGTGAACTCGACCGACTCCCCGCCGAGCTGGTCCAGCAGGATCTCGCTGAACTTCTCACGGACCGCGGTGTTGTAGCGGTCGCGCGGCAGGTAGACCAGCACGCTGACGTAGCGGCCGTAGGTGTCGGCGCGGGTGATGGCGCGGACGGCGCGGCGCTCGCGGGCGTGCATCGCGGCCTCGGCCATCGGCGCCAGCTCGTCGACGGTGGTGTGGAACAGCTCGTCGCGGGGGTAGCCCTCGAGGGTGTCCATCAGCGCCCGCCCGGCGTAGCTGCGGGGGTCGAAGCCGCTGCGGCGCAGCACCTCGCGGGCCTTCTCGCGCAGCAGCGGGATGCGGATGAGCGACTCGGCGTACGCCGAGGAGGAGAAGAGCCCGAGGAAGCGCCGCTCCCCCGTCACCTCGCCGTCGGCGTCGAAGGTCTTCACCCCGACGTAGTCGAGGTACGCCGGGCGGTGCACGGTCGCGCGGGAGTTGGCCTTGGCCAGCACCAGCAACGTCTTCTCGCGGGCCTTGGCCTTGACCGGCTCGGGCAGCCGGGCGAAGGCCTCGGAGGTGTCCTGGTCGGCACGCAGGATGCCCAGCCCGGTGCCGGGCACCGCACGCAGGACGTCCTCGCCGTCGTGCTGCTCCAGGGCGTACTCCCGGAAGCCGAGGAAGGTGAAGTGGTCGTCGGTCAGCCACTCCAGCAGCTCGGCGCCCTGCCGGACCTCCTCCGGGTCCAGGCCGGCCGGCACCTGCCCGCGCAGCTCGCCCACCACGTCGAGCATCCGCTGCCGGGTGCGCGGCCAGTCCTCGACGGCCTCGCGCACGTCGCGCAGCACCCGCTGGACGTCGTCGACGATCGCCGCGGCGTCCCCGTCGGCGATCCGGTCGATCTCCACGTGCATCCACGACTCGCGCACCGAGTCGTCGTCGGGCTCGAGCGCGCCGTCGTCGACGGGTGCGACGTGCAGCAGCGACCCGGTGATGTCACGGCGTACGTCGAAGTGCGGGTGCACCACCACGTGCACGTCGCGCAGCTCGCGGGACAGCTCCATCGTGAGGCTGTCCACGAGGAAGGGCATGTCGTCGGTGACGACCTCCACGACGCTGTGCCCGCCGGCCGACCAGCCGTCCTCGGCCAGCGTCGGGGTCAGCACCCGCACCCGGGCGGTGCCCTGGGGGCGCTCGGCCGCCAGCCGGTAGTGGCTCGCGAGGGCGCCGTAGACGTCCACGTCGGCCCGGCCGGAGACGTCCTCGGGGGCGACGTGACGGTAGTAGGCCGTCAGGAGCGCGCCCACCTCGTCGTGCGGCGGCCCTCCCGTCCCCTTCCCGGCTCTCGCCAGCTCGGTCGCCTTCGCGATCAGGTCCTTCAGCTCACTGTCGTGCGTCGTCGTTGACACGTCTCCGACACTAGGACCCACGTCACGCCCGGGCCAACCGGGCGCGCCCACGCCACGCCCGGGCGCCCGGACGGAGGGGCCCCCGGACCCACCGACCTAGAGGCTGCTGCGCAGCTCCCACAGCAGCGGGTAGTACTGCAGCGGCAGCCGCGAGCGCAGGTACGTCGACCCCGAGCTGCCCCCCGTGCCGGACTTCGCGCCGATCATCCGCTCGACCATCACGACGTGCCGCGCGCGCCAGGAGGCCGCGAGCTCGTCGTGCTGCAGCAGCGCCTCGGCCAGCGCCCACAGCGCGGCGTGCTGGTCCCGGTCGTGCGCGACGGTCCGCAGGGAGGCCGAGATCTCCTCGTCGGAGCCGACCGCCAGGCCGGCGGAGGCGAGCGCGGCGAGGAAGGCGTCCCACAGGGTCGGCTCCTCGAGCCGGCGCGCGAGCCGGGCCTGCTCCTCGGCGGTGAGCCCGCGGAACCGCTCGACGTACCCCGCGTCCTTGGCACCGGAGACGAACTCGAGCTCGCGGAACTGCACCGACTGGAAGCCGCTGGCCGGCGCCAGCCGCTGGCGGAACTGCAGGAAGTCCTGTGGCGTCATCGTCTCCAGCACGTCGACCTGCTGGACCAGGGTGCGCTCGATGACGTGCACCCGCTGCAACAGGTGCTGGGCCCACCAGAGGCGACCGCGCCCCTGACCGCCCGGCCCGGCCAGCATCGCGTCGCGCGCCGCCCCGACCTCGTGCAGCAGCTGCTGGAACCACAGCTCGTAGACCTGGTGGATGGTGATGAAGAGCAGCTCGTCGTGCGCCGGCGGGGCGCCGTCGCCGCCGGACTCGCAGCGCTGGGCGTCGAGCAGCTTCGGGAGCTGGAGGTAGGAGCCGTAGGTCAGCTGTGCACCCTGCTCGCCGAAGGACACGAAGTTCTCGCCACTCATGTCCACAACGTCCCACACGCGCCACCCCGTGGGTGCGGCACGGCATGATGAGCGCCGTGAAGTTTCGACACGAGCTGACCTACGACGCCCCACCCGACGAGGTCTTCGCGATGCTGGCCGACCCGGCCTTCCGCGCGAAAGTCTGCGACGCCCAGGGCGTGGTCTCCCACGACATCGACCTGACCCCCACCGACGAGGGCTTCACCCTCGTCAACGACCAGGTGCAGAACACCGCCGGCCTGCCGGCGATCGCGAAGAAGATCGCCGGGGACACCACCAGGGCGATCATCGAGGAGCACTGGACCTCCCACACGGGCGGCACCGTCTCGGTGACCGCCCCCGGCAAGCCGACCACCGCGACCGGGACCGTCCGGCTCGAGGCCCGCGGCGCCGGGACCGCCGAGGTCGTCGAGCTCGACGTCAAGGTCAAGGTGCCGGTCATCGGCGGCAAGCTGGAGGGCCTGATGGCCGACAACATCAAGAGCGGTCTCGAGGTCGAGCAGACCATCGGCACCGCCTGGCTCGGAGGAGAGCGATGAGCAAGCGGCTCGTGCACGAGATGGCCTACGACGCCCCCGCGGAGAAGGTCCTTGCCATGCTGGCGGACCCGGCGTTCCGCGAGGAGGTCTGCGACTACCAGCGGGTGCTGCGTCGTGAGGTCACCGCGACGGAGACCGCCGACGGGTTCGAGGTCACCATCGACCAGTACCAGGCGGCCCAAGGCATCCCGTCCTTCGCCAAGAAGTTCGTCGGCGACGAGATCAACATCGTCCAGACCGAGTCCTGGCACGGCCCCACCGGCGACGTCACGGTGACCATCCCCGGCAAGCCCGGCGAGATGTCCGGCACGGCCGCCGTCGCCGGCTCCGGCGAGACCTGCGTGGAGACCGTGGACCTCACGATCAAGGTCAACATCCCGCTGGTCGGCGGCAAGATCGAGGGCCTGATCGCCGACCTGCTGCTCAAGGCGCTCAAGGCCGAGCACAAGGTGGGTCAGCAGTACCTCGCCCGCTGACCGGTCCCGGTCGGCTGAGGTCCTCCTCACCCGGTCGGCCCAGTGACCCGGCGGTGGGTGGCTCGTTGAGCAGGGCGTGCCACTCCACCACTGGATGCGTCTGCTGCTCGGCCTGATGGCCGTGCCGGCGTTCGCGCTGCTCAGCGATGCCGCCTACGACCGGGTCGACGGCCTCCGGTGGTGCCTCGACCACGGCGTCGCGGCTGGGTCCCCCGACCTGACCGACACCCTGTGCAGCACCGTCGGCATCGACGGCGGCGCCCTGCCCCAGCGGCTCGGCGACGTCGTCGGCAGTGCCGTCGACACCGGCTGGGCCCCGATCGAGGGCGAGCTCCGCCGCGCCTGGGCCGCCCTCGGCTGACCCACCGCCCCGCCGAACCGGCGCATCAATACGCCGGCTCGACCCACCCCGCCCGCCGAACCGGCGCATCAATACGCCGGCTCGACCCACCACCCCCGCCGAACCGGCGCATCAATACGCCGGCTCGGCGAGTCGATCAGTCGCGGTGGGGGTCTGTGGGATCTGTGGGCTCGTGGGAGGTGGCCTGCGCCGCGGCGTCCTGCCGGCGTCGTACGGCGACGACGACGGCGAGCACCACGAACGGCCCGAAGGCCAGCAGCAGCGTCAGGCCCTTCTCCGCCGGGTGCAGGGCACCGAGGTGGAGGAGGACCGTCAGCAGCGTCGGGGCCACGCTCAGCCCATGTAGGGGTAGCGGTAGTCCGTCGGCGGGACGAACGTCTCCTTGATCGAGCGCGGGCTGGTCCAGCGCAGCAGGTTGACCGCGGCACCGGCCTTGTCGTTGGTGCCCGACGCGCGACCACCGCCGAAGGGCTGCTGCCCGACGACCGCACCGGTCGGCTTGTCGTTGATGTAGAAGTTGCCGGCCGCGAAGCGCAGCTCCTCGCGCGCCCAGGCGACGGCCGCGCGGTCCTGGCTGATGATCGCGCCGGTCAGGGCGTACGGCGCGAACGACTCCATCTGCCGCACGACCGACTCGAAGGCCCCCTCGACCCGGTCGTCGTAGACGTGGACGGCCAGGATCGGACCGAAGTACTCGGTCGCGAACATCTCGTCGGTCGGGTCGGCGATCTCCACGATCGTCGGCCGCACGAAGTAGCCGACCGAGTCGTCGACCTGACCGCCCGCGATCACCTCGAGGCCGTCGGTCGCCTGCGCCCGCTCGATCGCGGCCTTGTGCTTGGCGAAGGCGCGGGCGTCGATGACCGCGCCCATGAAGTGCGACAGGTCGGTCGGGTCGCCCATCGAGATCGCCTCGGTCTGCGCGACCAGGTCGTCCTTGATGACGTTCCACACCGAGCGCGGCACGTAGGCCCGCGAGGCGGCCGAGCACTTCTGGCCCTGGAACTCGAAGGCGCCGCGGATCATCGCGGTGGTGAGCACGGCCGGGTCGGCGGAGGGGTGGGCGACGATGAAGTCCTTGCCGCCGGTCTCGCCGACGATCCGCGGGTAGGAGCGGTAGCCGGTGATGTTCTCGCCGACCGAGCGCCACAGGTGCTGGAAGGTCGGGGTCGAGCCGGTGAAGTGGATGCCGGCGAGGTCGCGGTGCGGCAGCGCCACCTCGGAGACCGCGAGGCCGTCGCCGGGGACCATGTTGATCACGCCCGGCGGCATGCCGGCCTCGATCAGCAGCTCCATGGTCAGCGAGGCGGCCAGCTGCTGGGTGGGGCTGGGCTTCCAGACCACGGTGTTGCCCATCAGCGCCGGGGCGGTGGGCAGGTTGCCGGCGATCGCGGTGAAGTTGAACGGCGTGATCGCGTAGACGAAGCCCTCGAGCGGGCGGTGGTCGGTGCGGTTCCAGATGCCGGGGCTGTTGGCGATCGGCTGGTCGGTGAGGATCTGCTTGGCGTAGTGGACGTTGAAGCGCCAGAAGTCGATCAGCTCGCAGGCGGCGTCGATCTCGGCCTGGAACGCCGTCTTGGACTGGCCGAGGACCGTCGCGGCGTTGAGCCGCTGGCGCCACGGGCCGGCGAGCAGGTCGGCGGCCTTGAGCAGGATCGCGCACCGGTCGTCGATGGACATGGCCCGCCAGGCCGGCGCCGCGTCGAGCGCCGCGTCGACGGCGGCCTGGGCGTCCGCGGTCGTGGCGTTGCGGGTCACCCCCAGCACGTGCTGGTGGTCGTGGGGCTGGACGACCTGGATCTCCTCGCCGCCGCAGGCCCGCCACTCCCCTCCGACGTACGCCGGGAGGTCGCGCGACTCGGACTCGAGCGCGGCGATCTCGGTGAGCAGCGACTCGCGCTCCGGGGTGCCGGGCGCATAGGTCAGGTTGGGCTCGTTCGTGGGAGCCGGGGGGAAGCTGATGGCGTCCATGCCTGCGACGATAGCGAGCCGGACCGCGCCGGGCGAAAGCCTGCGGGACTCACCGCAGGGCGTGCGCCCAGCGCCCCACCTGGCGACCCGCGTTCAGCGCCGACTCCCACGCCACCCCCAGGGTCAGGAGCACGGCCCCGGCGAGGCCCAGCAGCAGCCACGTCGGCACGTAGGCCAGGTAGGGGCTGCCCTGCATCAGCGCGACCACACCGAGCGTCGCCGCCCCTGCCAACAGCGGCGCCCGCAGACCGCGGCCCGCTCCGACCACGAGACAGGCGATGCCGGCCACGAGCACCAGCGCGAGCCGGGGCAGGTCGTCGGTGCCCACGGCGAGCACCAGCGTCGGGGTCAGCGCGATGGAGAGGGCCGGGCCCATGGTGAGCACCGACCCCGGCGCCGGCCGGCCCGCCCGGTGCTGCAGGACGCCGAGGACCGCGAAGGCGGCAGCCGCCGGCAGCGTGTAGGCCTCCAGCACCGCACCGTCCCAGCGGCTGACCAGCAGCACGTGGCCCAGTGAGACGAGCAGTGCGGCGAGGTGCCCGACGGCGAGCCGGCCCGGCGCCGAGGCGTACCAGGCGACCCCGCCCGCGAGGGCCCACGCACCGGCGGCCTGGAGCACCGGGTCGGCCCCCTCAACCAGGAGCTGGGCCAGCGGCACGACGCCGTAGCAGGCGGTGAGACCGGCGACCAGGTGGTCGGTGGCCCGGCCGCGGACCGCTGCGGCACGGGCGGCGGCCAGCGCGAGCACCACCCAGGCGATGCCCGCGGGCACCGTGGCCTCCCAGGGGCCGTGGGCCACGGCGAGCAGGAGTGCCGCCGTCCCGCCGAGCGACAGTCCGGCCCGCGCGTACCCGCAGCTGGGAGTGAGGACGAGGAGCACCAGGCAGGCCAGCGCCCACAGCCCCAGCAGCGCGACCTCGACCGGGACCGGGACGGTGTCGACCACACCTGCACCACCACGGACCAGGGCGGCCACGCTGCGGGTGCTGGTCTCCACGGTGAGCACCACGAGGGTCGCGGCCAGCGGCGCGACGAGGGCCGCGGCTCGGGCGACGAGCCGGGGCAACGTCCGCGCGGACGCGGCCAGGAGGAGCGAGGCGGCGACCGAGGCGACCGCCCAGCCCCACCCGGGCACGTCGAGCAGCACCGTGCCCGCCCCGAGCGAGGCCGCGAGGGCGGCCGGGAGCCGGGTGCCGGTCGTCCACAGGTCCGGCCTCGCGTTGCTGCGACCGAGCCGCTCGGCGACGTACGCCGGTGCGCCGGACAGCACCACCGCGAGCAGGACCAGCACCGCGCCCGAGACGTAGCGCTCCGGCCGCCCGAGGTCGAGGTCGTAGGCGGTGAGCACCAGCACCACGGCCCCGAGCACGCCCGACGAGACGGCGAGCAGCACCGCGACGCCGACCGGCTGCCGCCGGCGCCGCGTGTCCAGGACCGCGTGGAGCACGACCGCCAGGCCGCCCATCAGCGCCGCCACGGCGAGCAGGCCGACGCCGAGCACCAGGCCGCCGGGCTCGATGGAGACCAGCAGCGAGACAGCGGCCACCGCGACGGCCAGCACGGCGGCCGGGAGGTACGCCGACGTCCATCCTGTCGGTGACCACGACCGCCCCGTCAGGGCGTCGTAGCCGCACCAGAGGCCGGCGAGCACGAGGGCGGCGACGGCGGCGTACCGCGTGCCGGTGAGGTCGGCGAGGCCCGCGACGTCGAGCGAGTAGGCCCCCTGGGCCATCAGCACGGAGACCCCGACCGCGATGACGGCCGAGGTGTGGGCCGCGGCCCGCAGCCCCCGGGTCGAGGCGGCCCGCGACGCGAGCGCCGCCGTGACGGTGGCGCCGGTGAGGAGCACGGCCTGGCCGACGACCCCGATGAGCGTCCAGGCGACCAGCACGAAGACCGAGACCGCGGAGAGCAGCAGGAGCGCGCCGAAGCCGAGCAGCAGGCCCTGACCGGTGAGGGTCGCGGCACGCCGTTCCGGCTGTGCCGCACCGTGCGCGGCAGCGCTAGCCCCTACCGACCCGGCAGGCAGCGGGGCGCGCATCGACTCCAGGAGCCCGGCGGCCTCGGCGCGGAGGGCGGCGATCTGCTGGTCCACCTGCCACAGCCGCACCGCGTCGGGCCCGACGAGTCGGATGCCGCAGGCGGGGCAGGCGGCAGCACCGGGGGCGAACGGCGCCCGGCAGGCAGGGCACAGGACTTCGGAGGCGCTCAT